>JAKBMM010000057.1 GCA_021831565.1 Planctomycetota bacterium
GGTGACGGACGAAGAAATGAAGCGAGTGAATTTGGAACGCGGTAGGTTTCATGGCGACTGGAACTACACGATTCGGCCTCAATCGACACGGCCAAGTTGATACCTTTATTTATTAACGCAGCCTTACTTTCCATTTCTTGCCGGCGGCGTCGTTGGGACAACTTTTTTATCCACGAACATGGCCTTGATATCTGAATCAATCCGTCCCCGCCAATAACCGATGATCATATCCTGAACCACTCCCCGGCGGTTGAGGATAATGGTGGTAGGGTACCCAACGATCGGCAGCGCACGCGAGGCGCCATGGGAAACATAGAATCCCTCCTTGCGATAAAGCTGCACCCACTTCATTTCCGGATGCTGTTGAAGAAAACGGCGCAGCGCAAATAAATTATTGTCTTCGGAAACGCTGACAATCTGGAGACCTTTCGGATGATACCGGTTGTAAAGTTTCGCAATGCCCGGCAGTTCCCGCACGCACCAGGGGCACCAGGTCGCCCAGAAATCAATGATGCAGGGTTTGTCTTTCAAGAGGTAGGTGCTGAAGATGCGGCCGTTGATCGCCGCCCCGTACAGGTGGAACTCCCGGCCGGCGACTTGATTCGTCACATGCTGCTCCTGGAAAAACAGCTTCCAGCCTTGCGCCGCGGGACCGGCGGAAATCTCGCCGGCCGTATTATTCATGTCGCGGGCTATTTCAGGGGTGGCCGCTCCTCTCCTGGCCAGTTGGTACATCACTTGTTCCAGCACGGCGGTGGGATGTTTGCGACCCATGCCGGAAAATTGCGCCAGCACTTTGTATTGCGCGGCGGGATCGCCGCTCTCCCGCCACCACGCCGCCGCATATTGTTTCAACCAGGCCGCGAGTTTCGTTTTCAGGTCCCGACTCTGCAACCCGCGCCGAATATCGGCCAGAGTCGGCTTGTCGCCAAACAGGGCCAGCGTTGCGACCGTCATAACGTCCTGGGTCTTGAGGCTCAAAATCCATTGGGGAGACAGGTGGGCCCGCAGAGAAATGGCGATGTTGCGCTCCATCCGCCGGAGAAGAGGAATAGCTTGCGGGGCGATTTTCATCCGCCCAACGGGATGATCATAGATGTCCAGAGCCGCCCGCAGCTTTTTCCATCGAACCTGTTGCCGGTTGAGTCGCATGAGCGCCCGGCTGGTTCTTGGCGCGGCATGAATCTGGATGGCCTGCGCCCGGCCCGATCCCGGAACGCCAAACAAAAGGGGCACGGCCGAGAGAACTCCCGCCGCACCGATACCCAGCCATCCATGTCGAATAGTTCCCATCATCAATGGAAGCCTATCACTTTGTTCACGGACCGTCAAAGACTTTCTCCGTGCCCCGGGGCGCGAATCGTATCTTGAAACTATGAAGCAAGCCTCGCGGAGACGGAAGACGCAGCTCGAGCCAGAGCCGGACCGCGCTACCACGGCCTGCCCGGTTGGAAGGATCGGGGTTAATATCCGGCTATGGAACTGGTAAGCCGACAACCCGCGGTATTGCTCGCGGTGCCGGTCATCATCGCGGCGCTGGCCGTGCTGGGCTGGAAAGCGCGTGGCCATTCCAACCGGTGGAAAGCCGCCTGCTTGTTTTTCCCGCTGGCGGCGGGGATTTGCGCTCTTACCGCCGCAAGCAAGCCGGAAGTGATTTTCAACCCACCGGCGCGAAATGTTGTCGTTCTGGTCGATCTTTCACCGGCGGCCCGCACCGCTCCCTGGCGGCGTCCGGCATTGCTGCGAAACCTGTTGCGGCATCGCCTGCCGGCGGGAACACGCCTGACGCTCGTCGGCTTTTGCCGGCGCCCCCACCGAATCGCCGCGAATCTTTCCGCCCGCTCCCGCCGAAGGTGGCCGAAGCGCTGGCCGCGCATGGCCGGATCGTGCGCGGACATCCAACGGGCAATTCAGTGGAACAGCAAGAAGGTCACGGGTAATCCCCGCTGGATTTTCACGGCGGGACTGGTTCACTGGCCAACCATGCAACCCGCCCATTTGCCATTCGAGCTGGCGCTTAGCATCGTCAAGCCCCGGCGAGCGGACGCCGGCATCACCAGCCTTCACCTGTCCGCGTCCCGAACCGGCGCCCATGTCCCCGGCGCCGGCGCGCGGCGGACTCTGAGCGTTGGCGTTCATGCCACGGGCGCCATGAATATTCTGGTGGAAGTTTTCCAAAACAGACGACCGCTCGCCCGCACACCGCTGCTTTTTCGCCGCGCCGGCTCCAAGATCGTGCAAGTGCGGGATATACCGCTCCAGAAAACGAGCGATTCCCATCCCGACTTCATCAGGGTTCGTCTGGTCACGAAAGATCCCTGGCCGGAGGATGATCACGCCGAAATGATTATTTCGACCGGTGGTCCGCCGCGGATTCTGGTGGTACGCAGACGCTCGGCATTGACATCGCCCGTCTCCATGCCACAGACCGTTATGGTATCAGCGGCAAGAATTCCCAGGAATCTGGAAGCATTGTCGCGATACCAGGTAATCATTCTCGACAACGTGCCGCGCCGTGCGTTTGAACCCGGCGCCGGGCGGATGCTGGCAAAATTCGTCGAACGCACGGGCGGCGGTCTGCTGATTATTGGCGCGCGGAACGCCTTCGGCCCCGGCGGTTACGCGCTGGCGACCCACCGGCGCCGCCCCTGGGCCATAGAGCAAATTTCACCGCTTTCCTCTCTACCGCCGCATCGCCCTGCGATCCAGGTGATTTTTCTGATTGACGCCAGCGGCTCAATGGGCCAACGGGTCCACCACAGCGACGGCCAGACCCGCTTGCAACTCGCCGCCCGTGCCGTTACGGGCGCCCTGGCGATTCTTAAGCCCGCCGATCGTGCGCAAATTCTGGCATTCAGTGGAATCACGACGACGCTGCTCGGCGGCACGGTAAAAACGATCAGGAACCGGATTGCGAATGTATTGGATCGCGTTGAACCGACCGGTCCGACCAATCCGGATAGCGCGTTGCCCCTGCTGGATCGCATCTTTACCGCATCCCGAGAGCAGACGGAACTGATCTTGCTGACTGACGGCCGCATTCCGCATCTGCAGGTTCAGCGGTGGGCGCGACTCATGAAGCGAAGGCGCGCAAAACTTGCGATCATTGCCCCGTTGGGACCAACCCCGGCGCTGCAAAGTCTGGCCCGGCGAACGAACGCCATGATCTTTTCCACGGACCATCCTCTCCAATGGGCTTATGATCTAAAATTGTCGCTGTACCGACGGCTCGCCGGCCGCGCCCGGAGAAAACCTATCGCGTGGAGATCCGCCAGGGGGCGCCTGGGGGGAACAACCCGAGCCTGGATTGAGGTATGGAGAAAGAAGGCGGCGACGGCGCTGGCGTCTTCGGGCAAAGGCGGTTATTCCCTGGCCGCAGTGTGGCGCCGCGGTCTGGGCAAGGTGGCGGCGGTGGCATTTGTGTCTCATTCCACCGCTTACACCGCCTTCCTGCGTCATTTGATCCATCGATTATCGCCTCCGGCCGGCGACCGACGATTCCAAGTGAAGACGACGCGTCAGGAAAATCGCTGGCTGATCCGGGTCGATGCCCAGGGATCGCGGCACTTCTTGAATGGGCAGGACCTGCGGCTTTCGTTGATTCAACCACGCCGCGGCGCCAGGGGCCGCACCCTGCAATTTACACAGACGGCTCCGGGGCGTTACGTGCTGCGTCCGCCGGCATCGGTCCAGGCTTTTTCAGGCGTTATCACCCGCCGGAAGGATCAACGCCGTGTTTTCGTAGGGCGGCTGGCGCCGCCGGATTTACCGACGTGCTGCTTTCCCGCCACCGCTGCGGAGACAAGCTGTCCCTGGCGTCATGTAAGACGGATCAATGTATTACGGAATTGGGGCAGGCAAACCGCCTGGCGCCCCCGCATCCATGGATTTCATTTTCATTTTTCGTGGATGTTGTGGTTGGCGAGTTGCGGCCTTGTACTGGCGGCGTTATGGCTTTTGCGAACCGGCGGGGAATCATAGCGGGCAAACGGCGAGGAAATTTGTAACCGTTCATGGCGGCACGGAAAACGGCCGCGGGATTGCGATCCTCGCGGCTGCTCCATGGTCGCCCCCCCCGCAGCCGTGGACGGAAATCCACGGCCGTCCGTAACCGCAAACCATCATGCCTCGTAAGCCAACCACCGCTCTATTACCATCCACGACCGTGAAAAGCCGCCCGGAGGTGGACGCAAAACGGCCGCGGGTTTCCACCACGCGGCGGCGTGGCTGGTACGTTGCGGTGATTTTGCGATCCCGGCGCTCCGAGAACACCCCCGCCCGTCGGGACGTACGCGGAAAACACCGGTGCGTGAACGATTACGTACAAAAGAAGAAGATTCGACTCATTCCACAGATCGACAGCGGCTGGTCCTGCCTGTGCGTAAGGGGCCGTCAAGAAATAAGGTTTACAAATATGACGCCGGGATTTTGGCCTCTGGCAAGGCGCGAACGAGGAGCATATCCGCAGGTATCTGTAACGAGTGAGCAACGCAGCCAGAGGCCAAAAGACCAAGTCAGATTGGAAAGGTTATTTCTTGACGGCCCCTACACGCACGCCGACAGGGATAATCACGTTCCCCGGTTCCACCGGAAAAAAATTGCCACGGCGCCGGCGGAGGGGTGCAACCATGATGCCGGCGAAAAAATATTCTATAATTTCTCCATGATGACGCCGGCGGCGTTCGATCCATCCACCGCACACACACAGACGGCTCCCGCCGCGCTGCCACTGGCGCTGTTCGAATTACGCAACCCGCCGCATCCAGCGTCGGAATTGAACTTCCAGCAACCACCGGAGCAAACCAACGCCATCACCTATGCGATCCGCTTCGATGGACGAATCATTCCATTCAAATTTCTTCGCGCTCCAGGCTCTGGCCAACCACGCCCCGCACTGCTTTTGCTCCACGGCTTGGGACTGCATATCGCCTCATTCCACGGCGTGGCGCGTTACCTGCTGCCGGAACACGATCTGATCCTCGTGGATTACACCGGTTTCTCCTGTCCCACCGGCCGGTCGCTTGACGGGCCCGGCATCAAAGAACTTACCCACTCGGCCATAGCAGTACCCAAGGCATTGGGAATCCAACAACTGGCTATCGGTGGATCGAGCCTGGGTGGGGGCATGTGCCTGATGGCATCGCTCGATTTTCCGCAGATGGTGCAGCGCATCATATTGTTAAATCCGGCAATTTTTCCGCAGACGCTGCCATTCTTTTTCCGGCTGGTACGCATTCCCCTGTTGGGCGAACTGGTGATGTGCCTCCGGTCGCCGAAGCAGATGACGCGTGGAATCAGGGAAGTCGGTTATGCCGATCCGCGGCGGCTGGATCTGGAATTGATGGAGGTTTATCGCCTGAATATGGTCCCGCGCGTCAATCGGCTGCGGGTGATGGACATCATTCGACGTTTGCCGACTCTCGATACCGACATGTCCGATTACCTGACCCGTGCCCGCCGGCTTGTCCAGCCGGTGCTGGTGATATGGGGTGAAAAGGAATCGCTGCTCTGTGCGGATAGCGGCCGGCGTCTGTGCGATGCGCTGCCGAACGTGGATTTCCGCCCATTTGCCGATCTGTCTCATCTTCCCCATGAGGAAGATCCCAGCCGGATCGGTCCAATTATGGCGGAATTTTTGCGCGGCGATATCCGGCGATAACAAGAGCGCGTGTAAGAAGAGGCCTATGCCCCCCCTTCCAGACCGCCGCGGTACTTCTTGGCCGGTTTATCGGTTTCGCCGCCTTTGGGCTCGTCATCGGCGCTCCACCGGGCGCGTTTGAGGGAGAGACCGATCTTGCGATCCTCTAAATCCACGCGGAGAATCTTCACTTCCAATTCGTCGTTGAGCTTAACGAAATCCTGGGGATTTTCGATCTTCTGATCGGAAATTTCGCTCACATGCAGCAAGCCTTCCAACCCCGGTTCCAACTCCAGAAATACGCCGAAGTTGGTGATCTTGGTCACCTTGCCTTTGACGATCATACCGGGATGATAATTGGTGGGAATGGCATGGAGCCAGGGATCTTCCGTAAGTTGCTTGACGCCCAGGGCCACGCGGTTCTTTTCCTGATCGACGCTGAGCACCACGCACTGGATGGCATCGCCCTTCTTGAGCATTTCGGCGGGATGAATAATTTTTTTGGTCCAGTTTAAGTCGCTGATATGCAACAGGCCGTCGATGCCTTCCTCGATTTCAATAAACGCGCCGTAATTGGTCATGTTGCGCACCTTGCCGGTCACCACCGTGCCGGGAGGATATTTTTCAGCCAGAAGGGTCCAGGGATTGGCCTCGGTCTGTTTGATACCGAGACTGATTTCCTGGCCGGTCTTATTGATTTCCAGCACGACAACTTCGACCTCCTCGCCCACCGAGAGCATTTCTCCGGGGTGATTGATGCGTTTGGTCCAGCTCATTTCAGAAATGTGGACAAGGCCCTCGACGCCCTCTTCGAGTTTCACAAACGCGCCATAGCTCATGATGTTGGTCACCTGACCCTTCAGACGCGTACCAACGGGATATTTTTCCTCCACCTGCTCCCACGGCGAAGCTTGTTTCTGCTTGAGTCCCAGCGCAATTTTTTCCCTGTCGCGATCGACGTTCAGGACAACAACTTCAATTTCCTGATCCAGCTTGACCAGGTCGCTCGGATGATTCACTCTTCCCCAGCTCATGTCGGTAATATGCAGCAGGCCATCCACGCCGCCGAGATCCACGAATGCGCCGAAATCGGCGATATTTTTGACGGTACCCTTGCGGACCTGTCCGGCGGATATTTCGTCGAAAATCTTCTGCTTGGCCGCGGTGCGCTGGCGTTCGAGCAACTTGCGGCGGCTGATGACAATATTCCGCCGCTCCGGATCAATTTTAAGAATTTCCGCATCCAGGTTTCGCCCGATAAATTCGCCGATGTCCACCGGACGGCGGACATCCACCTGCGAGGCGGGTAAAAACACGGGCACACCGATGTCCACTAGAAGACCACCCTTGATTTTGCGCGTAACCTTGCCGGAAACCGGATCGCCTTCTTTCTTGGTATTGACGATGGTTTCCCAGCCGCGGATACGATCGGCTTTTCGTTTGGAAATCTGCACCAGCCCGTTTTCAGACTCCACCTGTTCCAGAAGCACGGTTACTTCGTCGCCGACTTCCACATCGGCGGGATTGTCGAATTCGCGCGCCAGCGAAAGCACGCCTTCGCTCTTGAGTCCGATCTCCAGTACCACGTCGTCGCCACGGATGCTGACGATTTTACCCGTGAGCATGGAGCCATTGATGAAATTCGTGTCGTTGCTCGCCAGCAGCCGGCTTATTTCGTTTTCATCAATCGACTGGAAAGCGGTCTGAACCGCCTGGCCGGCGGTCTGTTCGCCCAGACCGAGATCCTGAAGCAGCGCGTAATTAACCATAGTACAGTTTACACCTTTCTTTGAATGTACCGGCAAAAAACCGGCGGCGCGGTAAAAAAACGCCTCGGCCCGCAGACGGTTACAACGCCAACCCGATCCCCGACCGAAAGTTACCGGGGGCGCATGGTTGCCGCTCTAATTCTTCATCGGAGGGCACGACTCCGCGCGGTCAGTCGGCATACCGCAGTGCAAGCATTAAATGATAGGAACAATCGCTCGACGCTGCAAGCGACCGATCCCTGCTGTAGCGATCCCCGGAGTGCGATGCCACGCCCACTGGCATAGACCTATTGCCTGCGGAGGCTGCATGCTCGGACTAATCTTGTCATCGTCAGATTCGGAGCATGGGGACCATGCCTATGAAACATTGCCATATCCGGCAAGCTCATGGGGCATCGCCGTCGTCGGTGGTGGCGATGTAATGCGAGAGTGGCTGGCGCTGTTTGCGCGCCAGCCGCCGCAGGTACGCCATCACCTTGTCGTAAGACCTCCGGCCTTTGGCGGCGATCCATTCCTGGCGCATTTGTTCCGGACCAGGTATTTTCAGCAGCGTGGTCGGAGTATAAAGCGATCGCGGCGATAAACCTTCACGGGCACCGCCGGCGCCATGCGCTTTGAGCCACTGTGGCGAAAGCCAGTTTCCCGTTTTTCCGGCCCGGCGGCGCTGCAATTCTCCGCGCCACAGATTGCCGGGATTGTAAGCCACCGGTACGCGGATTGGCCGCGGGTGAAACGGCGCCACGTTTGGCTTTTTTGCCCAGATATTCCCCAATACACGAGCGCCGGCATCCCATTGCGACATCGGCGGCAGATGACAGACCGCTTCGATGGTGCGGACCAGATCGACCTGCGAATAACGCCGCGTGACCAGTTCGCCGGGCCTTATCCAAGGACTCGCCAGCACCGCGAAAGATCGGTGCGCGTCAATGTGATCGGCTCCGGACTGAGCGTCATCCTCGGTGATCATGATCAGCGTATGCCGCCATTGCCTGGTGCGACTGATCGCGGCGACTATTTCCCCCGTGGCCCGGTCGTTGTTGGCCACATAATAGTCCGGCGTGTAATAACCCGGCGCGGCGCCGGCGGTATGGTCGTCGGGCAGCCATATATACATGAAGTGGGCAAGCCGGCCGGCATGCGCGTGAATCCAACGCGCCACAACCCCGGCCCGATGGGTATCAAGAATAAAACGGTTCCATCCCGGAAAATCCCCGGCGATATGATTTCGCATGGCGGGAGAAATATTACCGGCTTCGCTGCGCGAAACAAATTCTCCGAAATCCGCAAAGGAAACATGATGCGCCAGCAGATCGTTGAAAATAAACATACCGCCGGGATAGGAAATCCAGGGGTTGGACCAATGCTTAAGTTTGCGGAGATCCTGGTAATCAGAAAAAGGATCATCGGCTCCGGCAAAACCGGTATGGGGATGAAACGCCGGCGGGTTAAGGTCCTGCGTCCAGCCGGGCGCGGGCGCAATCCCGCGCCCGGAGTACTCCATGGGCCAGGTGCGCTGGACGTAATCGGAATCTTCCGCGGCAGTGGTCCACTGGTGGCCCTGGGCGGTCACCTCGCCATCGACGTAAAAGTTTACGCACAGTGCGAAGCGGCCGGCCAGCGCGTAGAGATTGGGTAATTCGCGGGCGTTGTACAGATCCAACCGCGGATCGGCCCATGGACCGGCGCGGCGGTAATCGCCGAAGTCCTCATCGAAAGTCTTGTTTTCGCGGAGAATCAACACCACGTGACGGATGTGCCGGCGCAAAAATGATGTCGCTTTTTTGTTGGCCAGGGCCAACCGGGCGCGCTGCGCGGCGGCGAAGCCGTCGTCGCGCAGCGCCTGGCGGGTCCAGGCGGATAAATGCGATGATAGATGGGTCAACGAAATTCGCTGCAACGTGCCCGCCATGGAATCGCCGATCCATCGGCCATTCGGGTTGGCGCTGGAACCAAGTCCTTTGGCGCATACGATAAAAAGAGATTGCCGCCGTACCGTCAGGCTGGTTGGATACCAGCCGGTGGGAATCAGGCCAAGTGGTTTGCCTGTGCGGGCGTCGAATACCGCGACGTCATCGTTGCCGGCGTTGGCGGCCAACAACAACTGCTGGTGCAGCGCCAACGCATCGGGAAAAGAGCCGGGCGGTGCGCCGCGGTACGGCTCATCAACAATGGTGCGAACAATTTTCAGCGACGCGGAATCAATTTCCGCCAACACGTCGGTATTGGCGCAGGCCACCCAAACCTCGGAGGAATTCGGATCGGCGCGCAGCGCCGTCGGATGAACGCCCGGCAGGCGGTTCCGCGGGCCGGTTTTCGGGCCGATGCGGATAAACGCTATGGAGCGCATCGTGTGCGGATCAAGCACGGTTACGCCATTGTCGCCCCAGTCGCTGACCACCAACCGTCGGCCATGATCCGCCATCACCACCGCGAACGGCATGGAACCGACATGGGCGTAAATGGTGCGCCCGGTCGCCAAATTAATCCGCGCCACGCTATTGCTGAGTAAACCGGTGGCGTAAATGTGCTTTCGTCCGACGGCTAGAGAGTCGGGATAAAAATCCCGGGCGTGGGACGGACCGGAGTTTCGCCCCTGATATTGATACGGATACTGCGATTTTGGAAACACCTGGAAGGTCAGCGGATAGCGACGGACCAGTTGGAGTGACCCATGCGAACATTTCAGCGCGAGTACATTTCCGGAAACACCACCGGCGGCATAGATCATGCCGTGCGAACCCGCCGCCAATCCTTCAAACAGGCTCTGCCGGGGTATTTCCCCCGCCGCGTCTTTCCGCCAAGACTTTTTCTTCAGGAAACCAAGTTGCGTTTGTCGGGCCAACGTGTGCGCATCAAAAACCGTAAGTGTATGACGGAAAGCGGCCCCGGTCGCTTCCACGATTAGATGGCGCCCGCTGCCGACTACGCCAATGGCGAAGTTTGGAGTCAAACTCAGCCGCCCCACCGGCGTGACATAACGCCCGTCCGGCAGAATATGGCGGATCACTTTGGAAGGTATGGGGCCGGCCGCGGCCGTGCCCGCCGCGAACACCCGCGCGGCCAAGCTGATCGCGCCAATCCCCGCGGCTATGGCGGAGTGATAGCGGTGGTCGGATCGATCAAACATGGCCGCCGCTTCCCATCACGGGCAACGCCGTTCAATGAATTCGAGGATCAGGTGCAATATCACCTGGTGGGCCTCTTGAATGGCCGCGCTGCGTACACTATTCACCACGATGACATGATCGCACAACGGGAGGAGTTTTCCACCATCTTTGCCCAATAGGCCGATGACCGTACCGCCGTGACTTCGCATGGTTTGACCGGCGCGAATGAGATTTTCGCTGTTGCCGCTGGTGGAAAATACGACCAGCGCATCTCCGGGTTGGGCCAGGGCTTCAATTTGCCGGGAGAAAACGGAGGCGAAATCCCAATCGTTGGCGATACAGGTCAGGGCCGTGGTGTCCGCGGCCAGTGAAATCGCGGGCAAAGCGCGACGGTCGGACCGGCGGTAGCGCCCGGTGAGTTCCTCGGCCAGATGCAGCGATTCGGCGGCTGATCCGCCATTGCCCGCGGTGAGCAGTTTCCGGCCACCCAGCAGGGCGGTGGTTATGACTTGACAGATTTTCTCAATGGCGGGCAGTTGATCCCGCAGGCCGGTGATCACGCGGGCGGAATCGGCCACACCGTCGCGCATCCAGGCGGAAGACGAAAGATTTTCTTCGGGTTTGGGTACCATATTTTATACTCCAAGATATAAAAATTAATGAAACCGTCCTCGGCTTCATGCAAGTGCTCTTTATTGTATTTTCTTTCCCACGCCGGGAAAAGGCGGGGGCATCGTTATGTCAAATCATTTGCGACCGGCTGATAATTACCTGCGCGCCTGGCGGTACAGCGCCGCGAGCTGGGAGGGCGTGACATCCACGTAATTCGGCCCGAGTACTTTGAGCAGCCGGTACAGACGGTGCATGCCGTTGCCCCAATTCCAGATAAAGACGTTGATGAACGCCGGCCGCGTCGCGCCTACGCGCGAACGGATTTGTTGGGCCAGATAAGGAATTTCCCGGGCCATATCCGGCGTCCAACGGGTGATGGCCCGGAATACCACCTGTCCGCTCGGTAGTTGATAGGTGACCCGCGGGTAACTATTTTCTCCCGCATGGCCGTAATCCGAACCATAATCCGGCATTAGAAATCGGACGTGCGGCAGCGCCGCCGCCACCCTGGCGATGGTCGGCGCATCCAAATTCTTGCGCCCCCAGGCTTGCATCGGACGGATGGTTTTCATGTCCATGCGCCGCATGTAGCGCCAGGTCCAGCGATAAAAACTTCGGAATGCGGCGTTGGGGTCATGCAATCGTGTCGCCCAGTCGGTGGGCCTGATGTAACCGACACCGGACACATCGCAAAAAAATTCGTCCTTCGGCCCGGCATGTTGGTAGAACCATTGGGCGATCGTCGGCGCCACGTCGATAAGCGTCGGCCCCATGCCCCAGCCTACGGCGAATTTTCCGTGATAGGGGCTGGTGAACCATTTACGAAAGTAACTCTGCCACGTATCCAGGTTGTCGCCATCGGATATGGTCAGCGCTAGATAAACCTTGGAGGGATTGAGCTTCGGGGGCGGGGCGAATTTCTGCCGCAGCGCCGCCAGCCGCACACCGCTGAATACGGAAAGATTGTGTACCGCATCGCTGACCACGGTGACTTTGCCATATTGGGATCCCAGCTTCACGCCGGGGCCTTCATCTAAACCCGCACCGAAGCCATGCCACCAGAATCCGCGCACCACTGCGTCCAGCGGCGTGGCGGCGAAAAGTTTTTCCAGTTGCCGTTTTTCGCCGGCCATGTTCGCGCCCGGCTCGTCCTGCGCTTTGCGGCCGGTGACCCAGAATGTCATGCCGCGCGCGGCGATGATCTGATCCGCCGCGCCGTCGCCCAGCAGCGGCGGATCCAGACATAGAAACAGAAAGGGATTCATCCGCGGCGCCAAGCGCGTCCGCAGATAGCGCAGAGCCGCCACGTCATTGTGAAACCGCCCGCGCAAATCCACTTTGACCGGCAGGTGCAACCGCCGCGCCAGGGCCGGTGACGCCACCACCAGGTTATCCACCGCCGCAACGTCCACGGCAATATCGGGCGAATCGTATACTTTCGGATCCGCCAGCACCGCCCCGTGGATGGCGGAGCGAAAAATTCGCACCAGCGACAGCGGTTTTTGTACGGAAACAGGTTTGCCGGTTTGTCCCTGTTTTTCCATCTGCCGCAGCCAGAATAGATCATCCGGTCCCCACACCAGATAAATCCGCGGTTGGACGCGGTTGACAATGCCTTGCAGCGACACCAGCAGCCGCTGCTGATCCGGCGGAAGTGTGCCGATATTCGCCACATATAAATGCCGCGCCGGCGGCGGCATTTTGGGTTGAAACGTCGGATAGGGCCGGGTTCTTCGCGGCAGGCGCACGTTGCGCGGCGCGCGATTGGACGCCACAGCCGAAGCGGCGCAAACTCCCGTGAGAATCGCCGTGAACCAGAGAACCCGTGCTGTTTTAATACACATCTTGATATCCTGAAAAAATGACAACAGTCGAAATCACACAAACCAACGGAATCTCTCATCCGCTATTGCGGGTTGGCTTCCCGGCGGGGAACCGGCATATCCCCAACGCCACTTCCCCGGGTGGTTGTACATGCCGGCGGCAAACCATCCATTCGTTCACTCGCCGCAATATCTCCGCGACGATAAAAAGGCAGATTCGTCACCACCGCGGGCGTGCGATGCGCGCGAATATCAACTTCCAGCGCGATTCCTTTTTGTGCATGGTCCCGCTCGACGTATGCCATGGCGATGGTTCGGCCCAAGGTGGGGCTGGCGGTTCCGCTGGTGATCCGCCCGACCGGCCGGCCGCCGCGCCACACGGGCATCTGGGGTCGCGGTATGCGCGCCCCCTCCACCAGGAGTCCCACCAGACGATGCCGCGGTCCAGTGCGGGCAATTTCCGCCAGGGCTTGCGAACCGATGAAAGTCTTGGTTTTCGCCACCGCCCACTCCAGCCCGGCGGAAATCGGGTCGGTCTGTTCATCCAATTCATGGCCGTAGAGCGGCAGGCCCGCTTCCAGTCGCAGGGTGTCGCGGGCGCCCAACCCGGCCGGCCGCAGCGGCGCGTCGGACAAGTCGCGGCCCTGCTTGAAAAGAAACCCCATCGCCATCCGTGCCAGAGCAGCCGGGCAAATGATTTCCACGCCATCCTCGCCGGTATAGCCGCTGCGGAAAACCGTGAACTGCGCCAGCAGGTACCGCTGGGGCATGAAATGATATTTCTTGAGACTCGAGACCGGCTCGGATAAAAGCTCATCGAGCAACCCCATCGCCTTAGGTCCCTGCACGGCGACCATCGCCGTATCCAGCGTGTTGTCCTGGATGCGAACATCGAAACCGGTGCTGTTTTTGGCGAACCATTCCAGTAGTTTGGCGCGATTACCGGCATTGCATACGAGCAGCCAATGTTTGTCAAAACGCGAAACGATCAGATCATCCAGGATGCCACCTTGCGGATTGCAGGCCAGGCTGTAAAGCGACTGGCCCACCGCGGCATTGCCGATGTCACGGGTGAGGATGTGCTGGAGAAACGCCGTAGCGCCCGCGCCGGAAAAAATCAGCCGGCCCATGTGTGACACGTCAAAAATGGAAGCGCCCCGGCGGGTCTGCTGGTGTTCGGCAATGATGCCGCAGTACAACAGCGGCATCCGCCAACCATTGAAGTCGATGATTTTCGCGTTATATCGGACATGAAAATCATAAAAGCAGGTGCGTAAGAGGTCGGGTTGCCGGCACACGGAGGGTACTCCAAAGGAAGCCAGTCAATCACAGCCGCCCTGGTTCGTCAAGCCGCGGCGGCCCGAGGTGTTGTGCCTGAAGATTCCCCCTGCCCGCAACGGCGGAGGAACCGTCCCCTCGACACCACGCCGAATCGGTCATGCACCCATTGATGTTTTTTTCGTGGATGGCGCGACTTCCACGGCCAGATTGGCCAGTTCCTGATGGGCGGCCGCCACCCCGGCGCCGAAGTTGAACTTGTACCCCTGCCGCCGCATAACAATTTCCATGGCGCTGATCGCCCCAAGGGTATCGAAAGCGTCCACATAACCCATGTGACTGATGCGGAAGATTTTTCCCTGCATCGTTCCCTGGCCCGCCGCAATATGAATATTGAACTGCTCTCGCAACGCCCCCCGGAACGCCTTGTCGTCCAATCCATCCGGATAGCGAATGCCGGTTACGGAATCGACGGGACTGCTGGAAAAGACCTTCAAACCCATGGCCACGGCGGCGGCGCGGGTGGCACGGGCGAGGGCAGCCGTGCGTTTCCACACGTTTTCCAACCCTTCCTGGAGAATCATCGAGAGCGAAACACGCAAACCACGAACGAGCGTTACCGCCGGTGTCCAGGGCACGTCGTTATCGGCCAGGCTCTGAAGATAATGCGGAAGGCTCAGGTATAGATTCGGCTGCCCAACGGTCTGAACTTTTTGGCGGGCTTTTTCTGAAAGGCTCAGAAAGCTCAATCCCGGCGGCAGCATCAGGGCCTTCTGCGAACCGGTGACCAGGATATCGACGCCCCATTCATCAGGTTTGACGGGAATGGCGCCCACGCTGGTGATGCCGTCCACAATCAAAATCGCGCCGGTCTGGCGCAGATGGGCGGCGATGGCCTGCAAATCCAGGACGGTGCACGTGCTGGTTTCGCTATGGCAAAGCGTCACCGCGTCGTACGCGCCTTTACCCAGGGCATCGGCCACCTGCGCAGGGGAAATGGCGCGCCCGTATTCCGCCTTGAGCACCGTCACATCGTACTTGTTGCGTTGGGCGATGGTGACCCAGCGTTCGGCGAACTTGCCGTTGGAAAGCGCCAGAACCTTACCGCCCGCGGGGATGGTGTTAATCATGGCGGCTTCATAGGCGGCGGTTCCGCTGCCGGCGATTGTGATCACCGGGTTGGCGGTCTGAAAAACCTTCTGAAGCATCTGCGTGCAGTTGGCAAACAGCGTGCGATATTCCTGGGTGCGATGATGAAAGACCGGCCGTGCCATTTCCAGAAGAACCTCTTCGGGAACGCTGGTGGGACCGGGTGTAAACAGACGCATACGGTTCATAAGGCAAGCTCCAGGAGGACATTGGCGAATCATGCGGCGTCATCGTCTTCGATCGATATGACCTGAGTGATTTCGGGAACTTTTTCGCGCAGGTTCTTTTCGATACCGAGCCGCAACGTCGCCTGCGAACTCGGACAGCCGACGCACGCTCCCCGCAAACGCACGGATACCACGCCGGCGGGCGTTACGTCGATAAGGTCCACGTCTCCGCCATCCCACTGAATAAGCGGGCGCAGCGCATCCAACACGTTCTGCACGCGCTGGCGCAGCGGGATATCCGCGGGAACGGGAACCGATTCGGACTTAAGCGCCATGCAACCACCTGTCATGGAGTATAGACCTCGCGGGAGACGGCATCAACCGGCTGGGTCTACACGGGCTCTATCTACAGCTCGTTTGACGTGTGGCGAAAAAAACATCGCCTCGGGCCAGCCTCCATTTTTGACTCTACTTGATTGTTGTTAGACAACAGGCGCGGGTGGTTTTCACTTTTCGATCCGTACTGTTATTATATCCGACAGGCGCAAGCGCCCCCGCCAAGGTCGGGCCCGATGCACGGGTCGGCTGTGAACTTGGTCAGATCCGGAAGGAAGCAGCCATAAGCAAGCCCGGTCCGGTGCCGTCGGTAGCCCGACCTTGGTCGGGGCGATGCGCGATATACCCAATATTCTGATACCCGCGGCGTGTCAGCGGGCAGGTGAAAACCGGCCAGGGAGGTGCGGGTCAAAACCGGCCAGTTATTGCGCTTCCTATATACGTCATCCGTCGCGTTCCCGTCAA
>JAKBMM010000010.1 GCA_021831565.1 Planctomycetota bacterium
TCAACCCGGAGGCGGGAATTCCCAGCCAAGGTGATGGAGAGCTATAACTGGTTGGCACGCCATTGGATGCCTCCAGCGAAATGGTCAGGCCGTTGGTCAGCTCGCTCTTGGTGGCCATCCCGGTGAGCACTGGATTTTTAATGCCCGCGCCAGCTTCCGGCCCGGATGTAACATCAAGATTCCATGTGGCGGGACCGTAATCATTATTTCCGTCCAATTGAGCGCCAACAATGGCTTCCGGGTTCAGGCCCGCGCCGGAAACTTCCGTGCTTGGGCCGCTATTTGTTCCGCCGCTGTAGGCATTTTGATCACTGACTGGCGCATTCCAGCCGGTCGAGCCTGCGGCGGTGGCTTGGGCGCTGCCCGATGGAAGGTTCGGGTTTGCGAGGAACGCCAGCACATCGGCTTCGGTCTGCGGATCGCTTTCCAGCTTGGTGTGTGGAGCGTTAACGGGTTTGTTATAGCCCAGATCAGGCAGGGCCGCGCTCCAATTAGGGACAACCGAATCATTGGCGGCACCGTCGAGCGAGTTAATCCACGGAAAGTAGGACTGGCCGTTCGGTCCCATTGGCTGCATGTCGGCGTATGCGTTCAAAAACAAGCCATATTTAACCGGGAGTTTTGGGCTGGTGCCGTAAACGGCGGCATAGCTGACGCTGTAGTTGAAGGGGTCGCCGACGTTAAGCTGGTCCAGCAATGGGCTATTAACCGCGTCATCTTCATAAAAGGGATAGATAGTGCCATTCGCCGACAGGGTCGGGAGCCCTTGGGAACTTATCGACTGCAAATAATTGAGGAACCCCAGCATTGTTGTGGCCGTATTCGGCACGCCAGTGACATGATTAAGAAAGGCTGCTAAATCGACCAGCCAACTATCGAGTTGCGCCTTGCCAATCGTCGGATCGCTGTAAATTGCATCCACCATATTCGCCAGCGGCGAACCTAAATTCGGCGTGCCAAGTTCGATCAGCGTTCGGATATCGCGGTAATCCTTGAATTCACTGCCGGCCACGCCGCTGGAATTCGCCGCCTGCTCCATGTACCAGCGGGTCAGCAGGCCGCCGTAGCTGTGCGCCACCACATCCACCTTCTGCACGGCGATCAACGGAGCGCCCGCCCCGCTTAACGGATCGTAACCGATGGTGGTGGATGTCGCCTCGCCATCCCGGAAATCCTGCAACGTGGCATCGGTGGCGTTCTGCACGGATTGCCAGTCTGTCGTCAGCGGGCCCATGCCATTATCGCTGGCATAATGGTGGGCGTAGCTGGCGGAACTGATAATGTACCCCTGTTTTTGCAGGTACGCGGCCATGCTGTTCCAAGCCGTTGCGGAGATGCTGTTGATCCCGGCTACAAACACCACTGGCGGGCGCGTGAGCAACAGCGAGCCGGGCTTGGCGCCGGCGTACAGGGGCGGCAGGGTGGTGTTGGAATAGTTGAGCGATACGCCCAGGGAAATTTGGCGGTAGTAGTTGGTGTTGGTTTGGCCCGCCGGGATAAATTCTGCCGGCGGCTGGTAAAATTGCACGCCCAGGACATCCAGCGTCGCCCCTCCAGCCGCAGCACCCTCCCATTGGGTTGGGCCTTGGGCGGGGTTGGTATTGATCTGCACGCCCTTGAGTTCTTTATCCGCGGCGAGGCTGGTCTGCCACAGACCATTGTCGGTGTTCAAAGGCAGCAGGGCGCCGTTGCTGTTATCAGATTGCAGCGAGTATACGCCCGTGCCGATACCTGGGAATAATTGGCCGAAGTCAAGTGTCAGATTGCCCTGCTGGATCAAACTTTCCAGCACCGGCGAGCCAACCGCCCGCACCAGCAGCAGCGAACCGTCGTCCACACCTTTCTGCCAATCGGCGGCAATGCCGCTGGGCTGCTGAAGGGGATTGATGCGGCTGTTGTCCATGTTCGTGGTGAACTGCGTGGTGGGGCTGGCATGCGAAATGCCGGTGACATCGGTGTAGACCAACTGGAGGCCGGCCACCGTAAGCTTGACTTCATCGGTGATCGTGGTTGGGGCGGTGAAATTGTTTTGGCCGGTGGGATCAATTTCGACCTTGATCGTGACGCCGCCATTATTGCTGGGGTTGACGCCTTCCACGTAGAGATCGGTCGCCGAGGTAAGCGATGAGACAATGTCCGAAAGCGGCATGGCCGTATTGGCGGTGATGAAATTACCGCCGGAGAGGATGCCGTTGGCGTTGCGTGGCGTGGTGGAATCGACGCTCCATAGACGGATATATCCGCCGGGGCCGGGAGAGTAGGTGTTCAGGCCATTGGCGCCGGTAGCGGTTTGCGTAACGGCAGTGGGATCGGCGGCGGAGTAGAGAAACTCGATATCGGCATTTGAGAGATTGCTGATTCCCTGAACTGTAAGTTGCAGGGGCGCGAAAGTGCCTTCGGGCAGACTGTCGGTGGCGCCGGCGGAGATGGTGCTGATGCCGTCGGCGTAGCCGGGGATGTTGTTACCGTTCACATCAAGCGTATCGGCGATAATCACCTTGCCGGGGTTGCCGGCGTCTTTGCCGGTCTCGTCGGCGCTGGTGATCTGGCCATTGTTGTTGGTGTCCATGAGCAGATCTCGTTGAGGAAAAGCTATAGTTTTACCCAACTACTATTATGTATTATTATACCACGTGAACGGTTACTTGGATAAGGAATCTATGCAATGGCTGATTTCTCTGGGAGCGGACTCGAGCTTTGAGGCGATTCGCGTGGACGCGGGGCAGCCCGACGGGGGACTGTTGCTCACCAACGCTTGTTCGTCGCCATGGTCGCCGCGGAAGCCCAGGGATTTGTGATCGGGCCGAAAAACACGGGGTTGGAATTGTCTTTTCGCTGGAAAAATAATGATTGATGTGATCATGTCGCCCTCCCTGCTCGAGGCGTCCCTGCTGGAGCAAGCGCAGGTGGTGGTGTTGGATGTGCTGCGCGCCAGCAGCACCATGGTTACCGCCCTGGCCAACGGGGCGGTGGAAGTGCGCCTGTTTGACAGCGTGGAGGAGGTGACGGCGACGCGGGCGGCCCTGCGGGCCACGACGCCGCGCGTGCTCGCCGGCGGCGAGCGCGGCTGCGTGCCGGTTCCGGGATTTGACCTGGGCAATTCGCCCGCGCAATACCGACCGGAGGTTGTCGCCGGCGCCACCGTGCTGCTGAGCACCACCAACGGAACCCGCGCCGCGACCGCGGCCGCGGCGGCGCAACACCTGTACATCGGCTCTCTGCTCAACGCCCAGGCCACCGCCGAGGCGCTTTTACCGGCGATCGATGATCGCCACACGCTGTTTGTCCCGGCGGGAACCGATGGGCGAGCGTCGCTGGAAGATTGGCTCGGAGCGGGCGCGATTCTCTGGTACATCTTCGGCGGCACTTATCGCGGCGATCTTTCCTTTACCGATACGGCGTGGATGGCGTACCACGCTTTTGCCGCGGTGAAGGATCGGCTGCCGGCGGCGCTGCGCCTCGGAAGCGGCGGCCTGAACTTAATTCAGGCTGGATTCGAGGAGGACATCGACTGGTGCGCGGCGATCAACAGCCGGCCGATCGTGGCGGAGGCGCGTCGCGACCCGCTGCGGGTGGTGCGCGGGTGACGGACTACCAGCCTTCCTGCATCTGATTCACAATGGCCCGGGCCAGCCGTTCGATGGCCATCTGCTCGGCATCAGGCAGTTGCTGTCCGATCTGGGGAATTTCCGTGCTGGCGCGGGCGAAAGATTTTCGCCGCACCAGAATTTTTTGGGTTCGCAGGTCCTTCCAGGTAAAATCCACCACGATGGTAACCTGGGTTTCCTGGGGCAAATTCGTCTGAAAGCTGCTGCTAAGAACGCTCTCCTGGACCGCCACGACGCGACCGGTCAAAACCGAATCGGCATGCTTGACGGAAGCCAGCCTGTAAGGCGTGCGGGCTTCGATATTCTTGTCGATGGCCTCCGTCAAACGGAATTCAATCTGTCGGCGAAAAGTGTCGCTCCGCCAGATCGGAACCGCCACGGTTCGGATGTCGCGCGGGTAGAGCGATGAATCCGAATAACCACAACCCGCCAGCGGCGCGATCAGCAACAGCCAAACGCTGATGACCCGCATCCATAATGCGGCACGGGCGCCCTGGCCGGCGAACGTCCGGGTGGATACGGCCGGGCCGTAGGCGCCGCAATCCGCCTTGTCGCCGCCACGCGGCGGACCGATGGAACCGTCCCGCCTCATCGTCCGTTCCCCTTTCCGAAATGCGCGGCGAATTCGCGACGGGCCTTTTTGGCCCAGATGGTGTCCGGCCAGTCGTTCATAACGCGGCGATAATAATATTCGGCCGCGTGGGGATGACTGAAGCGAACGTAAAATCGGGCGATTTGCAGTTCCTTTTCCCCTTCCAACTGGTAGATGCGTTCTTCCAGCGCTTTAACCTGCAGATGGGCGGCGAAGCGCGGATAACGCCGGGAAAGAGTTTCCAGTTCGGCCTCGGCGTTGTGCAGCGGGGTCATGTCGAATCGCACTCCATGGAACGTGCCCAGCAGACATTCAATTTCGCGGATGGATGCCTGGATCACGAACTGGCTGTACGGATAACGGCGCAGGAAGTCCTTGTAAGATTGTAAAGCCCGGCGGAAACGGCCCTCGTGGTAATAGTAATCGGCCACCCGGATGCCGGCCAGCTCGGCCAGGGGTGAACCGCGCTGGCGATCCTGAATTCGCCGCAGCAGACGAAGCGCGTCGCCACCGACGGGAAGAATCCGCATTCCCAGAAATCGTCGCTTATAACCTCTTAAAAACGCGCAGGCGATGTTGTATTCGCGTTCCAGGCAAGGTCCATACAACGGACTGTTGGGAAAATTATCCAGCAAGTCCTCATAGGGAAATAAAGCGGCGTATTTGTCGCCCTTGGCGTTGCAAGCGTCGCCGCGCAGGAGCAACACCTCCGGGGCGAGCGGATTGGTCTTGTTGGACTTGTTCTTGAGCCAGCGTTTGGCTTGGTGAACCACGCGGGAATAATGGCCGGTATTGAGATTCTGGACCATCAGCGCCACCTGCGCTTCGGGCGTGCTTTGCCCCGGCGCCACCAGGGGAACCCAAACGCCGTTTTGCAGGAGCCAGGTCGGCGCGGGCCGCGGGGGCGGCGCCGCGCGTAAGACCGGTCCGAAAAGCAGCATCGCCGCAACCAGGGCCGCTGCCACAAGAAATCTCGTTACCAGGAATTCGGTCCTGATCATGAGTCAAAGTATAATACGCCGCCGCCGGATTGAATACAGGCTCCGACCGGTGACGTTACAAAAGCAATCGGGTTGGATGGGCCGCCTGGCATCGTTATGATCGATGTCCGGTTATGCGCCAAGCGGCGGGGCGTTTGCCAGCGGCGGATAAAATGGAGAACTACGGGATGAACAATGGCGGGAAACGCACATCGGAATATGAACGCGTGGCGGTGGAGGTTTTTGACGAAGCCACCGCCGCGAGCCAGGCGGTGGCGCGTGTCATTGCCGACCTGATTCAGTTGCGCCGGCGGGCTGGCGCTCATTGTGTGCTCGGCCTGGCGACCGGTTCAACTCCCATCGGCGTGTACCGCGAACTGATCCGGCTGCATCGGGAGGAGGGTCTTAGTTTTGCCAACGTGATTACCTTCAATCTGGACGAATACTTTCCGATAGCGCCGGAGGCGCCCCAGAGTTACCGGCGTTTTATGCGGGAAAACTTGTTTGACCATATTGACATTTCACCCGCCAACACGCACATACCCGATGGCACAATCAAACCGGAGGCGGTGGCTGAATACTGCCGTTCCTACGAACAGGCGATTCAAGACGCCGGGGGCGTGGATCTGCAACTTCTGGGCATCGGGCGCACCGGGCACATCGGTTTCAACGAGCCGGGTTCGGCCATGGAGAGCCGCACGCGCCTGATCACGCTGGACCGGGTGACGCGTCTGGATGCGGCCAGCGATTTTTTCGGCCAGGAACACGTGCCCCGCCGCGCCATCACGATGGGCGTGGCCACGATCCGGGAGGCCCGGCAAATCATCCTCCTGGCGTTCGGCGAGAACAAAGCGTCGGTGGTCGCGCAGGCGATCGAGGGGCCGGTCAATCCCACGATCGTGGCCAGTTATCTGCAGAGTCATCCGCAGGTGCGTTTTATTCTCGACCGGGCGGCGGCGGCGGAATTGACCCGCAACCGAAGTCCATGGCTGATCGGGCCTGTCCCCTGGGATGAGCGCATGATCCGCAAAGCCGTGATATGGTTGGCGCGGAAACTTAAAAAGCCCATCCTCAAACTTACCGATGAGGATTACAACGAATCCGGTCTGCAGGACCTGCTGGCGGAAAGAGGGCCGGCTTATAACATCAACCTGGACGTGTTCCGGGCGCTGATTCTCACCATTACCGGCTGGCCGGGCGGCAAACCGGAAACGGAGCGCCGGCCCGGCGACATTCGCCGTCCCACCGATGATATTTTTCCCAAGCGCGTTCTGGTGTTCAGTCCCCATCCCGATGATGACGTAATCAGCATGGGCGGTACGCTGATTCGTCTGGCGGAGCAGGGGCATGAAGTGCATGTGGCGTATCAAACCAGCGGAAACATCGCCGTATTCGACAGCGACGCCATCCGCTTCGCCGATTTTGCCGCCGAATTCAATCGGCTTTTTCAGCTGGACGCCGAGGCCGCCCGGCGACTCGAGGAGCAAGCCGAGCAATTCATCCGCGGAAAATCGCCGGGGCAGGAAGATTCCCCGCAGCTCCGGAAGATCAAGGCGTTGATTCGTCGCGGAGAAGCCCGCGCTGCCGCGCGCGAATTTCGGATTCCGATGGAACGGCTTCATTTTATGGATTTGCCGTTCTATGAGACCGGCGCCATCAGGAAAAACCCCCTCGGCGAACGGGACGTGCAATTAACCGTCGATCTGCTCGCGGCCGTTCAACCGCATCAGATATACGCCGCCGGCGATTTGGCTGATCCGCACGGAACGCATCGGGTGTGTCTGCAGGCGGTCCTGCGCGCCATGGAGCGGGTTCGTTCGCAAAACTGGTTTGAAAAGTGCGAGGTATGGCTCTACCGCGGCGCCTGGCAGGAATGGGAGCCGGAAGATATCGACATGGCGATTCCTTTAAGCCCGCAGGAACTTATGCGCAAGCGCGACGCCATTTTCAAACACCAGAGCCAGAAAGACCGCGCCATGTTCCCCGGCGGCGACGGGCGGGAATTCTGGCGGCGCGCCGAGGAACGCAATCGCGCCACCGCGGCGCTGTATGACCGGCTCGGCCTGGCCGAATATGAAGCCATCGAAGGATTCGTTCGCTGGCGGCCGGGCGAAATGAAGTCCGTACGGTGAAGGCGGCATCTGT
Source organism: Planctomycetota bacterium (assembly GCA_021831565.1). Classification (GTDB taxonomy): domain Bacteria; phylum Planctomycetota; class Phycisphaerae; order WQYP01; family WQYP01; genus JAKBMM01. The sequence continues at coordinate 7,326 of JAKBMM010000010.1, forward strand.
TTCCGCCGGCGCGCCGCCGCGTCCGGAAAAAGAGCGGCGGCTTGGCTATCGCCCCAGGCCAATGGAACGCACTTTTACCCATGCTCCCGGCTGGCCCTTGCGCACCGGATCGATCCGCAATTGAATCATGGCCCCGCGGTATGTTTTGGCGCCGGAGAGATTCACTACGTAGTGATGGTATCGACCGTCGCCGTGAATGGGAAAAAACACCCGGCGAGCCGGAGCAAAACCCCGATTGTGAAATCCGCGCCACCAGACGGCGCCGGTTTTGCGAGTAGTTTTGAAAGCGGCGTAAAGATAAAGATCCGGCGCTTCTCGGGCCCGCCAAAACCAGTCGGGACCGATCAATTGCGGGTGAGCGCCGCGCAGGGAAACATCCAAGCGCCCCCGGATCGGCCAACCGGTGTCGGTGGCGTCGTGATAAATCCAGTGTTGCCGGTTATTTGTAAAAACCCATTGCGGAGGCTTCGGCACCCCGTTATGTTTATATGCATAATTTCGTATCTGTTTTAGTGTTCCCACGATCAGCACGTAACGATAACGATAGTCGATATTATGATCGATGATATCGTGGAAAATGGGGGCGATATAACCAGTCGGCGCGGCGCGGGAACCTCCCTGGCCGGGCGGCCAGTTTGTAAACCCTCCCAAATAGAGATAATCGCCGGGAGTCCAGATTCCTATGCCAAACCCGGCGCGATTGACCAGGGCTGCCCAGTTTTCCGTCGCGTGCCAGGCGATCCATGGAAACTGATGCCGTTGAACCTCTTTCTGTTCGCGCCGCACCACGGCGCGCGGATCCAGCCAGTGCACCGCCTGATGGGTGAAAGGCTTCCGGCCCGTATACGATATCAGTCGCCAGAGTCTGCCTATGGTATAGATGGCCGGACATTCCTGCCCGTGGCCGGGATACTGGATTTTATTGCGGCGGAACGCCTCCATTTTGGCGTGCACATGGATCGTATCGCCCTGGAGGCGTATACTCGTCCGGAAAGTGCAATGGGCCGGCACATGGTCCAGGGGCCAGATCATGGGGATGCACCGAACCACCATGCGCGTGCCGGTGTTCTTGAAATACACCGTTCGGGATCGCCATCCGAACACATCGCCCGCCTGAATGGGATTCCAGCCGAGGTTTCGCCAGACGGGCAAAATTTTCGCGCCCGGCGGAATATAAGGAACCGGACCGGAATAATCCGACATCTGAATTTCCCGGCCCAGATCATGGTCATTGATGAGATTTTCCCTGCCGCCGGATTTTGAAATCCACGTGATGGCGCCGCCCATGGCCAGATTCACTCCTACACGCACGCGGCCGTTGTCCAAGTAACGCATTCGGGGCGCCAGCGGACGGAGGGGCACGGCCGCAGTCGGCGGCAAGCCGGACGGCAACACTAGAGTAAAAATAAATATAAGTAATAGTCTACGAATATACATATACAATCAGTCCGGGCGTTCGCGAGCCGGGAAAGTCAACAGTTGCACCCGTCTGGCTTGTTCGGGATCGGCGACATGGTCGCTGTGGCACGGCGCCTTTTCGCCCGGATGCGCCAGAGTATGAATCCGCCGGGGGCTCAGCACGCCGCGTTGTCGCAGCAGCTCCGCCCCCTGCCCGCTGATGCCCGCGGAGGGGATAGCCTTTTTCGCGGGCTGAAATTCCGGGTCTTTCCCGCTGGCAAATTCCTGGATCTCCTTGCTGATTCGCATGGAGCACCAGTCGTGTCCGCACATGGCGCAGAAATCGGTGTCCACTTCCAGGTCTTCATCATGCAGCGCCCGCGCCGTGGCGCCGTCAAAAGCCAATTCAAACATTTTCGGCCAGTTCAGCGCCGCCCGCGCGCGCGACATGTCATCGTCCCATTGCCGGGCGCCCGCGATGCCGCGGGCGATGTCGCCGGCATGAGCGGCGATTTTGTAGGCGATGCAGCCCGCCTGCACATCCTGCGCTTTGGGTAAACCCACATGTTCCTTGGGCGTGACGTAGCAAAGCATGGCCGCGCCGGCCCGGGCGGCTTCGGTCGCCCCGATGGCGCTGGTGATGTGGTCATAACCGGGAAAAACGTCCGTGGTGAGCGGTCCGAGTACGTAAAACGGAGCATCATCGCATATCCGTTGTTCGAGCTGCATATTCAGCGCGATCTGATCCATCGGAATATGCCCCGGCCCCTCCACCATCGCCTGTACGCCCGCCTCCCGCGCCCTTTGCACCAATTCGCCAAGCGTCTGAAGTTCCGCCAGTTGGGCCGCGTCCGTGGCATCGGCGCAGCACCCCGGCCGCAGGCCGTCGCCCAGAGAATATGTCACGTCGTATTGCCGCATAATCGCGGAAATCTCGTCGAAAAGTTCATACATCGGGTTTTGCCGGTTGTGGATAATCATCCATTTGGCCAGCAGACTCCCGCCGCGACTGACGATGCCGGTGAGACGGTTTTTGATCAGTGGAAGATACTCCTTGAGCACGCCGGCATGAATGGTGAAGTAATCCACACCCTGTTGCGCCTGCCTTTCGATTTCCTTGAGAATGATGTCGCAGGTAAGGTCCTCGATCCGCCGGCCGATGATCATGGAATAAATCGGAACCGTGCCGATGGGAATGGTGCTGTGATCGATAATTGCCTGCCGGCATTCCACCAGATTACCGCCGGTGGAAAGGTCCATCAGCGTGTCGGCGCCGTATCTCTGGGCCCATTGGAGCTTTTCAATTTCTTCCTGCATGTTGCTGCTCACCGGCGAAGCGCCGATATTCGCATTGATTTTCGTGGTGATCTTGCGGCCTATACCCGTCGGGTCAAGCCGTTTGGGAGCGTGCCTTCCCCGAAAACTTTCTTCGTCGGCGATGATACTTGCCCGCTGGTCCACCGTCTGATTGACCCAGAGCCTGGTCCCTCCCGGGCGCGCGCCGGGATGGCCGCAATCCGCCGGCAATGGGTAATTCATTTCCATCGGATCGGAAGATCCGCCGCCGCGCCCGCCCGTGCCCTGCAAATGCCGGATGTTGGCCGGAATAACCAACCGGCCGATCTCCACCTCACGGCGGATAAATTCGGGAGATTGCCCTTCGCGCTGTGCGACGCGGCGCATCTGCGGCGTAACAATGCCGGCACGGGCGAATTCGTATTGCGTCGCCGGTCGCCGACCGTTGGATGATGTCGATGGAAACATCTTGCGTACCTCCTATGGACAAGGGCCGCTGAACAAGCGGCGAAACAACAGGGTAGAATCGCGGCGGAAAACCGGTATCAGGGGGCAAGCGGCTGAAAGATCGACAGCTTGGGCTCGCGTTCCCTACGCCGGTACAACCCGGTTCAGGTTCTAAGGGTTTGTTCTCAGTCCCGGCTTATCCGCCGCGGCGGGTTCCGGGACACCCCTAGCGAACTAAAAATAATTATAACGGTTTTCCTGACCGGTGTGAACAGGTGGGATGGCGTGGCATTTTTTCGCAAATGCCCGCCTGTGCGTGAACGCTCGCAGGCAGTCGTTTGGAACCGTCAATCCCGATTCAATCCCGATTCTTGACGCTTCGGCTGCCGGATGTTAGGTTCAAATGAACCGCCGTTAAGGAATCCAAGATTCACTTAACGGCGTTTAAGGAGATTCCCATGTGCTTCCGTACGGTCCGTTTGGGCAATCGCAACGTTTCGCTTATCACTCTCATCCTGGCTGGCGTGTTCGCCGCAGCGTTTGGTTTCGCCGGCTCGGTTGTTGTGGTTGGGTCCGTCCAGGTTCCGGCTGCGACCACCGCGCCGTCGACAGAGCCGGCGTCAACACCAGCCTCCCGTTCCGTCAACGTACCGATACCCTCGCCAAGCCCCTCGCTCCAGGCAACCACCAGGCCCAGTCGCAAATCCAGCGCTACCTCTTCCAGGGCTTTGTCCAAAAAGCCTTTTGTCGGCGTGGTAAATGCGACGGATGTCAACGTTCGCAGCGGGCCGGGACTGGCCTATTACCCCGTGGGACAATTGACGCGGGGCGATCTGGTCAGAGTAGTCGGGACGGTCAGAAGTTGGTATCGCATTGCCGCCCCGGTGGGAACGCGCTGCTATATAGCCAGCCAATACATAAAACTCGCGCCTGGCGGTGCGAAGGGTCGTGTGAGTGCGGACTTTGTCAATTTACGCGCAGCCAGCGCGTTGGCGCCCGCCAGCCACTATGCGGTAGTCGGACTGGTGCGCCGGGGCGAGCATGTTTCCATTACGGGCCAATCCGGAAAATTCCTCATTATTCGACCACCGCATGGAACGACGTTCTACATTGCCGCCCGATTTATCCGGCCCGCGGCGGCAGGTAGCGTTTACGTGACCGCCCGGATTAAGATGCCCGCCGGTTTTCATGGACCGGGGCTTGCCACGCGGTTGGCTTCTTCCGCCGGCACAGGCGGCGCGTCCGCCGTGACGACCCAACCAGTCGCCGCTGCGCAAGTTGCCGCTACGCAAGCGGTCGTACCACTGCCCTCCAGCGGCGTTTCTACATCATCCGGCGTACCCGCTCCGACCAGCCGGCCCGCGGTTATTCCAGTTATTCCCGGTTTGGTGGCGCCGGCGCCGCAAGTTTCCTACAATCAGTCCGCCTACACCGCCTTCAGCCGTCTCAATCACAAAATTCAGTTGGAATTTCGCAAACCACTGCTGCAAGAGCGGCATCTGGCGTCGCTTTTGAAAGGCTACCAGAACTTGCTTAAACGTCCCCAATTGCCACCCTCGGTGCGGCGGGGCAGTGTCGCGCGCATTCAATTGCTTAAGAAGGAACTCGCCATTCAAAAACTGGTTGAGTCGGCCGCGAAGGCGCCACCGATTAAACAGGTGATCGCTCCCTATCAACAGCAATGGAAAAAATCACAGGAGGAGATTGCCAAGGCCTACGAAAATGCGCCCTACCTGGCCAAAGGCGTTCTCAAAACCAGTCAGGCCGTCAGGGATTACGCACTGGTCGATCCGGCAACCGGCCGGGTGATCGCCTACCTTGTGCCGAACGGGAAAATCGCGATTTCCAAGCTGCTCGGTTCTTACATCGGTGTGAAAGGCGAAGTGATCAGTAAAACCGGTATGACGGTCAAGGTGATTCAGGTTGTCAGCGCCACGCTTTTGCCGCCACCCCATATCCGGCGTGCGCCCGGCGGCGGAGGTTCCCAGTCCGCACCATGAGACGCGCATCTTTAATTTCTTGCGGCTTGTCGCAGACTCGGCGCGATGGGATTGCCTGTTTACCCGCTCCATAGTCTCTTGGGCGCGGCGATTGCCCGCGTACCGGTTCAGCCGGCAACGCGAGCCCCCTCCATCTCCGGGCGAATGGCGGCGCGATGAACGACGGCGAGCCGGTCCGCGAATCTTTTTTCCTTGCGATTGATGAATCCCTTCCGGTGATACGCATATCCCGCGATCAGCGGGAACGCCAGTGTGGCTTCGGCGTAGACCATCTGTTCGAAAATCGTGTCCACCTTTCCCCAACTGCTCGCCTCGCGCAGGGTGGAACTGGAAAGCGCGCCATCGCGCACGTCGGCGACAGTGACCTGAACGGCGTATTTGTGCATGGGAGCGTCCGCGCCGAGAATTTCCGCCGCCACAACAATGTCCTGGGCGAAATTTTTCGGAACGCCGCCGCCAATCATCACAATTCCCGTCTCCCGGTTCATTACCTTGATCTGCGTGATTTCGCGGAAATCTTTGGCGGAATCGATGCTGACGTGGCCGGCGGGGCGGTTGAGCTGGTGGACCACCAGACCGAAGCCCGCCGAGCAATCGGAAAATGCCGGGCAGAAAATCGGAACGCCCTTTTCATAGGCGGTCCGCACGATGCTGTCGCGATTTTTGGCGTTATCCACCAGGTAACGCCCCATCTCCTGAATAAATTCCCGGCTGGAACAGGGGCCGATGGGCATGGAATCCGCGATGAACCGTATGGTGTCGTCGCAGATGCGCAGCTCGTCTTCGTCAATGTATGTGTCGTAAATCCGGTCAATATGCAATTCTCGCAGAACGGCGTCGTCGGCGTATGGCGACCCGATATAATGTCGATAACCCAGCGCTTCAAAAAAATCCTGGTCCACGATATTGGCCCCGGTGGAAACAATCACGTCCACCATGTTGTTCCGCACCAGATCGACGATCACCTTCTTAAGTCCGGCGGAAATCAGCGACCCGGCCAGCGTCAAGATCACCGCGCACGGAGTGTCCCGCAACATGCGGTCGTAAATATCCGCCGCCCGGTACAGATCACGCGAAGAAAACGCCATCGACTTCATTGCTTCCACCAAGGGAACAATGCCCGGCTGGGTGGTGATGTCGATGTGCTCAATGGTCTGCCGCAACAGGTCTTTGCGGTTGATTGAATCCATGGTTGGTTCCTTTATTCTGTTCGCCAATCTCCCGCGATGGGTGCTTCTCCAACAAAATCGTCCGCCCGGGTGAGCGGCGCGGCATCAGGCCGAAAAAGCGTTTCGGTGATAGCGCACCACCGGTTTGCCGCCGGGCGGCCAGATCACCGCCGCCACGTCAAACCGCGGATTCCAATGCTCCAGCCGGCGACTGGCGATGAACCAACGGGCGGAGCGTATCAGGAATTTTCTTTTTTGCGCGCCCAAAGTCATTTCCGGCGGGCCGGCGCTTTCATCGCGGCGCGTGCGCACCTCGATGAACACCATATCCGAACCATCCAGCGCGACCAGATCCAGTTCGCCTCCCGGACAGCGTACATTTCGTGCGACCAGTTTCATGCCCAGTTCGCGCCGGACATGTCCCGCCACCACGCGCTCGCCTCGAACGCCCAGCGGTTGGAAACGATGGAACCTTTCCAGCCATCGCTTGTACGGCATCCCGCGCCTCCGCTACGCCGTTTGGCGTATCAGCCCGCTTTCTTGCGAGAATAATAGCCCGGTAATGGTCGCCCCAGTTTTTCCCAATGGGCGTTGACCGCATCCGCTTTGCCCGCGCTGTTGAGCACATGCAGTTTTCGCCGCACCATACCGAGGATCGCCTCGCGGGCGGGACCAAGGTAATTTCGCGGATCAAACTCGGCCGGCTTGGTGGCGAACACCTCGCGGATTTTGGCGGTCATCGCCAGCCGCAGGTCGGTGTCAATGTTCACTTTACACACACCGTATTTGCGCGCCGCCATGGCGATCTGGTCTTCGGGAACTCCCCTGGCGTTGGGCATATTGCCGCCGTATTTGTTCACCAGGTCGATGAATTCCTGCGGCACGCTGCTGCTGCCGTGCATCACCAGCGGCAGACCGGGACAGGTCTTCATGATCTGCTCGATGCGGTTGAACGCCAATTTGGCCTCATGTTTGAATTTGTACGCGCCGTGGCTTGTGCCGATGGCCACCGCCAGGGAATCAATACCGGTTTGTTGCCAGTAGTCCGCCGCCTGTTTTGGATCGGTAAGAAATTTCTCCACGTTTTTCTCATACTCGGCGGCATCCATGCCGACGACGTCTTCCTCAATGCCGCCAAGCATCCCCAATTCCGCCTCCACCACAACACCGGCCGCGTGCGCCGTCTGCACCACCTCTTTCGTGAGTCGCACGTTGGTGTCGTAAGGATGGTGGCTGCCGTCGATCATCACGCTGGTGTAACCATCGTTGATGCATGTTTTGATCAGATCCACCGTATCGCCGTGGTCGCAGTGAATGGAGATCGGCAGTTGGGGGTATTCCTCCACCGCCGCGTCGATGATGTGCCGGAGATAGCGGATATTGGCGTATTTCCGGGCGCCCTTGGAAATCTGCAGGATGCACGGGCTTTTTTCCTTGGCGCAGGCTTCCACGATCGCCTGGGCCAGTTCCATGTTGTTCACATTGAATGCGCCGATGGCGAAGCCGCCGTCATAAGCCAGGTCGAACATTGGTTTGGTGGTCATCAAAGGCATATACAACCCTTCCATAAATCAAAACAGCCGCGCCGGAACCCCGGCGTTTATCAGGCGCATTCTAGGACAAAGCACGGAGCCTTGCCAATGATCCGGGCGCTACTTCGCACAGAAGTGATTGCGGCGATTCTGTGCTTCGTTCATTTCGCCGGCAGTGGGGCTTGTGCCGGTGCGCATCATCTGCACGAAGCAATCAAATAAATAGGTCGCGTCGTGCGGTCCCGGGCTGGCTTCCGGATGATATTGCACAGCAAAGACCGGCTCGTCCCGCAGACGAAACCCTTCCAGGGTGTTGTCGTTGAGATTGATATGGGTCGGTTCGCCGCCCTGCTTGCGCAACGACTCAACATCAACGGCAAAACCGTGGTTCTGCGAGGTAATTTCGACTTTACCGGTGGAGATGTTCCGCACCGGCTGGTTGCCGCCGCGATGGCCGAATTTGAGCTTGAATGTCGACGCGCCCAGCGCCAGGCCGAGCAGTTGATGGCCCAGGCAAATGCCAAAGATGGGCTTTTGTCCAATGAGTTCCTTGAGTGTCCGCTGCGTGTGGATGATCGGTTCGGGATCGCCCGGCCCATTGCTGACAAATACGCCATCGGGCTGGTAGTCGAGAATCTCCTGGGCCGTGGCGGCGGCGGGTACTACGGTCACGCGACAGCCGCTTTGCACCAGGTTCCGCAGGATGTTGCGTTTGGCGCCGCAGTCGACGGCGACCACATGCGGCGCCTTTTTGTCCGAAACGCCGGATCCATCCGCCTGCTGCGTCCAACCGCCCTTGTCCTGGTCCCACTGGTACGGCTGGGCGGGCGTGACCAGTTTGACCAGGTCCAGACCGACCAGGCCTCTCCAGGTCTGGGCGCGGCGGACCAGTTCGGCGTCGTCATGGACAAGCTTCTGGTCCGTGCAGATGGTGCCTTTGAGTGCTCCTTGCGTGCGGAGCTTGCGCACCAGCGCGCGGGTGTCAATGCCCGCCAGCCCCGGAATATGATGGCGCAGCAGGTATTCATGGAGCGATTCGACAGCGCGGAAATTGCTCGCAATCGGCGAAAGTTCCTTGACAATGAAACCCTCCACCTGCGGGTGCGCGGATTCCTCATCGACCGAATCGGCGATGCCATAGTTGCCGATCTGCGGGTAGGTCATCGTGACGATCTGGCCGCGGTAGGACGGATCGGTGAGGATTTCCTGGTAGCCGCTAAGCGACGTGTTGAACACCACTTCGCCGACGCTCAGTCCGGCGGCGCCGAAAGCAAAGCCGGTGAACAGGGTTCCATCTTCCAGCGCCAACTTGGCCGGCGTCATTGGTTCCTGCGGCATGGGCATTCCCGGAAAACAAGCTGATGTTTCACATATAACCGGTGCAATTATAGCCGCCGCGCGGCGCAAGACAATGAACCATCGGGAGAAAGTGCCATCGAATGCATGACCCTTATAGTACTACAGCGCCACTTCAAGACCTCCTTTGGACACTCTTGAGTCTGGTCTCTTTTCGACTGTGCCCACACAAAATCTTGATAAAGTGCGCTGTAGTACTAAAGTGTCATGCACCCTTGGTGGGGGTGGTTTGGAAAAAGGGCTGCCGCGTTGACCGTAAATAGTAGAAAATCTCTCTGGCAGCATTACCCTGGCCGCGTGGATATTCTCCTGTATCTTTTGGCGCTTTTGGGCTTGCTGGTTACGGCACAATGTTTGCCGGTGCTGTCGATCAAAAAATTTGTCTTCTGGAAAAGCAGCTATTCCCTCTGGTCGGGAACCATCGGACTATTTCGAGACCAGTATTACGGGCTGGGAGCCATCTTGTTCACTTTTTCCATTCTGTTCCCTTTTACCAAACTTGTGATTCTACTGGTATTGTGGTGCGGACAGTTTACTGACCGGCAGCGACTCAAGGTTTTCAAGTGGCTCGAATACCTGGGCCGCTGGTCCATGATGGATGTTTTTGTGGTTGCCATTATCGTGGTAATCGCTAAATCGGGGGGCGCCCTGCAGGCGACTCCTAAAATCGGAATCTACTTTTTTACCACGGCCATTATTTTATCATTGGTTCTGACCATGTATATACGACAATTGGCCAGGCGGATTTCCAGAAAAAAAACGGATTAGTGCGGCCGCCTGGATGATGAGGTCTGTTCTAGCGGCAACGGTGATATTATTTGGCGCAAAGCTGGGCGCGCCGCTGCGCCGCGGGAAATCGGAAAGAGCGGGCGTGGTGACGCAGACGGCATCGACACAGCCCAGTGCGTCGAGTTGGGCATCGCCAGTCATGGGCACAGTGAAGAAGAGGCCTTGCGCAACCTGCGGGAAGCTCTGGAACTATACTTCGAGCCGCCTACCGCTACGATCGTGCCCAAGCGCACCGCCGTAGAGGTGGAGCTTGCGGCGGCTTAAGCCCACGCCTTAGCGCGAGATTTTCCGCAAGCTTCGCGTGGCCGGTTTCACCGAAATCAGTCGGAAGGGCGGTTATGTCATTCAGACAATAACGTCGGCCGCCGGAGATGGTTGGGCGGATAGCCCGCGACGCGATGGAAAGTTCGAGAGAAATGAAAAGGATCGGACAGACCGGTCCGATGGGCAATCGCCTTGATCGGAAGGTCTGAACCGAGCAAAAAGCCCCGCGCCGCTTCGACGCGGCACTGCGTCAGAAACCGCATCGGCGATTGGCCCACATGACGTCGAAAGAGCCGGCTGAAATGGAAGGGTGAAAGATGTACCGCCGCGGCGATGTCCGTCAGCCGCAGCGGTTCGGCAAGGTGCTCGCGCATGTAGTTAATGGCCGCGTGCGCGGTCTGCGTGGAGGGTAAATTGAATGCCGAATGGCGGGTCAACTCATAAAGCACCGCTTGCAGCAGGGCCGCCTGAGTCACGTGTTGAACCATCTGCTGAGCCGGCGATAATTCATGCATCCATTGCACCAGCATTTGGATGCGGCCGGTTTGATCAAAGCTGACGATTGGCTTCGCGCCCAGATTCGCCCCGGCCGGTCCCGTCTGGAAGCCCACAAAAAGCGTTTCCAGCGCGGCGCCGCCAACGGCCGTCTCTTTGTGGGCGAATCCCTGAGGATAGAACAGAACGCTGCCGGATTCGCCGCGCAGCGTTTTTCCGGCGATATGGGTCTCAATTTGCCCACGGAGAACCACGATCATTTCATGGTTGTCATCGTGCCGATGGTGCGCCATGGACCATCCGGTCTGCGGATCGACATATCCCGTATAAGCAACCTGAGGTAAAACGCCTGCGGCGCGGGTCCGTGGCATGGGGCGCCATCATACCGCAAGAATTGATAAAAAAACAGCAAGATTGACTATAGCGGGCCTTTTAGCAATCGATTAGGCTTGATTACCATCTCAAGTAGGAATGACGGGAAGCTGTGTATGTCGCCCTTGCGTCTGGGATTCGTCGGCGCCGGCTCCATGGGACAAGCCGCCCATTTGCGGAATTACGCCGCCTTGGAGGATTGCCAGCTTGCGGCGCTGGCGGAATTGCGGCCCGAACTGGCGCGTAAGGTCGCGCAGCGCTATGGCGTGGCGCGAGCATACGCTACCCATCGTGAAATGATTCGGCAGGAACGCAGTGATCTCGACGCCATTGTCTGCATCGGTCCGTTCACCCACCACGGGTCCATTTTGCCGGATCTGCTGGCCACAGGTTTGCCGGTGTTGACGGAGAAGCCGATGGCCGGATCCGTGGCCATTGGCGAGCAACTTTTGGCCAAGTGTCGTGCGGCGGGGGGGCAATGGTACGTGGCCTATCATAAGCGCAGCGATCCGGCCGTGATGTGGGCTCGGCGCCAGATCGAAACCTGGAAAGCCTCCGGCCAAATGGGAGCGATGCGTTATGTCCGCATCACGATGCCGCCCGGCGATTGGATTGCCGGAGGATTTACGTGGCTGATCCGCACGGATGAGCCGTATCCCGCCGGTCAGGCCGATCCGGCTCCGGCGGGGATGAGCGGTGGGCAATTCAAGCTTTGCACGGAGTTTGTGAATTTCTACATCCACCAGGTCAATTTACTGCGCCATCTTCTGGGAGAACCGTATCGCGTCACATGGGTGGATCCATCCGGCGTGCTGCTGGTCGGCCACGGCTCCTCGGGGGTTACGGGCGCCATTGAGATGGAACCCTACCGCACCAGGGGGGCCTGGCAGGAGGCGGCGGTAGTCTGCTTTGAGAAGGGGTGGATACGTATTGAACTGCCCGCTCCGCTGGCCATCAATCATCCCGGCCGAGTGATCTTTTACACCGATCCTGGCGATGGTGCTGAGCCGCAGCGGATGGAGCCGCAACTGCCCTGGATCGACGCCATGCGGCAGCAGGCCATTCACTTTTTGAAAGCCGTGCGTGGTGAAAACACACCTCTGGCCACCGCCGAGGAGGCGCTGGAAGATTTGAGAATCGCCCAACAATGGCTGGATCTGCGCCAAAATGATGTGAAAAAATAAGCCGGCCTTCGCCAGCGGCAGACCACTGCGTCTAAGTTGGCCGACAGCTTGGCTATCAACTTTTTAGAAAGGAAAATCAAGGCAGTGAAACGAACACAAATCGCCATCGCCACGGTTTCCACCATGCCGGCTGAGCCGCTGGAGGAAAAACTTCGCTCGTATGCCGCCGCCGGTTTCCGCAACGTGGAGCTTCAACTCGGCGAAGCGAAACGCTGGATAGCGCAGGGGCGCCGGTCCGCGGACCTGCGGCAACTGCTCGCTTCGCTGGGCTTGCAATGCCGCGGTGGCTTTGAATGCCCGGTAGAATGCTTCAGCGACGACGCCCGGCGCCGCGCGAATCATCAGCTGCTGGCGGCCAATGCGCGGCTTCTGGATGAGCTTGGCGGCGGCGCGATGGTCGTCGGCACGGATGGACCCGCGGAAAACACCTTGGAGGCGTTGAGTGAGATTGGGCAAACCCTGGCTAAGCTCGTCGAGCAGTTTCCGCAGACCGTTTCCCTGGCGGTGGAATTCAACTGGTCGCCGATAGTTAAGAGCCTGCGGTCGGCGGTATTGGTGGCGCAAGCCGCACGGCATCCGCGCGTGGGCATCCTCTTTGATACGGCTCATTATCATTGCACCAGCAGTAAGCTGGAAGATATTGATCAAGCCAGTGTGGCGCTGTTCAAGCACGTGCATATCAACGACATGCTGCCGAAGCCTGGTGAACACAGCCAGTGCAATGACGATCGCGTATTGCCCGGTTCCGGCCGGGGCTGTCTGGACGTAAAAGAGATAGTGCGCCGCATCGAACGATTCGGCTATACGGGATACTTTTCGTTGGAAATGTTCAATCAGGATTTATGGCGGGCGGCCTCATCAAAAATCAGCGGGGACATGTATCAATCAATGGTCGGCCTGTGCGAATAGCACGGGCGATTTCAGCCGCCCGGCCGCGGAAAACGACGGAGAAAACCGGATGATACAAAATAAACTTAACCCTACAACGCTGCCTCGACAGGCCCGACCAGCGACCAGTAAGAAAGAAAAATCCCATGAGTCACACCCGTACCGGAAAATTCCCGATCGGCTTTCGCCGCATCGCGTCCGCATGGCAACGCGACCTGCAAACCGTTATTGATTTCGCCAAGGCCAACCGTTTTGCGGGCATCGACGTTGACGCCGTGACGCCAGCGAATATCCAGTCCATCGCCTCCGCTGGCTTGCGCATAGGCATGGTTAGGAACTTTTTTACGCAACGCTCGTTTCGCAATTGTATCCTGGGACTGGGGCTTTTCCTGGGCCTTGGGGCAAGAGCCCCGAACACCTATGCTCACCCCCGGCCAGCCGTCACGGTGGGCGTGTATTATTTTGATGGTTGGAACTACAAAAACTCCCACCTCACCAAAGAGCTGGCCACGCGCTTTGCCTACCGCAAGCCTATATGGGGCTGGTACGACAATACGGAGGCGATTATGCGCGAGCAAATTGATCTGGCCGCCGATCATGACATCGCTTTCTTCGCGTTCGACTGGTTTTACAAGACCGTCGCCAACAATCACGCGTTACATTTGTTCCTGAAAGCTTCGAATCGCAATCGCATGAAGTTCTGTGTGATGTTAACCAGCACCATTACCCCCAAGGAATGGAACAACTGCTCGCGCCGGTTACTGGCATATTTTAAGCAGCCGACCTACCTGCGGCTGCGCGGCCAAGCCTTCTTGATTATTTATAATCCGGGGGGATTGATCCACAACTTCGGCGGCGTTGCGGCCATGCGCAAAGCCTTCGGGCAATTACGGGCTAAAGCCAAAAAGGAAGGTATTCCCGGAATTCAAATCGCCGGCATCCATTCACCTGTGAACCTGAACAACCTGGTTCAAGCCGGCTATAATGAAGTGACGGGCTACAAATATCGTCCCTTCCGCTATGATGCTTTTGTATTGCACAGCAGACCCAAACCATTTTCGGAGTTGATAGCTTCCAGTAGAAGAAAATTTAATACGTTTGTTGGGGCGCCGCTGCTATACATCCCGGCGATTACCGTCGGTTGTGACCACCGGGGAACGAATGATTTCCGGCCTTCCGACTGGTTCCCACGCACTCCGCACTATCTGGAGCGGTTCGTGCGGATGGGAGTCCGATGGATTTATCATTTTCATCATGGCAGTTCTTCACCCGCCAAGCGCGTACTCATGCTGGGCGCGTGGAACGAATATGGCAGTGACGCTTTTCTTACTCCAACCGCCAGCAGGGGCGACGCCTATCTTGATGCCGTCAAGCGGGCGGTGGCTACCCCTCCCAATGCTTATAGCGGAGAATTGCCCGCCATGCGTGAAATCGTTAAGCCGCCTCATTCCTCCGGTGATAAATAATCAGGCGTATCGCTGTGGCGACATAATAGGAGATTTCTTATGCAATGCTCAATTCGTAACTTTATCCTGGGATTGGGGCTTTTCCTGGGCCTTGGGGCAAGCGGCTCATATACCTATGCTCACCCCCGGCCAGCCGTCACGGTGGGCGTGTATTATTTTGATGGTTGGAACTACAAAAACTCCCACCTCACTAAAGAGCTGGCCACGCGTTTTGCCTACCGCAAGCCTATATGGGGGTGGTATGACAATACGCAAGCGATTATGCGTGAGCAAATTGATCTGGCCGCCGATCACGACATCGCCTTCTTCGCGTTCGAGTGGTTTTACAAGACCGTCGCCAACAATCACGCGTTGCATTTGTTTCTAAAAGCTTCCAACCGCAACCGCATGAAGTTCTGTTTAGATATATGCAGTGATCTTACTCCAAAAAAATGGAAATCCTTCTCTGCCCGAGCACTGACTTATTTTAAGGAGCCGACTTACCTGAGGCTGCATGGCCAGGCTTTTTTAATCATTGGTAATCCAGGAGGATTGGGGCAATTGATCCGCAACTTCGGCAGCGTTGCGGCCGTGCGTCGCGCCTTTGGGCAATTGCGGGCTAAAGCCAGAAAGGAGGGCATTCCCGGGATTCAAATCGCCGGCTGCAGCTGGCCGCCTATGAACCACCTATTTAAGCAAATGGTCCAAGCCGGCTATAATGAAGTAACGGACACAGGATATCGTCCAGTCCGCTATGATGCCTATGTATTGCACAGCAGACCTAAACCATTTTCGAAGTTGATAGCTTCCAGTAGAAGAAAATTTAATACGTTTGTTGGGGCGCCGCTGCTATACATCCCGGTGATTACCGTCGGTTGTGACCACCGGGGAACGAATGATTTCCGGTCTTCCGACTGGTTCCCCCGTACGCCGCACGGTCTGGAGCGGTTCGTGCGGATGGGAGTCCGATGGATTTATCATTTTCATCACGGCAGTTCTTCGCCCGCCAAGCGCGTACTCATGCTGGGCGCGTGGAACGCATATGGCAGTGGTGGTTTTCTGACGCCAACCGCCAGCAGGGGCGACGCCTATCTTGACGCCGTGAGGCGGGCGGTGGCCACCCCCCCCAATGCTTATAGCGGAGAATTGCCCGCCATGCGTGAAATCGTTAAGCCGCCTCATTCTTCCGGTGATAAATAATCATGTCTATTACTGAGACGATATAACGGGAGATTCCTTTATGCAACGATTGCATCGCAACCTTGTCCTGGGACTGGGCCTTTTCTTGGGCCTTGGGGCAAGCTTTGCGAATGCCAACGTCCGTGCCCCGCCGGCAGGAGCCAGGTGTGTAAGAAAAGTTGTCGCGTGGCATTAACATTAAGGAGTATAATATGTTCAAGTTTTTACATTTTAATCAATCGGATAACGCCCCCACCGTCCGGAACCCGTCCGATTCACGATATGCCGGCCGGCGGAACTTTTTGCGGCGCGGCCTGCTGACTCTGATCGGCGGCTTGTTTCTATCCCAACGCGCACCGGCTGCCGCGGCGCGCGATCCCCGCCGTCCGGCGCTGGTAACGGAAGGGGAGACGCTCAAAACCATCGTGAAGTTGGGCGAACCCCCGGTGCCTCCGCTCGACACGTTGGTCCTGTTTGAGCGCGCGGACAACCACCACAGGCGCGCCGAGCCCCATGAAAACTCTTCGCTGATCCACACCCATGAAATCCTTTCGCTGATCCACGAGGAAAAAGGCACAAACTCTTCCCCCTGGAGCTTGTACGCGCAGCTAACGAGTCACCACGTAGTCGGCGACGCCGTGGTGCTCTGCTCACGCTTGATCAAGAAGGGCGCCGGCTGGTCCGCCGGGCATCACTCCGAGGTATTTTCCCACGCGAGTGGTGTCGCTATCGGCCTGAACGTGGAGGTGAGTAACTACTACACCGGCCCGGAGGCCACCGAGGTGATCGGCGTTAATATCCAGCCGACCCACGGCCCGCGGCCTTGTCAATACGGCATTCAGATACAGCAAGGAGAAGGCGGACGCGTCCAATTTGAAAAGGCGATCGGCCTGAACGGCGGCGGTGCGGTCGGAGTAGATCTGGCGGGGCATTTCAAGGAAGCGGGCATTCATATGCACGATAACCCCATCCGGCTCAATGAGGGAGCGAGCCTCGAACTCGATGGCGTGGGGAAGGTGCGGCTGCGCTATCATAACGGTCGCATTGAGTTTATGAATGGGCCGCGCTGCGTGGGACACATTGATGTGAACGGAACCGACCACGCGATGTGAGAAGAGAGAAAGTTTCGGACGCAAATTTTCCGCGTAGTTGGTTCTGCGGAGGAAAGGATTGGTTCGAACGCTCTTTTTTTAAAGGAGAACGCGCTATGTCGGAGGGAATCCAGAATCCCAGCGGCGCCGCCGCGTGGTAGCCCCTTCCGTTTGCCGATAGAATGGCCGGCTATGAAGACCATCGGCTTCCAGAAATGCATCAATCCCGCCTGCGGCGCTACCTACGATGTCAGCCAGACGCTTACCGCGTGCCGGCAATGCGGGGAACTGCTGGATATCCGCTACGATTGGGACCGGGCGCGGTTACCCACGTCGTTGCGGATGTTCCAGGAGCGCTGGCAAAATCGGCGGTTTCCACTGGATTATTCGGGCGTGTGGCGGTTTCGCGAGTTGCTGCCCTTCGCCGTTGACGCCATGGTCTGCACAATCGGCGAAGGGCAGACGTTTTTACAGAACGCCGTCTGCCTGGGACGCCAGATCGGCGTATGGCCGGGACAATTATGGCTGCAATACGAGGGAATGAATCCTTCGGGCAGTTTCAAGGACAACGGCATGACTGCGGCGTTCACGCACGCGCGACTGGTCGGCGCGCGGCGGGTGTCCTGCGCCAGCACGGGCAATACATCGGCTTCGCTGGCGCTTTACGCGGCCCTGAACGGCTTCCAAGGAATTGTGTTCATCGGATCGGGGAAAATAGCCTTCGGCAAACTTTCCCAGGCGCTGGACTATGGCGCCCGCACGCTGCAGATCGAAGGCGATTTCGACACCTGCCTGGCGCGGGTGCGGCAAGTGAGCGGGCAGATCGGGTTGTACCTGATGAACAGCGTCAACCCGTTTCGGCTGGAGGGCCAGAAGACGATCATGTACCGCGTTCTGGAATCGCTCAATTGGGAGCCGCCGGATTGGATTATTGTCCCGGGAGGAAACCTGGGAAATTGCTCCGCGTTCGGCAAGGCGTTCGCGGAGCTGTTTGAACTGGGATTGATCAAGCGAATTCCGCGTTTGGCGGTGATTAACGCACAGGGTGCCGACACGCTCTACCAGCTTGTGCGCCAAGGTGTGGCCTGGAATGATGGAAAGGTGGACGACGCGGCCATCCAGGCGTTTTATGCGCGGCGGGAAAAGGAAAACATTCATCCGCATACGGTGGCTTCGGCGATTGAAATAGGTAGACCGGTGAACTTAAAAAAAGCCCTGCGTACGCTGGCCTGGACCCATGGCGTGGTTATCGAGGTTTCCGATCAGGAGATACTCGAGGCCAAGGCGCTGATCGGCCGGTACGGTTTCGGCTGCGAACCGGCCAGTGCGGCGACGGTGGCGGGATTGCGGCATCTGCTGGAAAAGCAGGTTGTTTCGCGGCACGAGCGGGTGGCGTGTATATTGACCGGTCACGGGCTAAAGGATCCGGATGCGACGGTGTATTACCACACGGGTATCCAAACCAGGCAGGCCCAAACTCTTCCGCCGGAACCAACCTGGGGGCTCAAAGCCAACCAGCCGGTAAAAGTATCGGATGACTTGCCGGAGATCGTCGCGGCGCTGGGACTCGACGGCGACACGCTGGAAAAGAGCCGTCAGACCGGCTACGTGGAAACCAACCTTGATCTGCCGTTTGTGGAGTATTGATAATGTCCCAGCCGCGGCACAATGAAAGTACCGTTGCCCGGCTGGCGGCGCATGTCGGGGGGCGGGTGATCGGCGACGGCAATCGAAGGATTGTACGATGCAACGGCCTGGTTTCGGCGGGGCCGGAGGATATTAGTTTTCTTGCCAACGCCAGATACGCCAGGCATCTGGCCACGACCGGCGCCGGTTGCGTGGTGCTGGGAAGAGATATGGATCCGGCCCAAATCGAACGCGGGAATCGCTCGCCTCTGACGGTCATTCAGACCGACGATCCCTATTATGGGTTTCGGCAGATTGTGGTGTTGCTGCATGGATTCCGGCCGCATCCGGCAGTGGGCGTTTCACCTCTGGCGGCGATCGCGCCGTCGGCGAAACTTGGCGCGGATGTACAGATTCATCCGTTCGTGAGCATCGGTGAAAATGTTCTGATCGGCGACCGCTGCATACTTTATCCGCACGTGACAGTTATGGACGGATGTATAATTGGCGATGACTGTATTTTATATCCCGCGGTAACGCTCTACGACCAGTGCGTGCTGGGTATGCGGGTTGTCTTGCATGCCGGAACCGTGGTGGGGGGCGACGGTTACGGTTTTGCCACGCATCAGGGAGTGCATCACAAGATTCCCCAGATCGGCAACGTGGTGTTGGAGGATGACGTGGAAATCGGCGCCAACACGGTGCTCGAGCGGGCGGCGATGGAAAGCACCATCATTGGCCGGGGAACCAAATTGGGCAACTCGGTGGTGATCGGGCACAACTGCCGGATCGGCGAACATAATCTGCTGGTAAGTCAGGTGGGAATCGCCGGCAGCACCACCACCGGCCGCCACGTGGTGATGGCGGGCCAGGTGGGCGTGGCGGGACATTTGAATATCGGCGATATGGTTCGGGTGGCGGCGCAATCGGGCGTTATAGCGGACGTGCCGGCGGGGCGGGACATCGGCGGCAGCCCGTCCCTGGAGATGAGGCAGGCGCGCAAGGTTTATCTGCAGTTCGTGCAGTTGCCGGAACTGGCCAAGCGGGTTCAACAACTCGAAGACGCCCTGAAAAAGCTCCAGGCGGAAAGAGAAGACGGTCCCGCCGACGCGGACGGCAAGCCGGACGCGGGGCACGGGACAGATCCCGAAAAATCAGGACAAATTCCCGGCGGCGCCGGTTCTTAGCCGGCACAGTTTGTGTGCTCCGCATCGAGTCCGAATGAACGGAAAATATGGCATGGTATGGGTTCGAGACAATATTGCCGCGATGAAAGGTTACGTGCCCGGCGAACAACCTTCGGATGCCGGCGTCATCAAGCTCAATACGAACGAAAATCCATATCCGCCTTCGCCGCGGGTGATGGAGGCGATCCGGGCGGTTACGCCGGATCGGTTGCGGCGTTATCCGGATCCGGATGCGAATGTGTTTCGGCACGCGGCGGCAAAAGTGCACGGTATTGCCCCGGAAATGATCATGGCCACCAATGGCGGCGATGAGCTGCTGGCGCTGCTGTTTCGCGCCTGTATCGGTGAAGGCGACCGGGTGGCCTTTCTGGATCCGGCTTATTCGCTTTACCCGGTGCTCGGCGCGATGCAGGCGGCGCGGCCGGTGGTTCTGCCGTATGAAATCAACGGTGGCGATTGGCGCCTGCCGGAGGACATTTTCAAACTCAACGCCAAACTGCTGTTGATCGTGAACCCCAATGCACCGTCGGGAACGCTCATTGATCGGGACATGCTCGCCCGCGTCATCGGCGGTTTTCCCGGCGCGGTACTGATTGATGAAGCCTATGTCGATTTCGCACCGACCAGCGCGCTGGAACTGGTCGGGCAATTTGCGAACCTGATCCTGCTGCGTTCCCTGTCCAAAGGTTATTCTTTGGCGGGGATGCGTTTCGGTTATGGCATTGCCCGGGAAAGTTTCCTGCGCGAGTTGCATAAAGTGCGCGACAGCTACCCTTGCGACGCGGTGGCGATTGCGGCGGCAAGTGCGGCCATCGAAGACCAGATTTATGCCCGGGGTACATGGGAGAAGGTGCTCCAGGAACGCCGGCGCGTGACGGAGCGACTTCGAAATATGGGCTTCGTGGTCCCCCAGAGCCACGGCAATTTTGTGCTGGCGCAAACGCCGGCGGGAATCGACGCCGAGCGGTTGTACCTGCGGCTCAAGGATGGAAATATCCTGGTGCGATATTTCCCCCGGCCGCGGTTGGCGGATAAACTCCGCATCACCATTGGTACGCCTGTGCAGAACGAGGCGCTGCTGGAGGCGATCGGGAAACTGGTGGAGGAAATGCTCATCCACCCGCGTAAAGATTCCGCCTGATGTTGCTATTGACGCGCCGCGCTCTTCCGTCCGTGTCCAAACAGGAGCGCCCGCACCGCTATGGAGAATGATTGATGAATACGCCATCCGCGGGCAAGCCGCGCCAAACCATGCTGCAGCGAAAAACGCGCGAAACGGACATCACCCTCTCCTTGAATCTGGATGGGACGGGACAAGCCCAGGCCGACACGGGCGTCGGTTTTTTCGATCACATGCTGGATCACCTGGCTCGCCACGGCCTTTTTGACGTGAATGTGCGGGCCAAAGGCGATCTGCACGTCGACTCCCACCATACGGTGGAGGATGTGGCGCTGACGCTCGGGGCGGCCATTCGTCAGGCAATAGGCGAAAAACGCGGTATTTCCCGTTACGGCTGGGCCGCCGTGCCGATGGAAGATGCGCTGGCCAATGTGGCTCTGGACCTTTCCGGCCGGCCGGCATTCGTATTCAACGTGCGTTTTCCCACCCCGAAAATCGGCGAGTTTGACGTGGAACTGGTGGGCGAAGCGCTGCGGTCGCTGGCCAACGGCGCCGGTATGAACCTGCATGTAAACGTGCCTTACGGAACCAACAGCCATCATATCGCCGAAGCGATTTTCAAGGCTCTGGCCAAGGCTCTGCGGCAGGCGGTGACGCTGGACCCGCGCTGTGTCGAGATTCCCAGCACCAAGGGAGTGCTCTGACGGTCCGTTCTTTCCTTGGTCCGCCGGTGGGCAGGCGAAACTATAGTTGCGCCTGCGGATCACGCGGCGAAGCAATTACACATTGTACCAGAACTTGCCAGGCGCTATCATACCGCCGTGAACAGGGCGTATGAATAAAAGAGATGACATGAACGTACTGCTGGAATCCCACATACCCGGTCTGCCGGTGCGCCGCGGAAAAGTCCGCGATGTCTATGACCTGGGCGAAACGCTCTTGATTGTCGCCAGCGATCGCATCAGCGCGTTTGACGTGATTCTTCCGACTCCCATCCCTGACAAAGGCGCCATTCTCACGGCCCTAAGCAACCATTGGTTCAACTATTTTGACCGCCAGATTCGCCACCATCTGCTGGCGAGCCGGATCGACGAATTTCCGCCGGAACTCCGGGATTTTTCCGAACAGCTTGTGGGTCGGGCCGTACTGGTTCGAAAAACGCAAGTACTTCCGGTGGAGTGTGTCGTTCGCGGCTATCTGGCGGGAGGGGGATGGAAAGAGTATAAAAAAACAGGAGCGGTCAGCGGCGTTCACCTTCCGGCGGGGCTGCAACTTTCCGAAAAGTTGCCCCACCCGATTTTCACTCCCACCACCAAGGCCCAGGTGGGGCATGATCAGAGTATCACCTTCGAGCGGGCCGGCGCTATGGTGGGCGAAGATCGGATTCGCACGGTGCGCGACCGGTCGCTGGAACTCTACGCGAAGGCGGCCACGGCGGCATGGGAGCGGGGCATCATCATCGCCGATACCAAGTTTGAATGGGGCGTGCCCAAAGGCTCGGATGAGCCGATCCTGGTGGATGAAGTGCTCACCCCGGACAGCTCGCGTTTCTGGCCCCGGGATCAATACCAGGTGGGCCGGGAGCAGCCCAGCTTCGACAAGCAATACGTTCGCGACTATCTGGAAACGTTCAACTGGAACAAGCAGCCGCCGGGACCGGAATTACCGCCGGCGATTGTGGAAAATACCCGTCGTCGATACGTGGAGGCATACCAGCGGATAACGGGAAAGGCGTTTGCAACAGTTTCCATATAATTGCAAGGCGTGCGTTCGGGAACAACCACCCTGCCGGGAAAGAAAGTCATTTTGAGTTGCTGCGGGGCCGCCTGAAAAAAGGCGCGGCCGTTGCAATCACACCGATAGCGGCGTATAGACTCAGTGGTTCGAGCGCCGGTGTCAGGCGGCCATGCGCTGCCTGAAGAATATCCCACCAGGGAATCAGGTCCCTCCAGGCAACAGAACCTGGCCCAGGCAGCATATCCGCCCGCAGATATGCAACTAACGGAAGAAAAAGAAACAAAAATACCGAAAGACTGACGAGAATGGCTTGCACCGCATCAGTCCCGCGGTTGATCCATACGGCCAATCCCAGTGCAAAGAGGGCGAAGCACAACTGGCAATAGATGGTGGAGAGAATGGCAGGCCACGGCGTCAGAGAAAGCCACGCCGCCAGAACCAGGGGGGCAGTCGCGCCCAGCGCAGCGGCCAGAGCGGATGTGGCCAGTGAAGCCAGCCGGACGCCGGTAAATCGGCGTCGCGCCATAATAGCCGGCCAGGCAAGAAACCAGAAAAAGCCCAAGCCGACATTGGTGTAAGGCCAAGCCAGCATCCACCAGGCCGAACTGAGCGGTTGGGCTGTCCACTGCCAGCCCATCGCCGCGGCGGAAAGTCCGGCGGCGGTCAAGGCGGCGGCCAGTGCGGCGGGCCAGAGAGGATTCGTGGATATCATCTCACACACTCTCAGGTAAGAGCCTATCCGAATAACTAATGGCTGGCCCATCGAGGAGTCATTAAGTTCTCCGGATCGGCTCTAGGCTGCGGCGTTCATGGAAAAACAGGAGTCTTCGGACCGACGGCCGCCACCGGTGGCGTGGCGGAGCGGGGAACCAATACCTGATCGTCACGGATGTCCACATAGGCCCGGCCCGCGTCCACACGATGATACACTCGATAAATTGCGGCTAGAGAAGCGATCTTGCGCCTGGCTGGCACTTCATAGAAGCCTTCTTCACCGGGCGGCAACCCCCAGATTATTTTTGTCCCAAACGTGGTCCGAAGTGAGATCCAAGGCGCCGTTTTGTCGATGCGACCATTGAGATTGCGCACATCAACCGCATGAATCTGTCCGGCAAATGGTTGGGGATGGATCAAACGGATGATCTGCAAGGCGATTCGCACGCCGGAAGAATGAAAATGTCTCCCCGCCGCCGGCGCCTTGGTCGCGGCTACGCCGACAATTTGGGTCAGCCAGCGTAAACTGGCAACATCGCCGGGGGCGTAGCGCCCGGGGAGGCGTACACCGCCGGCGCTCACGAGATAATACGCACCGGAAAGTTTGATCAGGGCGATGGGGGCGCGGTACTCGGCGGCTATTTCGATGATCTGCTGATGCGGCAGCCAGACACGGCGGACAAAACGCACGCGCTTGATCCAGGCATTCATACCCTGCGATTGATGCGTCGTATAATAGTGGGCGAGGCGGACGAGGATTTTACCGTCGAGTGGATTGCGAAGCGCGGCGGCGTAACGCGGATGTTTTTTATTAAAGCAAGCGTAGTCAACGGCCGCGCGGGCCAGCCGGTTAAGAATAACCCGGGACAACCATGGCGGCGTATGAACCAGCACGAGGCTCTTGAGCGGGCGCTGGGCCCCCGCGTTCTCTATCGATCCGGCATAGCTTCGCAGACGGCTCAAAGCCTCTACGAAGATCGCCAGCACGACTAGAACAACGCAAGCGCCCAGCAACCCTCGTACCCACGGAATGTGCCAGGGACGGTGGTAAGATTGCATCAACTCTCCAGCAAAGGTCGGGCGGGGGTTACACGCGCCCTGGCGCGACGGCATCACGAACAGCCATACGCGCCAGACGGTCGCAAAGCGAATCAAAATCGACGCCGGCTTGGGCGGCGGCCTTGGGAACCAGCGAATGCCCTGTGAAACCGGGCATTGTGTTGATCTCCAACACCCAAGGCGAAAGTGTTTGAGCGTCCACCATCACATCCACCCGCGCCAGATGGCGGGCGTCGACGCAATGATACGTCCGCAGCGCCACAGTGGAAATCTCCTGCCGCACCGGCGGCGGCAGATTGATATCAAAAAGATACTCGGTATCGTCACGTGAATATTTGGCTTCGTAATCGTAAAAATTCGTCTTGGGGCGGATTTGAATCAGTGGCAGCGCTTGGCCGTCAAGAATGCCGACCGTCAATTCCGATCCTTGGACGTACCGCTCCACCAGCATGACTTCGTAAGCGGCAAAACAACCCTCCAGATGGGCACGGGCCTCGACTGGATCGCGGCATATCCGACAGGCAACGCTGCTGCCTTCGGCCGCCGGCTTGATGATGCAGGGAAAACCGATGCCCGCGTGCGGAGTCCAATGCGGAGAAAACTGATCCGCCGAAACGACCTGCCAGTCCGGCGTGCGAATGCCGTGATCGATCATGGCGATTTTCGCCGCCGGTTTATCCATGGCCAGACGCGAAGCGGCTGGTCCGGAACCGACATAGGGAAGATTCCGGCTTTCAATCATTTCCTGTAACGCGCCGTCCTCGCCGAACACTCCGTGGAGCGCGGGAAATACCAGGTCGCAGGGGCGCAGATCGAGCGCGGAGGCATCCGTCGGGCTGATGTCCATCAGCCGCACGTGGTGTCCGCATCGCCGGAGGCCGGCGGCGATCTGGTTTCCGCTGAGCATCGAAACATCACGCTCGGCGGATATGCCGCCGGCCAGGACGGTAATGTGCAGAGGCTGTTTGGAGTTATCCATCAGAGACTCCCGTGCGTTGGAATAGCTATCGGGATTGCCACGCCGGTCGGCTATCCCGGCGACGCGGAGTATATTCACCAGATAATCACTTCCGTTTCCAGCAGCACATGGGTCTGCTCCCGAACGCGACGGCGAATCAGGTCAATCAGCGCCAGAACGTCCGCGGCGGTGGCGCCGGGCCGGGCCACGATGAAATTCGCGTGCCGGGTCGAAACCTGGGCTCGTCCCACGCTTACCCCTTTCAAACCCGCCTGATCAATCAGCGCTCCGGCGGAAAAGCCGTTGGTGTTGCGGAAAATACAGCCGGCGCTGTTTTCGGCAAGGGGTTGGGTGTTGCGTTTATACATCCAGATTTCCTTCACGCGGGAAACCAGTCGCTGGGGATCGTCGGGGACCAGCTCGAAAGTGGCCTGGATGATGAACTTGGCGTTGATGTTGCTCCGCCGGTATTCAAAAACCAGATCGTCACGGGCGATCGTATATATTCGCCCATGGGTATCCATGACGCGCGCCGCAAGCACGTGAGAACCAATATTGCCGAAAACGCCTCCGGCGTTCATGCGGATTTCTCCGCCGACGGTTCCGGGAATGCCGGCCAGACACTCCAATCCTCCCAACCCCGCCTTGGCGCATTGCAAAACCAGCCGGGGAACATCGGCCCCGGCCCCGGCGCAAACGTGTCGGTCGGAAATATATACGTCTCTAAATTCCGCTTCGTGAAGACTGATGACCGCACCGTCCACGCCCTGGTCGCGGATCAGCAGATTGGCCCCGGCGCCCAGCACATACATCGGGATGTTGTTGTCGCGCAGCCGGCATACGACGGCGGCGAGTTCGTCGGCGGTGCGCGGCGTGACGAAATACTTCGCCGGCCCGCCCAGGCCAAACCACGTGCGGGACGCCAGGGGGGCATCAGTCTTGACGATAGTCTCAAAATCCGCGTACCAAACCATCCGTCACTTCCCATACCGGCCCGGCGCCCATGGACACCACCAGATCGCCCGGCCGGATGCTACCAGCCAGATAAGTCACAATGTCCTCAAAAGAGGCTATATGCAAAGCCTCGCGTCCGTTTTCCCGCAGTCGCGCCACCAGAGTCTGGGCCGTGACCGCCGCCCGGTCCGCCTCGGTATCACGGACGAAAAAGATATCCGGCACGATGATTAGATCGGCCTGATTGAA
Source organism: Planctomycetota bacterium (assembly GCA_021831565.1). Classification (GTDB taxonomy): domain Bacteria; phylum Planctomycetota; class Phycisphaerae; order WQYP01; family WQYP01; genus JAKBMM01. Next base: position 33,835 of record JAKBMM010000010.1, read on the forward strand.
ACTACGGGCGAAATCCGCCAGCAGCAAGCGTGTCCGGCTGTGCTGATGTGGTTGAAATACGCAGATGAGCCTTTGGGGTTGATAGTGTTCCCGCAAGGCCAGTAAGGTGGCGCGAATTTCCGTTGGGTGGTGGGCGTAGTCGTCCACCACGGTGACCTGCCGGAAGCAACCCAGCCATTGGCTGCGGCGGTTCACTCCCGCAAACTCGCGCACCGCACGGGCGATGGAATCCCAGGTAACGCCGCAGCGAGTCGCAATAGCCGCGGCCACGAGGGCATTGCCCACGTTGTGCCGTCCCGGGATGTTCAGCACGAGATGCCCGACGGGTTGGCGCCGATACGCAACCGCAAATCGTATGTGACCATCTTGCTGAACAATATCGGTGGCGGTCCAGTCGGCCTGAACCTCCAAGCCGTAGGTTTCAACCGACGCCGCCGTCTGCGCGGCGGCGCGGCGGCAAGATGAGTCCGCCACGGGAATGATTAATAGACCACCGGGGTTCACCTGCGATACGAATTTTCCAAATGCGGCGGTGATTTCATGGATGTCGCGATAATAATCCAGATGGTCTTCCTCGATATTCAGAACGGCGGCTATATGGGGAAACAAATTGTCAAAGCTGCGGTCATATTCGCATGCTTCCACCACAAAATGACTTCCTTTGCCGCCATGGGACGACCCCGCAAGCTGCGGGCTGGGGGCGCCCACAACAAAGGAAGGGTCCAGGCCGGCGGCGGTCAGAACGTAGGCCGTCATCGCGGTTGTGGTCGATTTACCGTGCGTGCCGGCGATGGCGATGCCGTTTTTTAGATTCATCACCTGGCCGAGCAATTGGGCGTATTTAAGAATGGTCAGACCGCGCCGGCGGGCTTCGGCCAGGGCGGGATGTTCATCCCTGACGGCGGCGGAATAAACCACCATTTGCGTATCGGCCAACAGGTCGGAGCCGCCGTTTTCCAACTGCACCAGCGCGCCAAGCCGCCGCAGTTTCTCCAGCGTCTGCGATTCCACGAGATCCGTTCCGGTCACCATGGCGCCGGCTTGGCTGAGCATGTGTGCCAGTCCGCACATACCGCTGCCGCCGATACCGACAAAATGGATGTGCCGGCCGGCGAAGGCTTCCGCCAGTGAATTGGCCGGAGGGTTCGACTGGTTGTCGTCACCCGCTTTAAGTTGGGCCATTGTTGTTGCTGGCAACGTCATCCTGTCGCCTCCTTGGTGAGCCTTATCGGCAAGAACCCATCCGCCCGGCCCGCGCCTGCGCAAGAAGCCAATCCGCTACACAGGCGGCGGCGTCGGGTTTTCCCATAGATCTGGCCGCCAGGGCCATCGCTCTCCGCCGGGATTCATCTCCCAGAAGATTCAAGATCATATTCTTCAGTTCGTATGCGTTGCGTTTCGGATCCACCTGGTCTCTCGCCAGCACGGCGGCGCCGCCGGAACACAATTGCCGGGCATTGGCCCGCTGATGATTGTCTTTATGGAAGGGATAAGGCAGCAGCACCGCCGGTACGCCGCAGGCGGTTAATTCCGCACAAGTTCCCGCGCCCGCCCGGGCCAGAGCCAGATCGGCAGCCGCCCATACCGCCCCCATGTCATCGCAATAGTCGAGGACAAGCCAGGGAATTTTTTTAAGCTGGCCCGCGGCGGCGCGCAAATCCTGGGCCTGTTCCGAACCAGCCAGGTGAAGAACCTGCCAGCCCGTGGAATCGGTCTGGCGGCCGGCCAGAGCACCGAGGAATTGTTCATCCCGCATCAGCACTTTCATCGCTTCATTGATCGTTCGCGCTCCGAGAGAGGCGCCCGTGACCACCAGCGTACGGCGCTCAGGGTCCAGGCCCAGGCGGCTGATGGCTTGCTTTCGCGGCACACCGATTAAGTCTGCGCGAATGGGGCACCCCACTACCGATTCTTTTCCCGATGGTCTTACGAAAAAACCGACGCGCTGCGGCAAGGGCCACTGTGTGAATACACGGCCGGCGCCGTGCATCAGAAAACGATTGGCCCGGCCGGGACGCGCGTCCGGATTTAACAGACCCATGGGAATACTCATCTGTGCCGCGACCCATGCCGCCGGTCCTGCGGCGTAACCACCCAGCGCCAGCACCGCGTGGACGCTATGCGATTGATAGTAGCCGCGCCAGAAGGCACAGGAACGTCGCCAGGCACGGTAGAAAGCGGGCCAGTGCCAGGGGGCACGGCTCAGTGGCCGCACCGGCTGCTCGATATAGTCGGGGCCAAAACCGGAAAGCAGCCGTCGATCGATCGTCCGCCCCGTGGCCGCCCAGATCAACTGGAGATTATCCCCAAGCCGGCGACGAAGTTGCGCCGCAACCGCCAGACCGGGGTACAAATGCCCTCCCGTACCTCCTCCAGCCATAATGATCCGGATTGGCGCGTCTGTGCCCATGGCGATCCGTATCCCGGAAAAATTTTTGGGAATCGTTATACCGCCTGCGGCAGTCATGCCACGGTCCTCATCGCCACCGAATCATTCGCCGCGGCGGCCGGTAACTTTAACAACCGATCCGCCTGGCCGGTGGCCGCGGGCAGCCGGTTGGTCATCTCCATTCGGGTGGTTCGCTCGATGCTCATCAGCAGGCCAATCGCCGCCGCCGTGAGAATCCAACTGGTGCCACCCGACGAAATCAGCGGCAACGCAATGCCTTTGGTGGGCACGCTGACAGTGGCCACGGCGATGTTCATCGCCGCTTGCAGACTGATCATGGCGGTGCAGCCGAAGCCGGCCATTTTTCCAAACAGGTCACGTGTCCGGCAGACAATGCGCCAGCCGCAGATGGTCAGGACCAGGTAGAGGCTCACGACCACCATGCAGCCGAAGAAACCGAGTTCCTCGGCAATCAGGCTGAAGATAAAGTCGGTATTTGCTTCGGGCAGATAACCCAGCTTCTGGATGCCATTGCCCAGCCCCCGCCCCCAGAAACCGCCGCTGGAAAAGGAAAGCAGCGACTGAATGGGGTTATAACCGGCGCCGCGCGGATCCAGGTGCGGATGCAAAAAGATCAACAGCCGCTCGCGGCGGTAGGGGATGTGCCAGACGGCGAAATAGCCGAGCACCAAGACGCCCGGTACGAGGATCGCCAGATGCCACCACCGGCAACCAGCCATCAGCATGAGAATAGCGGAGACGCCGGCGATCAGGGCGGCGGTACCGAAATCCTCCTTAAGAATCAGGACGCAGGTAATACCGATAATCGCCGTCAGCGGCAGAAATCCCCGCAGAAAATCGCGAATTTTGTCTTCTCGGTGCATCGCATAGGCGCTGATGAAAAGGACCAGCGACCATTTGGCCAGTTCCGATGGTTCAAAGCTGATCGCGTGCGATCCTATTCGCAGCAGCAGCCAGCGTCTGGCCCCGTTGATGCTTGTTCCCAGGTGCGTCAGTACCAGCGCCAGCAGCAGCAGGGCGGCGATCAACAGAAAGGTGACGGCCGAAAGCGGCAGAGAGCGGCCGATCAGGCGGCGATAGTCAAACCGCCATACCAGGCACATGGCCAGAACTGCCAGAAGCATGTGGAGCGCCGCGCCGCTGATAAAAAAGTGGATGAACCAGTGTCGGGAAAAATCAGAGATGCGCGCATTGGCGCTGTGCACCATGACCAAACCGATGCCCAACAGGCTCAGGCAGACCAGGCAAAGGATCTGATCGAGCGTCAACGTCACGGGGCGCAACGCAACGGAAAAACCCCTCGAACCGGGACTCCACTGCCCGGAAGAAGGCGCCGCGTTCGACCTCGCCGACAGGGGCCAGTTGATACGATTCGGCCAGTGTATATGGTACGTGTTACGGGGCATCCGGCACCTGTCGGCAGACTTGGCCATATTTTGCGGCAAGGTTATGCCACGAGTTCGGCAAGCCGGGTCGCGGTGGTGGCGCGCAAACCCCTCGGACGATGTCGTCGTGCCTTCCATCGGTCGGGATTGGTTCCGGCTGTTCCATGCCTTGAATTTGATGCACTCCTTGCACCTATCCCTGCATGTACTCTCGTCTCGCTCTCCCGGAACTATCTGGCTGGGAGATAAGCGAGACCGATAAACCCAATATAATACATTTTCGTTCCACAGCTCCAAATACAATCACTTTTTTTAGCATAAATGCCGACTTTTTTGGGATATACTCCGTACCGCCCGCTTTGCCGCATTTCCAGGAACCAACCACGTCGCTCCGGGATTTCCGGTCAGTCGGTGGCATCGGATGTAATTGTACGTGGCCAGGACGCTAAAGGACAAACGGAAATATTGCCCGGACCGCAGCGTTTTGTTTCTTCCAGGGCTGTATTTGGCGCTTGCATTTGAGCTTTCTCTGGCATAGATATACAGGATGATAAGGGATTGGGACTTATACGGCCGATATAATCATAGGTTGCGTCGTGGTTTTGACGCTTCTTCGACGCTTCCCATGGTGTCGGACATAATTGAATTGCAAGCTGGGCAGCTATGTTAAACGTTTCCGCTAAAAGTACCGGAGAAACTCTTCTCGGACGTTTGCTTGTCGAGCAGGGGCTGTGTACATCCGATGAGCTTGCCGAATGTCTGGTTGCTCAGTCTCAACAGGACAAAGAAAGCAATCAGCGCAGTTTGGCCGACATCATGGTCGCCAACGGCTTCATCACGCCGACTCAATTGAATCGGGTCCGCGCCGCGGTGGAAGAACAAAAGAGCATTCAGCAGATTCCGGGCTATCAAATCCTCTCCAAACTGGGATTCGGTGCCATGGCCGTGGTCTTCAAAGCGCGGCAGCTTTCGCTGGATCGCATGGTGGCCATCAAGGTGCTACCCAAAAAACTCAGCGAAAACAAGGAATTCGTCGATCGCTTCTACATGGAGGGCAAGGCGGCGGCGAAACTGAATCATCCCAACATCGTCGCGGCTTACGACGTCGGCGAAGCCGGTGGGTATCACTACTTCGTTATGGAGTATGTGGAGGGTAAAACCGTATACGACCACTTGGTCGATAGCGGCAAGCCGTATCCGGAAAACGAGGCGTTGGGCATTATGATCCAGATCTGCCGGGCCCTGGTGCATGCGCACCAGCACGGCTTGATTCACCGCGACGTCAAGCCCAAGAATATTATGATCACCCCAACTGGAGTGGCCAAACTGGCGGACATGGGGCTGGCGCGCCAGGTGGGCGACCAGGCCGCGGCGCTGGCCGAGGTCGGCAAGGCTTATGGAACGCCCTATTACATCTCGCCGGAGCAGATTCGGGGCGAGCTGCACGTCGATTTCCGCGCCGACATCTATTCGCTGGGCGCCACCTTCTACCACATGGTAACCGGTCGTGTGCCATTTGAAGCTCCGTCGCCGGCGGCGGTGATGCACAAGCATCTCAAGGAGCCTCTGATTCCACCGGATCATATCGTTACCTCGCTTAGCGCTGGAGTGGCGGAGATCATTGAGGTGGCGATGGCCAAGGATCCAAGAAAACGCTACGTCTCCACTCAAGACATGCTCACGGATCTGGAGGCGGTGGCGCGCGGCGAACCGCCGTTGCTCGCACGCCGATCTTACGATTTAACTTCGCTGGCGAATATGGAGTCAGCGGCCGGCGCCGCCGACCCTCTCGCCTCCGGTGGCAGGGCGGACGTGCACAGCCAGGCGACGATTGATTTTAGCGCGCGGACCTTCGTTCAGAAATTTACCGATCCGCTGGTGCTCTTTTTGGCCGGGACCTTGTTGCTGGCCGTTATCTTCATCATCGCGCTGCTCCTGTCGCGATAAGGAATCAATCCGCGTCGATGGTTTCCGGCGGCTCCGGTGGCGTGAACGTCGCGGCCTTGCCCGGGCGCACCGAGAGTTTCTGGGCGTGCTCCATGAGAAATTCCACGCGTGGGAAATTTCCCGTTTTGGGCATCGCTTGCGCCAGCACCTTCGCCGCCCATCGCAGGTAGGTTCGGCGCGACACGTGTGTAATCAGAACCAGCTCGTTGCGCAACTGCGGCAGAGCTTCGATCAGATCGTCCAGGTGCAGGTGCCGGCCCGCTTCGGCGCGGCGGCGGTGTCCGGGTTCAAAAAAAGTGCACTCCGTGATCAGCACCCGCGCCTCGCGCACGCCATCCTGCGTGAGTGTTTGGGCCATGTTGGTATCGCCGGTGTAAGCCGCCAGCGGTACATCCAGCGTGTAAGTGATCTTTTCGCCGCGCTGGCGCATGTCGCGCAGCACATGACCGGGTAAGTTCAGGGCGGACAGATCGGGTCGGAGTTTTTCCCGCCGGTCCAGGATCAGGTATCCCACCGAGGGAACGCTATGGCGGGTGGCGAAAGCGCGAACCACCAGACCCTTGCGGATTTCAAATTCATCGCCGACGTTCAGTGGAATCAGCCGGTGTTCCGGAACTTTTCCCTCCAGCGCCGCCCAGGCGCGAAAGATGCCGGCCAGCCCCTCGGCGATGCCGGCCGGGCACAGCACCGTACCGGGTACCATGCCCTGAAAGAAACGCTGCGAGAGGTAGTAAACAATCCCCGCACTGTGATCGATGTGTCCGTGCGTGAGCAGGCAGAAGTCGCTACTGAGAACCGGCCGCGGGCATTTGCCGATGTCGAATACCAGATTGAGCTCCGGAAGTTGCACCACGCTTTCCTCGCCGGCCACGCTGTAGCCAAGCACGTGAAAATAGGGCGTCTTGACGATCGCCATGGCCGGCAGCAGCGGCATCTGACGGGGGACGCCACCGCCGGTAAGATTGCGCGGCGCGGCCGGCGAGGGAGTGAACGATTCGGGTTGGGATTGAGAATCCGTCATTACTGGAATGTATCAGAAAAGCGCCGTCGACGCCTGTGACGGCCCCTTAAGGCAGCGGTACCACGGGAAAATGAAATCGCACCTTGCACTGGCGCTGGTGTATTTTCAGACGCAAAACCAGTGATGTGCTCCGGTTCACCGCCGCAGTCAACGGAACCAGAATTTTGTAGCGACCCGGGCCGGATAGAACCGAGATATAACCGTGGTTAATCGGCCGCCCTTTGCGCAGAACGGCAAGCGAAACAAAACAACCGGTCGGCCCGCTCAAAAACACCGGCAGAAAGGGCCGGCGGTTGATGATTTTGGATGGTCCTGTTCGTATGCTTACGCCCCATTTATTAAGCACCGGCGAGTGCGGGCTTATGCCGAACCTGGCCGAAAGACCCTTTACCCGGAGCGTGCGTATTTTTCCTCCGTAAAGCACCACGAACGAACCGGAAAGGCCGCGGATGGCCGTAGCCTTGGGCGGCGCCGGCGCAAAACGCAGTACCATCGGGAATCCCAGTTCGCCGGCCTGTTTGAGGCTTCTCCGCAACGCCTCGTTCAAGGGCCGTGGCTGGAGGAAAGCATGGTGCAGCGCCCGCAGGGGCGCGCCGGTATTAAACCCGCCGGAAAAAATACGCAGATGTTGATAATCGCTTGGATGGATGATCCGTTTGTCGATTATCTGCAAGATCACCTGTACACCTACGTGTCGATCCAGCACGCGGGCATAAGGCAATTGATCCGTGGTCAGAACCGCAGCCCGTGTTTGCGCCACCGCCGCCAGTCGTACCACCACCGGCGTCTTGCTTACGATTTTTTGGGCGGGTCCTGGAGCGGCATGGCCCGCCGGTCGGTAAGCAAGAACCGCTTGGGACGCCAACAGAATAACCGGCAGGATCAACCATCCAATGGCTGGGATCGGCAAATGACGCTGCTGTGGCATATTGAGCAAAGCCTTTGTTTACATACGAATTTACAAAAGCCGCCGAGGGGACTCGAACCCTTGACCTACGCTTTACGAAAGCGTCGCTCTACCGACTGAGCTACGGCGGCAACCAATGCGGATTTACCAATAAAACCAGTTTTTCCCGTTGCTTTTATTGGCGATTGTGAGTGTATCATAGCAATGCCCCGCTGGTTATCCAACACCGTTTGACTTTGGATATGCTTGCGGTCATAGTTGAGATATGAACCATGTGGCTCTCGCAATTCGACCCTTGCCCGCCGGTGCGCATGACCGGTTCTGGTTCTTTTATTTTACCGGATTGGGTCCGCGGGCTTGAGAGTTTCCAGTTTTATCTTGAGGAATTCAATGGAAGCCCGCCGAAAGACGGGCTTAAATCTTTATGGTATCGTCCGCTTTTGAGGAGTTCGGATCGTGAAAACCTATCTGCAACAAAATCTCGATGCGGGTCTGGGCTTGGCGGAGAAGGCCCTGCGACTGGCCCGGCGGATCGAAAGCGAGTTGGTCCGCAGTACAAGCGCGGAGCAACTTTGGCGAAAGTGACACGAAAGCTCCGGAAATTCGCCCCTCCGCGAGCGATGCCGGGGTGGGTTTGCGGCGGGGGGGCGGGGACAACCGCGGAGAAGTAAAACGCCCGACTTTTTTGGAGGAACGGCGCATGATTATCGTGATGGAACAGGGTGCGACTCGGTCCCAGGTGGATTACGTGGTCAGTCTCATCCATGAAATGGGTTTGCGCGAGCATATTATCGTCGGCGCCGAGCGCACGGTGGTGGGCGTGATCGGCGACGATCGCCAGAAAGACAAGGACAAACTGGAAAATGTTCCCGGTGTGGAAAAGGTCATACCGGTGCTGGCGCCATACAAAATGGCCTCCCGCGAAGTGAAAAAAGAGCGGACCATCGTGCCGCTGGGCGGACGTCTGGGCGGGTCGGCCGGCGGAAAAAAACTGGCCCTGATCGCCGGGCCGTGCTCGGTGGAAGATCGCTCCAGGTTGCTGGAAATTGCCCACGCGGTCAAAGAGGCTGGCGCGACGGGTCTGCGGGGCGGCGCGTTTAAGCCGCGGACCAGCCCCTATGCGTTTCAGGGGCTGGGCGAAAAAGGCCTGGAAATTCTCGCTGAGGCGCGGGAGCAAACCGGCTTGGCGGTGGTGACGGAGGTGATGTCGATTGATCAGGTTCAACTGGTCGCCCGCTACGCCGATGTGCTCCAGGTGGGCGCCCGCAACATGCAGAATTACAACCTGCTCTTGGCGGTGGGGGAGCAATCCAAGCCGGTGCTGTTGAAGCGCGGCCTCTCGGCCACACTGGAAGAGTTTCTGCTGGCGGCGGAATACGTCATTTCCCGCGGCAACGGCCATGTAATTCTCTGCGAGCGCGGCATCCGCACATTTGAAACCTACTGCCGCAACACGCTGCCGCTGGCGGTCGTGCCGGAGGCGCATCGGATCAGCCATTTACCGATCATTGTAGACCCCTCCCAGGGAACGGGCCATGCGCATCTGGTTCCGGACATGTGCCGGGCGGCGGTGGCCTGCGGGGCCGATGGCCTGCTCATCGAATGCCATGCGGATCCCGCGCATGCGCTGACCGATGGCGCCCAGTCGATCACGCCGGGGGTTCTCCAATCCCTGACGGGCTCGCTGCGCAGAATCGCCGCAGCCGTGGACCGGGTCATCTAAGAATCAGCGATAGAAATAAAGTCCGTCGAAAATGTAGCCCGGGGTCATCTGGTCGATTTTAAGCCACTGCACGGAGCCGTTGTTGTAGAGGATGTTGCCGCCGGCGGGCCTTCCGCTCGCCGAGACATGATTCGACCACACCGCGGCGGGGTAAGCGCCAAGGGTGCCGGCGGGAATAGTCCAGTTCGGATTCGGCGGCCCGCCGGCGGCAACGTCAATATCGCCGGCCAGGATGCCGTCTTGGCCGTTGTAGGCCAATTTGGAACCAGATCCAGATGATGTATTTTGATATGTATTTTGCACGAATGGATGCTTCATGTCCGGTACAATGCCCGCATTCGAATTGCTGTCGTCATTCCAGCCATTGGCGGCGGAAGCATCGGGTGTGAGCGGATTGGGCGTATTCTGGGCGCCGATGTACGGGCGTTGATACCAATAGCAATAACCGGCGTACACAGTGGACCAGTTAATCGTAGGAGACACATTCACGCCGGCGACCGCCTTGGCATTGGCAATAGCGGTGGGCATGTATCCCGCGCCCAAAGTCAGGGGACCAAAATAGCCGGGTTGGGTGCAGTAGAAGATCGAGGTATTGGATGCGGTAATGAATCCCGTGGTGTAAAGAAGGGCCAAACCCAACGGGGCGTTGTAAGGAACGGCTGGCGTGCCCTCCGGCCCAAAAGGCAGGTAATAAGGGGCTGAGTGAGCTGGGCCATAGCCATAGAGTGAACCGGGAGGAACGAATACATTCGAGTTACTAGGATTAACGTAATATTTTTGTAGATTGGCCTTGGCCGTGTCATAGGGAGTTGGATACCTGTTGCGATTCTGGGCGGCATATTCATGAAATGCCGAACCAATCTGCCGGAGGTGGGCCGCACATGTCACACGATCGGCTTGGACGACGGCCCTGTGCAGCGTGGGTATAAGTATGGCAATGAGGATGGCGATCACGCTGATTACCACCAGCAACTCGATGAGGGTGAAACCACACCGCCGCCCGCGATTCCGGATATCTTGACGATTTTTAACCCTGCGCGACATACTGAAATTCCCTTCCCGCGTCCACCCGCAGGAAAAACACTCCGTTTCGCGGCTACCGCGCCATGGCGTGTGTTCTCTGGCAGCGCCCAAAGGTCCGGTGGTTTAAATAGGTCCACTGGCGCCCGCGGGCCGCGCCAGGGTGTCGGTGGCCTACCTTCGCTCCTTTAAGTATAGCCGGAAGACGGGCTTATACAAAATCGCCTTCGAGATATACAATACGGCCATGCAGGAAGTTCCAATCCATACAACGGATGATTTGGCGGCGCCGCCGACCCAGGCCGAATATTCTGACGATGGGCTGGAACAGCATTGTTTCCGGATTCGCCGCGATCTGCGCAAACGCCTGGATGTATATCTGCGCGACCGATTACCCCACCATTCGCGGACAATGCTCCAAAAGCTTATTAAGGCGGGAGCCATCCAGGTGAACGGACGGGTGGCCAAAGCCGGCGCCGTTCTGCGGTCCGGTGACAGGGTGGAACTGGCGCTCCCGCCGGTAGTCGAACGCGCGATGCTTCCGGAAGACATTCCACTGGAAATTATTTATGAAGACGAGGCTCTGATTGCGATCAACAAGCAGGCCGATTTGCTGGTGCATCCGGCCCGCGGGCACTGGACCGGCACGCTGATCAATGCGTTGCTGCATCATGCGCAAAAAACAGAAGGTACGCTTTCCACCGGCGGCGATCCCTGGCGGCCGGGAATTATCCATCGGTTGGACCGGAACACCACGGGGCTTATTCTGATCGCCAAAACCGATGAAGCCCACTGGCGACTCGCCGGCCAGTTCGAACGCCGCACCATCCACAAGACGTACCTGGCGGTGGTACACGGATCGCCGCCGCTGGAAAGCGATCAAATTGACGCACCGCTGGCGGTGCATCCGCACGAGCGGGAAAAATATGCCGTGCGGAACGATATCGGGCGGCCGGCGCAGAGCGTTTACCGGGTGCGGGAACGATTCAAATATTTCACACTGCTGGAACTTTCTCCGAAAACCGGGCGTACGCACCAGTTGCGGGTTCACTTAAGCTATATCGGCTGCCCGATCGTCGGCGATGGGATGTACGGTGGTCGCGAGATTTCTCTGCGGGATATCATGGGACAGTCCGATAAATCTCCAGTTGCCCTGATCCGGCGGCAGGCGCTGCATGCCTGGAAACTGCAATTTGTGCATCCCCTGAGCTTCCAACGAATGCTTCTGGAGGCGCCATTGCCGGCGGATATGGATAAATTATTGGGGACGCTACGGGCGATAAACCGATTGAAAGCACAGCGATAGGCTCACGAAACCGAGCCGACCGGCGGCGCCAACCGCTTCCCGGAGCGTAAAAGTCTCTCTTAGAGCCGCTTATCGCGCGGCGCAGGGTGTTTAACTTATGGTTTCACTGGAAATCCTCGAACAATGCCAGGGTATCCTGGAGCACCGCTTTCATGACGCGCGACTGCTCAATGAAGCGCTTACCCACGCCTCCTGCGCGACCGATCGGCTCTTGTCCAACGAACGGCTGGAGTTCCTGGGCGACGCCGTTCTGGGGCTGGTGATATGCCGCTATGTGTATGAATCATTCCCGGACTGGGCGGAAGGACAGTTAACGATTCTTAAGTCGGCGGTGGTGAGCCGAAAAACTTGCGCCAAAGTGAGCAACGCCATCGGCCTGACGGATCTGATCCGGGTCGGCCCGGGTATGGAAAGGCCGGGCCGCCTTCCCGCCAGCCTGGCGGCCGGCGTGTTGGAGTCGGTGGTTGGGGCGATTTATCTCGATGCCGGATTCGAGGAAGCGCGGCGGTTTGTATTGCGGCACATGCGGAAGTGGATCGACTTCTACGCCTCCAGCGCCCATCACCAGAATTTCAAATCATTGCTGCAACAGCATGCGCAGCGAACCTTCGGCTGCGTTCCCGCGTACGACGTGCTTGGCGAAAGCGGCCCGGATCATAAAAAGTCGTTTCAAGTGCGGGTACGGATTGCGGACCGCGAATTTGAGCCGGCTTGGGAATCAACCAAGAAGCAGGCCGAGCAGCGGGCCGCGTTCCTGGCGCTCCAGGCCCTTAACGCCATCGACGAAACGAGCCTCGAACCGGACGAATCCGCCTTGCGCCGCGTAAAAAACGTAACCGTTCACGGATAAAGTTATAAAATTGTGACGACGGCCGCGGGTTTTCGCCCACGGTGCGGGCCGGGCAGCCGCGGCTGAGAGCCTGTCCGGACAGGCTCTAAAAACGGTCACCGGCCTGGTGCGGGCCAAGGCCCGCGACAGTCCGCGGTTAAACCAATTCACAATCGCGCTTGCTGCGGCTAAACTACGGCACGCTTTTTACCCGCGCGGCGACGGGCGTCGCCCTCGTGGATTCACAATGACGGCTCGGTACGGACGGAACAGATTCATGCAGGCAATCGCGTCAAGACGCCGCAGTGGGAACCATGTTCCACGTTCACAAGGTTTTCCCGCGGCGCTGGGCATACTGATTTTGTTCCTGGTCGGTCTGGGGCGGCTCGCGGCCGCGCCCGCCACCGGAACTGCCAGGGCCACCCGCCCCGCCGCCAGCCGCGCTGTCCGCGCCTCCACCGCCCGAACAATCGGCCCCTTCGTTGGCTGGCCGATCGCGCAAGTGCAGATCGTCGGCAATAAGCCGTCGGATCGCGCTTTAATTATGAATCAGATCCGCGTCATGCCCGGCGAGAGTTATAGCCGCTCGCAAGTCGCCGTGGATGTGCGTTCCATCGCCTCGCTGGGGCGGTTTGTTTCGGTCCGCGCCGAGGTGATTCCCACGCGCCACCACAGCGTCATCATTCGTTACGTGGTTCGGGAACGTCCGATCATCCACGCGGTGGAGCTGGCGGGAAACCGGCATATCCGGAGTTCCACCCTGCAAAAAGTGATTTTAGCGCATCCCGGCGGGGCGGTGGACCCCTTCATTTTTCAGACGGACATACGGGCTATCCGCCGGCTTTACCACGACCGCGGCTATATGTTCTGCCGCGTGCGCCTGGATAAAAAATCGCTGGTGAAGGGAATCGTCCGCTACCGGATCACCGAAGGACCGCGGACTTATATTGAAGCGGTGCGCTTCCTCAACAACAATTTCTACCCCACTTTTTATCTGCATTTCAAAATGCGGACCAAAGCGCGCTGGAAGCTCTTCTGGCTGATTCCGATTCAGAAAGGCATTCTCAGCCGCCGCGATCTGAACGCAGATGTGGCCGAGCTGCGCAGCCTGTGGATGCGCAAGGGCTACCTGGATTGCCGCGCGTCGTACATCCTCAAGTACAACTCCGATCTGACGCGGGTGGTGGTGCAGTTCGTGATCCATCACGGCATCCGGTACCGTGTGAGAAAAATCGTGGTGCGCGGCAACCACGTTTTCCCCACCACCGCGCTGCTCAAGGATATCACCATCAAACCGGGTATGTACGACAACAGCAAACTTATCCTTGCGGCGCAGAAACGGATCGCCGACAAATATGGGCGAGCTGGTTACATATACAGCCGCGTAACTCCGACGTTTGCGTATTCTTCCCATCCCGGCGAGGTGAGCATCATCTTTCGGATCACGGAAGGCGAAACTTTCCGCGTGGGGCAGGTGATCATACGCGGCAACAGTCAGGTGCAGGATCACGTGGTCCGACGGGCGGTGCGCTTATACCCCGGCAAGCTTTATAACACCGTTGCGGTGCGCCACTCCGTTTCGCGCATCAAAGACACCGGCCTTTTCACCCATGCCGATATTACGCCGGTGGGCCACAAACCGGGTACGCGTGACGCGCTGGTGAGCCTGGATCAGGGCCGGACGGGCCGATTTATGGTCGGCGCGGGGGTGTCCAGCAATGCCGGTCTGATTGGCCAGATCAGTTTTGAACAACGTAATTTTGACATCACGGCGTTTCCCCATTCCCCCGGAGAATTCTTCCGCGGCCAGGCGTTCAAGGGTAACGGCCAGTATTTTCAGATTCTGCTGGAACCGGGAACCGTCTATCAATTTTATCGCGTAACATTCGCCGAGCCTTATTTGTGGGACAGCCCTTATAGCTTCCGCAACAGCGCGTATTATTTCACCGAGGGTTTCAACAACTACACCCTTTCGCGCCTGGGCGACCGCGTAACGTTGGGCCGCCGGCTTACCCGGCGCCTGAGTGTGACGCTGGCGTTCCGCGCCGAAAACGTGGACGTAAGCAACGTCACGGACGTCAGTCCCACCGATATCGTCGCCCCGCAGATACTCTCCCAAGTCGGCTGGCATCCCTTGACCAGCATCACGCCCGGTATTGAGTACAACAGCACCAACAGTTCCATCTTCCCCACGCGGGGCATCATCGCCTCGCTGACGATGGAGCAGTACGGCGCCATGGGCGGCGATTACACCTTCACCAAGTTCGATGGTATGTTCACCTACTTCAAGACCATCTACCGCGATCTGTTTGACCGAAAAACCGTCTTCATGTGGCGCAATGAAGTCGGCTTTGTTCCCTGGGGACATTCCCCCTTCTTCGAGCGTTTTTACGCCGGCGGAATCGGTTCGCTCCGCGGCTTTACCTACCATGGCGTATCGCCACGCGTCGGGCCGCTTCTGGACGCCATCGGCGGAAATTTTATGGTGGTATCGACCGAAGAGGTGAACTTTCCGATTTATGGCAAAATTCTCCGTGGCGTCGTTTTCCTCGACGCCGGCGATGTTGAAAGGAATGTTCATCTCGGTATCATTCGCGTGGATGCCGGGATAGGAGTACGCGTGGTCATCCCGTTCCTGGGAAGTTTGCCTTTGGGAATCGATCTGGCGTATCCCATCCAGCGCGGGCACCAGGATCATGTGCAGTACATAAGCTTCGCCTTCGGTCTGCCCATGTAAGAATCTGTCGCCGGAAGGCCGGCGGCGCGGGTGCAAGCGGTGGTTGGCGATTCCGTCGCCGTGATTTTATGTAGATTAGGATTTTAACCTTGAGGAGTTATGTTTATGTTCGAACGTTCCCCTAAAATTGCCGTGGTCGGCCTGGTTCTCGCCGGATCGCTTCTGATCGCCGGAGCAACCGGCGCCCTGGTTTCCAGTCCGATCAAGACAACGGCGGTTCCTCCCGCGGTCAAGCCCTCGGCCATCGCCTCCATCAACCTGGCGCACGTGAGCAAACATCTCGCGCAGGCGGTGGTGGAGAGCAAAAAGCTTCGCCGGGAATTGCGGGACTTCCAGGCAAAACTCAAACTCAAGGAGGCGGCTTTGAATAAGCTCCGCGAGCCGCTGAATCCCCAGAGCACCATTTCTTTCCGCCCGCACACGCCGGAATACAGGGCGCAATACCAGAAGGTGCTCAAGGCGACGGTGGCGCTGCGGGTGTTTCAGGAATACAACGAAGCCCGTATGCGCATCCGGCATCGTTTGACGGAAGCGAAACTCTACCGCGCCATCAATTCGGCCGTAGCCCGGTACGCCCGGGAGCACGGCATATCCATGGTGGTGGTGACGCATACCATGCACTACAACGTCGCGCATGAAGCCGATCTGTTGGCCGAGATCGCCAGTCGCAACATCATGTACGTCAAACCGTCGCTGGATATCAGCGACGCCATAGTCCGAATCATGAACAAGCAGTATGAAAAAAGCCGCGGGCATTGAGACAGGCTATGAGCCAACGCGATACGACGCATACGCTGCGGCATGGTGCACAGGGTCATGACTTCTTCATCTTTTTCCGCCCGTGACGCGGCCGAGTGGTGCCAGGGCCGGCTTGAAGGCCATCCGGACCAAGTATTCCAGACCATGGAATCGTTGGAACAGGCCGGCCCGGAGCATCTGACTTTCATCGGCCAGTCCGCCTATGCGCGCCGGTTTCCCCAAAGTCGGGCCGGCGGGGCCGTCTGCACTCAAGGAATGCATGTTTCCCGGCGGTCGGACCAAAGCCTTATCTGGGTAAAAAATGCGGATCTGGCGGTGGCAAACATCCTGGAACATCTGGCGCCGCCGCCGTCGTTGCCGGCGCTCGGCGTTCATTCCACCGCTCTGGTGGATCCCGGCGTAACGTTGGGAAAAGACATCCGTATCGGTCCATACGTGGTGATCCAGTCCGGTACGGTCATCCGGGACCGAACGGTGCTGATGGCGCAGGTATTCATCGGGTGCGGCGTCCATATCGGGACCGATTGTGTGCTCTGGCCGCAAGTGGTGGTCCGCGACGGTTGTACGCTGGGCGATCGCGTGATCCTGCATCCCGGTTGCGTGCTCGGGGCGGATGGTTTTGGCTATCATTTTCACGAAGGTCGGCACGTCAAAATACCTCATATCGGCGGCGTGCGCATCGAGGACGATTGTGAGCTGGGCGCAAATACCACCGTGGATCGCGGCAAATTTTCCCAAACCGTCGTCGGTCGCGGCAGCAAACTGGATAACCTGGTGCAAATCGGCCATAATGCAACTATTGGGAAGCACAGCATCCTCGTGGCCCACGCGGCGGTGGGCGGCTCGGTGCGCGCCGGTGATCATCTGCTGATGGGCGGCGGTGCGGTCATCGCCGATCACCGCGTCCTGGGGGCGGGGGTGCAGGTGGCGGGATTTTCGGCCGTGGTCCAGGATATGCCGGCTGGCGAGAAGGTGGCTGGCGCTCCCGCGCGGCCGGGGCGGGAGTTCTTCGCGCAGCTGCGCGCTACGTATCGTCTTCCCGAATGGATCGACACGGTTCGATTGCTCGAAGAACGGATTGCCAAGCTTGAATCCTCCGCAAAGAACGATAGCCAGTGAAGCCACCATTGCCGGGCGCGGCCTTTTTACGGGCGAGAACGGCACGGTGACGTTCCAGCCGGCGCCCCCCGGACACGGCGTGGTGTTCGTCCGCCGTGACCTCCAGCGGCCCGTGCGCATCCCCGCGCTGATTGAGCACATCACCAAACGCGCCCGTCGCAGCACGCTTCGCAACGGCCCCGATTCCATTGAAACCATCGAACACTGCATGGCGGCCGTGCATGGCCTGGAAATTGACAATCTTGAGATCAACATCAGCGGGGGGGAACTTCCGGGCGTCGATGGTTCCTGCCTGCCTTACGTGGAAGTTCTCCAGAAAGCCGGCGTGGTGACCCAGCCGGCGGAAAAGCAGTTTCTGCGCATCAGCGAGCCGGTGGAAGTGACCGACGGCGCCTGCTCGCTGGTGGCCTCCCCGCCGTCCGCGGATGAATTTCAGATCATTTTCGATCTGGATTACGGTCTGCAACCCCCGATCGGCCACCAGCTCTTTTCCTATACCCTGGGGGCCGACTTTGCCCGCCAGATCGCCCCGGCGCGCACTTTTGTTCTCAAGCAGGAAGCGGAAATGCTCCGGCAGCGCGGTCTGGGACTGCATCTGCAACCCGGCGACGTGCTGGTGCTCGATGCGGGCGGACCTATCGGCACGTCCTTGCGTTTCCCGGATGAATGCGTGCGCCACAAGATACTTGATCTGATCGGCGATCTGTATTTACTCGGCTGTTCCATCCACGGAAAAATTATCGCTTACAAGTCCGGCCATTCGCTCAATCACGCCCTGGTTCGCCGGCTTTTGTCCATGCTGCACGCCCAACGCCACCGGGCCTTGAGCATGTTGGCTCCCGTCATGGACAGCCGCCAGATCAGCCGGGTATTGCCGCACCGCTATCCCATGCTGCTGGTCGACCGCGTGATTGAAATGGAATCCGATCGGCGGGCGGTGGGTGTCAAGAATGTCACCAGCAACGAACCCTTTTTCCAGGGCCATTTCCCCGGCGCGCCGGTGATGCCGGGCGTGCTGATCATCGAAGCCCTGGCCCAGCTTTCCGGGCTGCTGCTGGCGCGCAAACTGGAACACACCGGCAAAACACCGCGCCTTCTCTCCATGGACAAAGTCAAACTCCGCCGGCCCGTCACGCCCGGCGATCAACTGGTGTTGGAAGCGGAGAATATCCGGGTCAAGGCCCGGACCGGCCACGTGCGCTGCCGGGCGATGGTGGGCGACCAGCTGGCCGCCGAAGCCATCATCAAGTTCATGCTTGTAGACGAATAGAATTTGCTTCTTAGGATTTCAATGCCGCAGATTCATCCCCTGGCTCTGGTGGAACAAGGCGCCCAACTGGCCGCCGAGGTGGTGGTGGGGCCTTTCGCCTATATTGGACCGAACGTCAAGCTCGGCCCCCGCTGCGTTGTTCACCACCACGCCGCGATTGAGGGCGACACCATCGCCGGCGCCGGCAATCACTTTTTTTCCCATTGCAACATCGGCGCCGTGTCCCAAGACCTTAAATATCGCGGCGGGCGTTGCCAGCTTGTTATCGGCGATAACAATCGCATTCGCGAGAACGTCACCATTCACATCGGCACCGAGGATGGCGGCGGCGTTACCCGCATCGGCAACGACAATCTGCTGATGGTCAACGCCCACGTCGCCCACGATTGCATCGTCGGCAACAACTGCATCATCGCCAACAATGTGATGCTGGCCGGCCATATTGAAGTGCGGGATGGCGCCGTGCTTTCCGGCGCGGTCGCCGTTCATCATTTTGTCACCATCGGAGAATATTCCTTCATTGGCGGTGTTTCCACCGTCGTCCACGACGTGCCGCCGTTTATGGTTGTCAACGGCCATCCCGCCTCTGTGCGCGGCGTAAACCGCGTGGGTTTGCGCCGCAAGGGCTATACCGATAAACAGATGGAACAATTGAAAACAGCATATAAGCTTTTATTCAAGCAAAGCGCCCCCCTGAGCGTGCAAGCCGCGCAGGTCGAACAACTGTTTCCCGAAAACCGAGAAATTGCCGCGTTACTGACATTTATCCGCCGATCCGACGCCGGAAAATTTGGACGCTTTCGTGAATCGTTGCGCGGCAAAATCGCCTGGGACCCCGAGGACCCGGCTAATGAATTCTGATGCCGTCCTGTCTGTCGCCGTGGCCGGCGCCGGCCGCATGGGCCGCCATCACGCCCGGATCTATGCCGGAGAGCCTTATTGCCGGTTGGTGGGTGTGTGCGATCCCGATTTGCCGCGCGCCCGTACCTTGGCCGGGGAATTTCATTGTCCGGCCTTCGCTTCCGTGGACGAGCTGTTTGCGGCGGGTATTTTACCGCAGGCTGCCACCATCGCCGCACCGACCAGTTGCCACCGCGCACTGGCGGAAAAATTCCTGGAACGCTCCGTCGGCGTGCTGATCGAAAAGCCTCTGGCGCCGTCGCTTCCGGACGCCCAGGCCATTGTCGATTTGGCCCGCCGGTACAACTGCGTGTTGCAAGTCGGCCATTCCGAGCGGTTCAATCCGGTCGTGGTGGAACTCAATAAATACCGCCTGGAGCCGCGCTTCGTGGAGGTCCACCGCATCAGTCCCATGACATTCCGCAGCATCGATGTCGGCGTGGTGTTGGACCTGATGATTCATGATATCGACATCGTGCACCATTTCGTCCGTGCGCCGGTTCAATCGGTCGCGGCCGTGGGGGTTTGCGTCATCGGCCAATTCGAGGACATCGCCAACGCCCGCATCGTGTTCGCCAACGGCTGCGTGGCTAATCTCACCGCGTCGCGCCTGGCGCTTAAGACCGAGCGGCGCATGCGTTTGTTCAGTCCCAGCGCGTATGTGAGCGTGGATTACCACAAGAAGGCCGGTGTGGTCATCCGGAAAACCGCCAACGAACAGCAGCTTGAAATGGTTCGCCGAAAAGTCGCATCCGGAGAAGTCGCCGAATTGACCGATCTGAATTATTCTCAACTGGTAAAGTATGAACCCTTAAGCGTCCAGGACCGCGAGCCACTGATGATGGAGATCAAATCCTTTCTCCACGCGGTGCGCACCGGGGCCGTGCCGGAAGTAACCGGGGCGGATGGCTGTTTCTCGGTGGACGTGGCCGCCCGCATTACCGCTTCCATCGCCGCGCATGAACGGGAAACACGCACCTTCGCTTAGAGCATTCAAAAAAGAATATCCATATCTATTGATATAAATCATTCCATCGCCTCCGGACCGAATCCGTGATTCGCCGGAGGCTCTTATAGCTCCGTCAAAAGGGGGTCCGGTTGGAGCGATTGCAGAATGTTCTCAATGACCGCATCCGTGCTTACCCCGTCCATGGGGGCGTCGAAATTCAGTATCAATCGGTGCCGCAGCGCCGGCAGCGCCACTGCCCGCGCATCGGCCAGCGCCGTGTTGCAACGGCCTTGTGCCGGCGCCAAGGCCTTGGCGCAGAGCATCATTGCCTGGGCGCCGCGCGGGCTGACACCGTAACGCACATATTTGCGAACCATGGCCGGCGCTTCGTCGTTGTCCGGATGCGTCGCCAACACCACCCGGCTGATGTAACGCCGTACCACCTCGGCTACCGGGATCGCCCGCACCAGATGCTTCATCCAGGCCAGCCGGGCCGCGTTGAGCAGCGTCAGGGAAGATGGTCGCTGCGTGCCGGTCGTTCGTCGCAGGATTTCCATCAGTTCATCGAGCCGTGGCGATGGCATGAGTATTTTCATGGCAAAGCGGTCGAGTTGCGCCTCCGGCAAAGGATAAGTCCCTTCCATTTCCAATGGGTTTTGCGTGGCCAGAACAAAGAATGGATCAGCCAGACGATGCGTGGTCCGGGCGACGCTTACCGATTGTTCCGCCATCGCCTCGAGCAGGGCGGATTGTGTCTTGGGCGAGGCGCGGTTGATTTCATCGGCCAGAATCAGATTACTCCAGAGCGGTCCCGGCTGAAACTGCAGCGACCGATTCCCGGCCGCGTCCGTCGCCAATATGGACGTGCCAATGATGTCCGCCGGCATGAGATCGGGGGTAAACTGGATGCGTGAAAACGGCAGGTCCAGTGTCTGCCCCAGTGTGCGCACCAGCAGGGTTTTGCCCAGACCGGGCGCGCCCTCCAACAGCGCGTGACCGCCGGTGAGCAGGCACAGCAGTGTCTGGCGTATGATGGCTTCGTGCCCCACGATCACTTTGGCCAGCTCGTGCTCCAAGGCCCCGAAGAGACGGGCAAATTCCTCCACGCTCGGCTGAATGTCCCCTTCCGGCGCGGGTAGACCGATTGGATCGCCTTGATTCTGCTCCATGCGTTCTCCGATTCGCTAAAAACCTGAAGATAACGCCATCTTCGGAATTATTCATATCCGCGGCCGCGCCCCTGGTGAATTTGGACTGCCGTGCTATTGCAATGGCTGCCAATGTTTGATAACCTTACATCATGTCGATCCCGGCGCTGGCCAAGCTCGAAGAATTTCTGACGGTCAATCAGGCCGCGGAACACTTGGGTGTATCCGCATCAACACTGCGGAACTGGGACCGGGCGGGAAAACTCAAGGCGCGGCGGCATCCGATCAACGGCTATCGGCTCTATAGCCGCCGTGAGCTTGATCGTGTGCTCAGACTGTTGAAGGTATAACGGCATGAACCGCGAATCGCCACTTCTGTCGCAACTTGCCTTCGATTACGAAGCGAAGCGGATCGGTCGGTCGCTGCTTGTTCATGCCGACTGTTTGGAATGGCTCGGCCGCGTGCCGGAAAATACGCTGCACGCCATCGTGACTGATCCTCCGTATGGGGTCAAAGAATACGACTTCGATCAATTGCACAAGCGTGCCAACGGCAACGGCGGCGTGTGGCGCATACCGCCCTCATTCGATGGTCACTTACGGTCGCCCCTGCCGCGGTTCACGGCGCTCGATGCGGCCCAGCGCAAACGCTTGAGCCGTTTCTTTACGGAATGGGCCCGCGCGGCCAGCCACGCACTGCGGCCTGGCGGTCACGTCTTCATAGCCAGCAATGCTTTTCTTGCCCCGCTGGTTTATTCAGCTCTCATAGAAGGAGGATTGGAGTTCCGCGGCCAAATTATCAGGCTGGTGCGCACCCTCCGCGGCGGTGATCGTCCCAAAAATGCGGAGCAGGAATTCTCCGGGGTATCCTCTCTGCCGCGCGGATGCTATGAGCCGTGGGGACTTTATCGTAAACCAATGTTGCCCGGGATGAAGGTGAGTGATTGCCTTCGGGAGTTTCAGACCGGCGGGCTTCGACGCACTCCGGATGACTTGCCTTTTTCGGATGCTCTCGCAAGCGGGCGCACGCCGCGCCGGGAGCGAATGATAGCCAATCACCCGAGTCTTAAGCCCCAGTCTTTTCTACGACAGATTGTCTGGGCGGCCTTGCCGATGGGCGTGGGCATTGTCGCCGACCCTTTTGCCGGGTCGGGTTCAACGGTCGCGGCGGCTCAAGCCATAGGGACGATGGCGGTTGGGGTAGAGCGATTCGCGGACTACTTTAAGATGGCTCAACATGTCGTGCCGTTGCTCACGAAACTCAAGCCAGACGAAATTGACGAGAAAGCGCCCCCGACAGCACGTTCACAGGCGTTGCTTTTTGGGTAATTTCCCTGGACTCTCGCCACCCTTAGCGCGATAAATCCAGTTTGCTTCCATCTTCTTGAATCCGCTTCCGTTAACAGTTGCGGTTATGGTTCGGCGACTGGTGGCGGATCTGCCAGAAAAGTTCCAATCAGATTTAGCGATTTGAGCCCCAATAACCTTGACAAAGTGGAATGGCGCGAAGGGCTCGCCATTTATGGCGTCACGCGGAGAGCTGCTGCTGAAGACAAAGACCATAAGCCAGACATCTTCGGCATTGTGTCCCTGCCATCCACTGATGTGTCGGGACGCTTTGATTTCAATCCCTTGATCCGCGTGCAAGCTTGCGTCATTGGTATATACGCCGACCGGGATCAAATCTGGATGACCATTGTGATAGCGGTTTTTGGTGAGTGTGGGGCAATATCTTGGAATTGCCGCGGCCATAAATTCACCGACGATGCTACTGAAGTTTGCCGGCATAAGAAACGATTCCAATGGATCGATATCTTTGGAGACCAGTGAGTCGTTGATTAATTCCAGAAAACTCAAAAAATCCTTCATTGCCGACCGGATGTGTGCCGCGCGCAAACTATAGGGAAGTTCGCACTGGGCATTGAAACCGTGCTCATTCAAGGCCAGCGGTGCAGCCGCATCAACCGAAACTTTGGACTTTGGCATAGCGGCACAATACTGGCGTGCCGATTCGGCTGTCAAATCCGGCGGTGGAGTCGCATAACCTACTGTCCTGCTTCAGTCGGCCGGTATGTTCGTCCTGATGGCCGAGCATGAGCGGAACATCGGCAGCGAGCACAAGGGGGCCTACGGCCTGTCTGCCCGCCGGGCGCAGGCAGGACCGCCCGGGCCCAGGGGCCGGCGCATAGGACACGCCAACTGTCCCGATGGAAATCGGGATGAACCGGGCATGCTCCCAGGGTTCGAATAATGTATAAAAACAGGCGGAGCGGTAGGCACATCCACTCCGAATGGTCCGCTATAATGTCGCCATGTTGATCGGAATTCCCAAAGAGATCAAAAGCGACGAATACCGCGTCGCCATAATCCCCGCCGGGGTGGAACATCTCACCGGTCATGGACACACGGTGCTGATCGAAAGCCAGGCGGGGGTGGGCAGCGGCATCAGCGATGATGAATACCGCCGGGCCGGCGGGCGGATGGCGCCGCACGCCGCGGATATATGGCGCCAGGCCGAATTGATTGTGAAAGTCAAGGAACCGCAACCGGTGGAATATCCTTATCTGCAGCCGGGCCGGTGCGTGCTGACTTATTTCCATTTCGCCGCCGATCGTGAGCTGGCCCGGGCGTGTTTGCGCGCCCGCATCACGGCCATCGCTTATGAAACCATCCGCGACGCGGGCGGCCGCTTGCCGTGCCTGACTCCGATGAGCGAAATTGCCGGAAAAATGTCGATACAGGAAGGAGCCAAATATCTCGAAAAGCCCATGATGGGGCGGGGAATTCTTCTCGGCGGCGTACCGGGCGTCGCGCCGGCCCAGGTGATGATCCTGGGTGCGGGAACCGTCGGCCATCATGCCGCCAAAGTCGCCGCCGGTCTGGGCGCCAACGTGACACTCATGGATGTCAACCTGGACCGATTGCGCTATATCAATGACGTGATGCCGGCGAACGTCAGTACGGTCTTTTCTGATATCCATTCCATTCGCGACACCCTGCCGCACGCCGACCTGGTGATCGGGGCGGTGCTGATTCCCGGTAATCGGGCGCCGCGCCTCATCAACGCCGCGGACCTTAAGCGAATGAAAAATGGCAGTGTCATCGTGGATGTCGCCATCGACCAGGGTGGTTGCGTTCAAACCAGCCGGCCCACCACGCACCATGAGCCGACCTATATTGTTGACGGCGTCGTGCATTACGGCGTTACCAATATGCCCGGCGCCGTTGGCCGAACCAGCACGTTTGCGTTGTGCAACGCCACCTTTCCCTATGTTTCCGCCATTGCCGACCAGGGCTGGGATCAGGCCGCAAAAAAAGATCCCGGCCTGGCGGTGGGTTTGAACATGTTCGATGGCCGAATTGCCAATTCCGCCGTGGCCGAAGCGCTGGAGAGTTAGCGGGCACATGTTTGTGCACGTCTCCTACCGCGCCATTCATTCGGTTTGGCGGCGGCAACATACCCCTCTTATTCAATGATCTTTTCCCGCCGCAACCACCCGATGAAATGACCCAAACCTTCCTCCACCCGCACCCGCGGTTTGTAACCCAATTCCCGCGCCGCTTTGCTGATGTCGGCATACGTAATCGGCGGTTCCGACGCCGGGGACGGCACATCCTTGATACGGGCTTTTTTGCCCAGAAGTTTTTCCAGCACACGAACAAAATCAATATTTTCCACCGGGTTGCCGCAGCCGAGGTTATATACACGGTAGCCGTCCGGCGTATCCAGAGCGGTCAGAAATCCGGCGATGATGTCGTCGATGTAGGTCCAGTCACGTTTGAGCCGGCCGCCGTCAAAAAGCGTCAATTCTTCGCCGGATAGAATATTCAGTGTCCACTGCCAGGGCATCATGTCCGGGCGGCCATGCGGACCGTACACATTGAAGAACCGCAGAATGGTTACGGGTATTTGCCAAAGGTGATGAAAACTATAGGCAAAAAGTTCCATGGCTCGCTTGCTGGCCGGGTAAGCGGCCAGGGGCCGGTCGGCTGGGGCGGTTTCCGAAAAAGGCGCGGGTGTGGACTGTCCATATACCGAGCCGGTGGAGGCCAGCAGGCAATGGGGGTGGCCGGCATTTCGCGCCGCCTCCAGCAGATTCATGGTTCCCTGGACGTTGACGGCGGCATAGATGAACGGATTGTGCACGCTGTAGCGCACCGACGCCATCGCTCCGATGTGCGCGATCGCCTGCGGTTGATACGTTTGACATAGCTGCTGGAGCGTTTCCAGGTCGCGCAGATCGCCGGGTGTGAAGGAAAAGTTGGCGCGGGGCGTCAGAACCGCCAGGTTCCGCTTCTTGTGTTCAACAGGGTAGAAATCATTGAAATTGTCAAAGCCGGCAACCGTATCGCCTCGGTCCAGCAGGGCATTCGCCAGACACGACCCGATAAAACCGGCCGCTCCGGTAACCAATACACGCACGGGAACCTCTCCGGTCGCACCATTTCAAGCCGCATCCTAGCGCGAAAGCGGTTTAGCTGCAACCAAGGGCAATGGCGCTGGCCGCTGGTTTTCCACCTGTGATGCGGGGGTTTATACTTATTTGGTATGGCTGCTCATACACTACCGCAGGTTCCCAAACACCCGGGCGCCGCTCCGCCGGGGCAACCACCCGATTCTTCGGACATGCGGCGGCGCGAACGGGAACGCATCGCCCGCCTGCACGAGTTGGCCAAGCTCGGCGAGCTGGCCGGCGGTCTGGCCCATGAACTTAAGAATCCACTTTCCACCATTAAGCTTAATCTCCAGCTATTGCAGGAAGATCTGGCCCGCCTGCCCGGCGCCGAATCCAGCCGTTCGCGAGCCGGTATTTTGCGAAAAGAAGTGGATCGTCTTAACCAAACGCTGGATGATTTTCTGTCTTTTGCCGGGCGGCTTGAACTGCACCCAGTGCCGACAGAGCTTAATACTCTTGTCCGAGATTTGATTGACTTTTTTCATCCGCAGGCGCAGGCCGCCGGTGTGCGGCTTCACACCAGCCTGGCTGCGGAAAATCCGGTCTGTCCAGTGGACGCGAATCTCTTCAAGCAGGCGCTACTGAACTTGCTGCTCAACGCCATTCAGGCCATGCCCGCGGGGGGCGAACTGATTATCCGGACCCATGCGTCGCGATCGCGCGCTCTGGTGGATGTGTCCGACACCGGTGTGGGGATTGGGCCCGAGCTGATGCCACGATTGTTCGAGGCTTATTTCACCACTCGGAAAGGAGGTACGGGCCTGGGCCTGGCGACCACGCGGCGCATCATTGAGGAGCATCGCGGTCATATCAGCGTCACCAGCGAACCGGGCAAAGGCACAAATTTCCGTCTTGAATTGCCCCTGGTGCCGGTGTGCCGGGATTAGCCTCCGGTATTTTTGTACGCCAACTGCGTAACTTGATTAGCGGTGCGGAGGATATCAGGAAACTACTCGTGCGGGATACTCTCCCGAACGGTAAATGCGTACGACCACGGTGTCGCAGCGGTTTGCCATGTCTAAGCTGGTGCTCTGCGCCATTTGCGCCGCTTCACCGGGGTCGTCCAGAACCACGAACAGCGTGGATCCACTTCCGCTGACATGAATTTTGCGGCCGGTCTGTTGCCACAAATCGTCGCGCAGCTCCCCCAGCCACGGCGCCACCGCGAATGCCGGTTCCGCCAGATCGTTGTAAATTTTCTCGTTTATTTCCTCCGCGCCGGCGTCCCCCAGCGCCGTCCAGTTGATGTCCGGTGAGGGCCGGCGATCAGGTAGAGAATCAAAACGTTCATACACCTGCCTGGTGGCGATGCCGGTCGGTGGGATAAACAGAACCGCATACAGCCGGTTTCGCAGCGGCAGCACTTGCATCCATTCGCCCCGCCCCCGACATACGGCGGAGGTGGCCCGTATGAAAAAAGGCGCATCGCTGCCCAACGCCAGCGCCATCACCTCCAACCGCTCCTCGGTATTCTCCAGACGCCAGAGGCTGTTGAGAGCCAGCAGCGCCGCGGCGCCATCGGAGCTACCGCCGCCCAGGCCGCCGCCGACCGGCGTTACCTTGTGTAACAGGATGTGTCCCTGCGCCTTGCAACCGGCTTCCGCGGCCAGAAGCGTAGCCGCCCGGCCCGCCAGATTGGTTTGAATATCCGCAGAAACGCCCGCACATCGGCCGGTCAGAGTCAGTTTCAATTCCGAATCCGGCTGGAGAGTCAGCGTGTCATAAAGCGAAATGGGAACCATCCACGATTCGATCTCGTGATAGTCGTCGCCGCGCCGTGGGAATACGCGCAGCCCCAGGTTCAGTTTTGCCGGCGCATGAATCCGCACGCCGCCCTCGGGCAATCTTATCAGGCGTTGGCTCGTGAACCGGTGTGTCGGCATTTTCTTCTTGTCTGAAATGGATTTTCGCGGGCGTCCACCGTGCCGATCTTGTCCATGGCCGGCGGGAATGGAGCGTGGTCGTTACCCCAATACATGCGTTTCCATTCCCAAATGTTCGCACGCGGCGGTCAATGCGGCTACGTGGTCTCCGAAAATTCCGTGGATGTGGTTCGAGCAGTAATGCCGGCCGATCACCTCCGGCGGGCATTGAAAACGCACAAATATATGCGGCCAGGTGTATGTGGTCTGATGTGCCAGCGATTCCATCGTTTCCCGGCCGATGTCCGGTACGCTGGCGCGCACGAGGTGTATCTGGAAACGTCCCTGCTTGCGGGTAATGCGGCCGAGAGTGATCAAATCCGCCGGCTGGGAATAAAACTGCACGCTGGCCCCTCCGGCGCGAAAGTAGAAATCCAGGGCGGGATACAGCGTCACTTCCCCCCAGTTCTTTTTGTAATCGTTGCTCCGCCGGCTCAACCACGGGGCATGTTGGCCGGAGTTGACTAGGTCGTATACGTCATGGTCGGCGAAATAGTGCCGCATGTCGGCAAAAAGAACGGGCGTGGAGCTCAGCAGGTGCATCAGTTGCATGGTCAAGGCGCCGTTGCTGTCGCATTCGGTGGCGCAAATCAACGGTTTCTTACGATTTTCTTCCCAATCCGCGTTGTCATTGAGCAGCGCTTCGGCAACATCGGCAATACACATATCTTCATGCTCAGTCATGTCGAGTTGACCGGTGAGGCCGCAGAAATCCACGCCTTCTTCGCGGCAGAAATCCTTGATCGCCAGGTACAGGCGCACTTGCCGGGCCAGCGTGCCGTCGAACCCGGGGGTCAGTTTCTTCCCATCATACTTCACCGCCAGGCATACGCTTTCGAGCCATTCCAGGCCGGCCTTGACGCGTTTGCCCTCAATTTTCTTCGCCATCTCCCATAGCCAGAGTTGACCGCGGTGGTACACGTGTACACCGAATTCCCGCATCCACTGGCTTTCATCGACGTGACCGGTATACATACCCATGGACGGGCCGTCGAAACGACCGTAACGCATGCCGTGCAGCTTTTTGGCGGCCGCGATTCCTTTTTGGCGCTGCTCCGGGTTGCCGTCGTGAAACCATTGCTCAAACGCCTGCTCTACGGCGGGATCCTTCAAGTCGCCCAGGGCGCGGGAGAAGGGGCGGGCGATTTCCGTCATAGCGCCGGCGCTGGCAAAGTAGGCCACCCAGCCGGGATAGGATGGATTCAGTACGCCATACATCATGATGCTGATGGACGGATCAAAGCGTATGGCCGCCTGCGCGGTTAGGTCCGGATAGCTCCAAACCACGAAATTGAATACAACCGCGTCGACGCCGGCATTGTTCAGCCGCCGGCACTGCCTGTTGACGGTGTCATGGTTCCATACGACGGCATTGCCGGCTACGACTTCATGTCCCTTGGCCCGGAGAAAGCCCGTAAGCTGCTTCTGGAAACGCAAGCAATCCTTGGTGGCCGCTTCGGTGACGCGCCGGCGGCCATCGCCGAAGGTAAGTATGCCGATTTTCATGGCGATGCCTCCTGAAAAATTTCAGAAAAGGCGAGCGCCTGGCTCGCCGGATGAAAGTTGATGGTAAGCGATTTTGGTTGTATCGCCAACGGGGAACGGATAAAATCAGAATCTTGGACAGCTATCGGATGCAGATCGCAATCCATTACCGAGGGTAGCTCAGCGGTTAGAGCAGGGGACTCATAATCTCCGGGTCGTGGGTTCGATCCCCACCCCTCGGAATCAGTGGCCCGTCGCCCCCGATACTTTTTGCAGCAGACCTTGGCTGCAAGCTGCCGCTCCTGCCGGGGTTTGACCTCACCCCAAGCATCCGCTAGAGTGAATTCGGATGGTGTAAAACTAAAACTGCGGGTCGGTTTGTTCCGTAGAGCACAACAATTTTTTGCTCCATTCCTTCGTGGCCGTGACGTCCACAGGGGTAGTGCCATCCGGAAACCCCCGCTCCCGATAGCTATCGGGACCGGAATACCCTGGGGGATGGTGTAACGGTAGCACAGCAGATTTTGGTTCTGCTTGTTCTGGTTCGAATCCAGATCCCCCAGTATTTTTTCCCCCCCAAAAAAGCTCCGTATCACCGGGATTAAATGGTCTCCGGAAAAGTATCAAGAAGGCAACGCGAAGTATAACTCCACATAAAGGGCCGTTCAGCGTTTGCGGATATATTCCGGATCATGGGAAAGGGAAAGATGGATCTGATTGGCCTGGGCGAGGATGGTGCGCATTTTCGTGCCGGTTTCATTGGTCAGACGGTAACGACCGGATGCCAACGGCAACACCACATGATGCTCTTGGCGGGACGTGGTCCAGGCGGCGAGGCACTTTCCCTTCGGCCCCTGGAACAGCAGCACGTAATCGTCCGCTCCACCAATTTTCATTCGTTTAACAAACCGGCAGCCGGCAAGTTGCGTCGCCAGCGTGCGAGCCGCCAGGTAAGCGGGCTTGGGATCGTACACCGGATGACGACCGGCATGATACGTGGAATGAACCAAGCTGTAATGGAAGCCTTGGATGTGCCAGTCAAACCAGATGGTCAGGGGAATCCCCTGCCAGAAATTTACCAGAAATTCACGCGCCAGCATACGTGCCTGGCGGACATCGTTGTAATGGGTCCATCCGGACGAAGCGTAACCCCATTCGCCCGCGAGGAGCGGGATGGTTCGGCCCGGTGGGGCATAGCGGGCGATCAACGCCCGGATGTGGCGATAAACCGGAACAACAGTTTCCGGACCGCTCCAACGATAAGGATGAATGGTCACGGCATCCCAATATTTAAGCAGGCCCGCCTGGAAACACCGGCGGAGGAATTTTCTGGCCCCGATCGCGGTATCCGCCAGGGCCGGTCCGACGTACAATTCCCGCGGCGCCACGCGGCGGATCGTTTTACCCACGGCCAGAGCTAACTTGATATAGGCATAGACATTAAAGTGGTCATGGGGATTATAGTTGCCGTTGGGTTCGTTCCACATTTCCCATATCACGCCGTTACCACGGAAATGCCGCACCGCCGCGGCGACCCACCGGCAGAACGCCCAGCGAGCCTGCGGAGTGCTCGGCGGCAGGCCGTGGTCATACAGCGGATTGTAGCCGTCCATAATCCACAGTGGCCGGATATGGTTGCGGCGCAACGCCGCAAGCAACTGATCGTAGGGATGAAAATCATAGCGACCTTTGATCAACTCGGTTTGGTTCCATTGAAAATTGATGCGCGCCCAGTGAAACCCGGCTGCGG
>JAKBMM010000011.1 GCA_021831565.1 Planctomycetota bacterium
CGAGGATCGCAATCCCGCGGCCGTTTTCCGCGCCGCCGTGAACAGTTACTTGACCGGCGCGGTGGCTTGACTTATGGATCGGGCCGCCTTATAAGACGCGGCAATCGTTCGGGAGCAAGTGGGCAAAAAAACCGGCGTAACCGTTCACGCACCGAGGCATGATGGTTTGCGGTTACGGACGGCCGTGGATTTCCATCCACGGCTGCGGGGGGGGGGCGACCATGGGGCAGCCGCGAGGATCGCAATCCCGCGGCCGTTTTCCGCGCCGCCGTGAACAGTTACTTGACCGGCGCGGTGGCTTGACTTATGGATCGGGCCGCCTTATAAGACGCGGCAGTTAATCGTTCGGGGGTATATGAAGGCGCACAATTCGCCTTGGTTCTGAACTTGGGTTTTCTTACAACACAGGGGTATTCTCATGAACCGCACCAATCGTAAGAACAAAACCGTATCGACATCCCAATCATCCACATCGCGCGACAAGTCGCGCTGGAATCAGCTTGCCGGGCGAACCCTTATCCTCGCCGCGGCGGGTTTGGCCGTCGCCGGCACGCTGGCCATGCCGCAGAAGGCGCGGGCCGTAACGGCTACTTGGTCGGGTGCCACCAACAACGACTGGAATACCAATACCAACTGGAGTACCAGCCTCGTGCCGGTCGCATCCGACACCGCTCTGTTCAACAGCACGCAGGCAAATATTTTGCCCAATCTCAGCACCAGCAGCAGCATCGGCAACATTATTTTCGATACATCCAACGCCGCGAGCTACACCATCAGCAGCGCCAGCACACTCGTTAACCTGACTCTCAGCAACAGTGGGACTGTGCAGATCACCAGCGCCGTGGTCAACGCCCAGACCATATCCGCTCCGATCATCCTGGGCACTGGTGCCGCCGCCTTCACCTTCAGCAACGACGCCGTGAGCAGTTCCACGACGTTGAACGTTAGCGGCTCCATTACCGGCAGCGCGGCTGCTGCGGGCAGCGATACCCTTACGCTGGCGGGGACAAACACCGGCGCCAATACTCTCAGTGGCGTCATCGGTGACGGCGCTAGCGGCGGCAACGTGGCGCTTGCGGTGTCCGGTGGCGGTTGGACGCTCACCAACGCCAACACCTACACCGGTGCGACCAACATTACTTCCGGCACGTTGGCGCTTTCCGGCGCTGGGAGCATTGCGACTTCGAGCGGCGCTACTTTGAGCAGCGGAGCGACCCTTGATATTTCACAGACCACCACGGGCGCAACTCTCTCTGGACTGGGCGGTGCAAGCGGTACAGTGGCGCTGGGATCAAAAGCGTTGACGGTGGATGTCGCCACCGGAACCGACACTTTTGGCGGGGTGATTCAGGACGGCGGTATAGGCGGTGGGGCGGGCGGCAGCCTGACCAAGTCCGGCGCCGGTACCCTGACGCTCTCCGGCGCCAATACCTACACCGGCGCGACAACAATCTCCGCCGGCACGCTGAAACTCGCCGGCGATACTTCAGGCCTGACCGGCGCAGTGACGGATAGCTCGGCGTTGGTCTTTGCCCAGACAGCCAACAGCAGTCTATCGGGCGTGATTTCCGGCCTGGGTAGCGTTACGGAGAATGGAGCAGCCGGAACCACGCTGACACTTGCCGGCGCCAACACTTACACCGGTGGCACCACGGTTACCAGCGGTACGCTGAACCTGACCGGTTCACTGGCCACCACCGGCAATCTGACGGTTAATGGCGGAACATTTCAAGTCAACAATGGCACGGGTCAGACCATAGCCGCCTTGGGCGGAACGGGTGGAACAATTAACCTGACCGCGGCCGCGGACAATCTGACAGTTAACAGCGGCGGCAGTTTCGCGGGCGCTATCAGCGGCGCCGGCGGTCTGAATCTCGCCGGCGGGACGTTGACGCTTTCCGGCGCCAACACCTATACCGGTGGAACCACTCTCACCACCGGTACGTTGGACCTTACCGGTTCACTGGCTGGCACCGGCAATCTGACGGTTAACGGCGGAACATTTAAGCTCGACGGCGGTGCCGCGCAGACGGTCGCCGCCCTGAATAGTACTTCGACAGGCGCGATTGATCTGGTTGCCACTACAGATGTTCTGACCGCCACCGGGGGCGGTACGGTCGCGGGCGTTGTTAGCGGCCTGGGCGGCCTGACCGTCAATGGCGGTACGCTGACGCTTTCCGCCGCCAATACTTACACCGGTGGCACCACGGTTACCAGCGGTACGTTGGACCTTACCGGTTCACTGGCCAGCACCGGCAATCTGACGGTTAACGGCGGAACATTTCAAGTCAACAATGGCGCAGGACAGACCATAGCCGCCTTGGGCGGAACGGGTGGAACAATTAATTTGACCGCGGCCGCGGACAATCTGACAGTTAACAGCGGCGGCAGTTTCGCGGGCGTTATCAGCGGCGCCGGCGGTCTGAATCTCGCCGGCGGGACGTTGACGCTTTCCGGCGCCAACACCTATACCGGTGGAACCACTCTCACCACCGGTACGTTGGACCTTACCGGTTCACTGGCTGGCACCGGCAATCTGACGGTTAACGGCGGAACATTTAAGCTCGACGGCGGTGCCGCGCAGACGGTCGCCGCCCTGAATAGTACGTCGACAGGCGCGATTGATCTGGTTACGGCTGCGGATGTTCTGACCGCCACCGGGGGCGGTACGGTCGCGGGCGTTGTTAGCGGCTTGGGCGGCCTGACCGTCAATGGCGGTACGTTGACGCTTTCCGCCGCCAATACTTACACCGGTGGCACCACGGTTACAAGCGGTACGTTGGACCTTACCGGTTCACTGGCTGGCACCGGCAATCTGACGGTTAACGGCGGAACATTTAAGCTCGACGGCGGTGCCGCGCAGACGGTCGCCGCCCTGGATAGTACGTCGACAGGCGCGATTGATCTGGTTACGGCTGCGGATGTTCTGACCGCCACCGGGGGCGGTACGGTCGCGGGCGTTGTTAGCGGCTTGGGCGGTCTGACCGTCAATGGCGGCACGTTGACGCTTTCCGCCGCTAATACTTACACCGGTGGCACCACGGTTACCAGCGGTACGTTGGACCTTACCGGTTCACTGGCTAGCACCGGCAATCTGACGGTTAACGGCGGAACATTTAAGCTCGACGGCGGTGCCGCGCAGACGGTCGCCGCCCTGAATAGTACGTCGACAGGCGCGATTGATCTGGTTACGGCTGCGGATGTTCTGACCGCCAACGGGGGCGGTACGGTCGCGGGCGTTGTTAGCGGCTTGGGCGGTCTGACCGTCAATGGCGGCACGTTGACGCTTTCCGCCGCCAATACTTACACCGGTGGCACCACGGTTACCAGCGGTACGTTGGACCTTACCGGTTCACTGGCCAGCACCGGCAATCTGACGGTTAATGGCGGAACATTCCAAGTCAACAATGGCGCAGGACAGACCATAGCCGCCTTGGGCGGAACGGGTGGAACTATCAATCTGCTTGCGGCTGCGGATAATCTGACCGTCGATAGCGGCGGCAGCTTTGCGGGCGTTATCAGCGGTCTCGGCGGCCTGAATCTCGCCGGCGGTACGCTGACTCTTGCCGGCGCCAACACCTACAGCGGTACGACCACCATCACCAGCGGGACGCTGAACCTCACCGGCAGCACTGCGGGGCTGACCGGCAATGTGACGGATAACTCGGCGTTGGTCTTTGCCCAGACAGCCAGCAGCAGCCTGACCGGTGTGATTTCCGGTACCGGCGGCGTAACCGAGAATGGAGCAGCCGGGACTACACTGACCCTCTCCGGCGCCAACACCTACGGCGGTACAACCACCATCACCAGCGGGACGCTGAACCTCACCGGCAGCACGGCGGGTCTGACCGGCAATGTGACGGATAATTCGGCGTTGGTCTTTGCCCAGACAGCCAGCAGCAGTCTGTCCGGCGCTATCTCCGGAACCGGCAGCGTAACCGAGGCCGGAACCGCCGGAACCATCCTGACTCTTTCCGGCGCCAGCACTTACACCGGTGGCACCACGGTTACCAGCGGTACGCTGAACCTGACCGGTTCGCTCGCCAGCACCGGCAATCTGACGGTTAATGGCGGAACATTCCAAGTCAACAATGGCACGGGTCAGACCATAGCCGCTCTGAACGGAACGGGTGGAACTATCAACCTGGTTGCGTCCGCGGACGATCTAACTGTTGATAGCGGCGGCAGTTTTGCGGGCGTTATCGGCGGTCTCGGCGGTCTAAATCTCGCCGGTGGCACGCTGACTCTTTCCGGTACGAACACCTACACCGGCGGAACCACGATTACCAACGGAACTCTGGACGTAACCGGCTCCATCGGCGGCACGGTCAATGTCAACGGTGGGACGTTTGAAGTGAATAATGCCGCCGGTTTCACCATCGGCGACCTCAACGGCCAAGCCGGCAGTACGCTGAACCTCGCCCTCGGTACGCTCACCGTAACTCCCACCACCACGGACACCTTCACCGGCGCGGTTACCGGCGCGGGTGGCTTGACTCTCAACGGCGGCCAACTGACCCTCAATGGCAGCCTGACGGGTTATACAGGCCTGAGCACCATTGAGAATAGCGGAAAATTGCTCGTCAGCCTCACCGGCGGCCTGCCGTCAACAAATGCCTTTACCTTCACCAACAGCGGCACGCTGGACTTTATCAATGGTTCCGGCGCCGCGCAAACCATCGGCGCGGTTGACATCACGGATACCACCGGCAACACCACCAATATCATCGACGCCGGCGGGGCGACCAACACCATTACGCTTGGCGGCGCAATTACCAGCAATAACACCGGTGTGGGCACCAAGAACACGCTGGTGCTTCAGGACGGTACTTTTGTGCTGGGTTCGACCAGCAATAGCACCACGTTCACTGGGAACGGCAATCTTCAAATCGGCAACGGCAGTGCCCAGACAACGGTCACGTTTGGCGCTTCGACTAATCTTCCAAGTTCCGGCGTCGGCATCACTCTGGGTGACGGTACGCTGGCTTATACCGGCGCCGGGGCTGCAACCGTTGGCAACAACATCGCCGTCGTCGGTGCCACCGGCAACATCATTAACGGCGGCGGCCTGAGCCTGCCCAATGCTCTCGCCTTCACCGGCAATATGAGTTCAAACGCCAATTCGGTGCTGGAATTTACGAATGGCGTGATCGCGTTGGATCCTTCCACGGGAAATAACAATACCGGCTTCATCGGGACAATGGATCTGAATTCTCAGCACGGCGCCAAGCCCGTGAATCTGTTTATCGACTCCGCCGCCGCTCTGCCGGCTACAACCGCCGTCTTCGAATTCGACGGCGGCACGCTTAGCAACGGTACCGCTGCCGGAACCGGTTTGGCCATCGCCAACAACATGCTTGTCAATTCCTCCGGTGGTACGTTCAGTGATCTAGGTAGCGGAACTTCCACCACCCCAACCGCTCTAAACGGCAACATCACCGGTCCGGGAACGCTTACCATCTTGGGAAACGGCCAGACAAGCGATTTTGTTTCGCTTACCGGGACCAACGGCCCCGGCTCGGCCAGCACGCCCGGCTTTGTGTTTGAGAATGTGACGGTGGAAGCGTCTTCGGCCGCGAATCTCGGCCCGAACCAGATCAATTTGAACAACGGCGCCCTTCTGGGAACCGCCGCCTTTACCTCTTCCAATAACATGCAGCTTCAGGGAACCAGTGACACACTGGAAGTAGGCGGCGCATTTACCGACGTGTTCCAGGGCGCCATCGGCGGTTCCGGGGCGCTGGTGCTCACCACCACCTCCGCCGGTACCGGCGTGATTGGTCTTACCAACGCCTCCAACAGCTACGGCTCCCCCACCTTGGGAACCACTGTGGAAAATGGCGTAACCGCGGAATTTAACACATCCAGTTCATTCGGCGGAAATCCCATCCAACTGGGCGCCACGGGGGCTGTCGGCGGCGAGCTGGCGCCGACGGTTTCAGGCCTGGTTTTGACCAACAATATTATCCTCCATGACGCAGTGACCTCCACGGTGGCGACATCCGATGTGTATGACACCAACGGAACCACAACCTCGCTTAATGGAATTATCAGTGGTACCGGAGGTATGCTGGTCAACAACGGCGGCAGTGTCGTAGGTACCGTCACGCTCAACGGCGTGAACACCTATTCCGGTGGGACCATTATCGACGCCCCGACCATTGTTATTTTCACCAATGCCAGCAGCCTGGGCAGCGGCACGGTTACGCTGGGAATAGGCGGCGGCGAGTTGGAGGCCGGCCATACGGGTATAACCCTGGCCAATAACATCGTTCTGAGCGACACTCTTACCGGCGGCACACCGGACATTTACAGCACCGGTTTGGCCAGTTACACCGATACGCTTTCCGGCATTATTTCCGACGCCACCGGCGTTAGCGGCGGCTTGGCGATCACCGGTGGCGGAACGGTGAATCTCAACGGTGTGAATACCTATTCCGGCGGCACGTTGATTCAGGACCAGACCACCGTCGGCTTTAATAACGCCGCCAGCTTCGGTACCGCCGGTATCACCATCGCCAACAATGGCTTTGTCAATAATGGCACAATCCAGGCCGAAACCGGAAATGGCGCACTTACATTGACCAACAACCTGACCCTTACCGGCAACGGTACGTTCGATACCAACGCCGCCACGACCACGCTCAGCGGGTTGGTTTCCGGCGCCGGTTCGTTGATCGTGACCGATTCGTCCGGCACGCATTCCGGCGTGCTGATCCTGACGAATTCCAACACTTATGGCGGTACCGTAGGCACGGAGATTGAAAATGGCGCGACGGTGCAATTTAATACCGCCACCGCACTGGGTTCCAACCTGATCCTCATGGGTGGTTCCGGCGCTCCCGGTGCAACGCTCCAAGCGGGTGTAACCGGTCTGACTTTAACCAACAACATCCAGCTTAATGACACGATCACGTCGCTTACCAATTCCGATGTGTTCAACACCAATGCCTTTAGCACCACGCTCACCGGAACCATCAGCGGCTCCGGCGGATTGGTGGTTGATGGCGGCGGCACGCTTACGCTGGCCCCCATCAGTCTTGCCAACACTTACAGCAACGGCACCACTATCGAAGGCGCCGCAACGCTGGATGTAAGCACCGATGCCGATCTGGGTAATTTCACGCCATCCACCGGCGGCATCTCCTTCAATAATGGCACGCTTGACCTTACCGGCACAACTTTTTCCACTTCGCGCAGCGTTGGTTTACAGAGCGGCGGTGGAACCATCACCACCGCCGGTACGGCTGATTTCCTCGGTTCCGTCAGCGGCTCAGGGGCTTTGACCCTGACCGGCGGCGGAACCATTCTGCTCAACGCCGCCAACAGTTATTCCGGTGGAACCGCCGCCGGCACCACCGCCAGCGGCGTAACCGCTGTGGCCGGAGATAAAACTTCCTTCGGCACGGGTACGCTCACCATCGGAACAACAACCGGACCTGGCTCCACGCTGGAAACCAGCAACGAGTTGAGCTTTGCCAACGGTGGGGCGATTGGAACCGGTATCCAGATGGATATCGGCAATAATTTCACCATGAATGGCGGAACCTCTCCCTCCACTCTTGTATTGACGTTGTCGGGTCGTCCGTCCACACTCGGCTCACCGTCAACCGGAAACTACGATTCGGTCAACCTGACCAATGCCGCCGCCAACACCGCGGCGTTCACCGGTGCTGATACGCTTACTCTCCGCTCCAATTCCGGATTTAAACCGGGCGATTTTGATCGCTATATCGTGGTCGGAACCGCGGGAACCGTCAGTGCCGCGGCTAATGCCACCGGCCAGAAGATTCCATTTACTCCCGATCCCACTTTTACGACCACCGCCGGTTCGTTGGCGGTGCGGTTGCCCAGCACCACGGATCCGAACTTCTCCACCGATCATCTGTATTATTTTGAAAGCGTGGTTCCCGGTACTGGCGTGGTGGTAACAACTCAAACTCTTTTCGCACCGTTCGCCACAACCCCCAACGAAACGGCTGTGGCCAATTATCTTGATACCTACGCCAACCCATCGGTCAATGTGCCGTTGAATCTTCAAAGTCTGCTCTCGCAATTGAGCCTGTTGGCGCCCACTTCGACCAATCCGGCCAACGAAATCGGCCCGGCACTGGATCAGCTCACGCCGCAGAACGAACAGGCCCTGGGCAACATCGGAATTCAGAACGGCATATTTGAAAGCCAGAGTGTCTTCTCCCAGATATCCAACCAGTTTAACGGCATGACCGGCTTCAACGCCGCCGGCTTGTCCATGCTTGATACGCCCAACGCCGATCCGTTCACCACCGCGCTGGACTCGGCCATGCAGTCGGTCGCCCAGGCGAATAATCAGAATACGACCAGCTCAATGGACGTATTCAACGGCGAGCCGTCGCAGGGCGGGGCCGTGCCGGTTCCCGGGCGGGAATCGCAACGGAATACGCTCTCCGGCTTTGTCAGCGGCAATGTGATTTTGGCTGATCTGCCCGGTACGGCGGCTGGCCAGACCGGAAACTTCACCACCGGCGGCGTGATCACCGGTGTGGATTACAACATGGCCTCGCATCTGGCCATCGGACTGTTGTTCTCCTACGCGAATACCAGCGCCACGCTCGACAGCCACGGCAGTTCATTAAATGACCAGAGTTATTCGCCGGGCATTTACCTTGGCTTCCGCAAGAGCCACTTCTACGTGGACGCTTTGGGCAGCTATACCTACAACGGTTACAAAATGCACCGGAACATTACCTTCACCAACCCCCAGTCCGTCGCCAGCAGCACGCCGCACGCCAACCAGTTCGACCTCAACGCCATGCTGGGTTACAACTTCCACCTGCGGCATGGCTTGAAGCTCGGCCCGGCGGTGGGCGTGGGCTATACCCACATGAATATTTCCGGGTATACCGAAACCGGCAGCCCGGCGGACCTGACCGTCTCCCCGATGTCGGTTGATTCACTGCGTTCACTTGTGGGCGGCCGCATTGAATATGCCTGGCATCCGGCTGGCTTGTCCTTGCCGGTGGACTTCAGTGCCAACGCCTTCTGGCAGCATGAATTTCTCAACGGCAGCCGGGGTATCACCGCCAGCTTCACCGAGCTGGGCACGGGATCGTTTGTGATCGATACCGCCGGCCCGGCACGTGATTCGGCTCTGCTGGGCGCCGGAGTCAGCGGCAACGTGACCAAAAATATCACCCTGTTCGTGAATTACGAGTCGGATATCAGCGCCGGCCAGGGCGGACTAGCCCAGAGCGTGATGGCCGGTGTGGCGATCGCGCTGCGGTAAAAAGTGGCCTCTACCGTGCTCTGCGCCTGCTCCGCGCTGCAAAATCCGATTCAACGGATGTCATTTACCGCAGGGGCCGCAGAGGACCGCAGAGGTTTATAGCTTCTTGACCAGCCGCTTCTACCCTCCGCGTTCCTCTGATTCCTCCGCGGTGTAAAATCCGGGCTAATCACGAACCACCTGGAAGGCAAACGACGTATTGGCGATCCGTCCCACCGCTTGTTCGTCGTGGGCGTCGAAGCCTTTGCTGCATGTCTGGTTGAACGCATAGCCGTCGCCCACCTCCACCGCCAGGTGCTGGCGGATGTCCTCACCCGCCCGAATCAGGAAAAATCCCTCGAAGCTGATGAATCAGCCTCATTTTTACAGTGATTTTTTCCCCACCTGGAAAAATTGCCACACCGGACTATTTCTGAAGTGAAGCTTCGGCTTGGCATCGGGATCGGGCCAGATGATAAGCCGCACCAAATCATCTGGGGAGTATGCGAGCAGAAGATACCGGCGCGGTGGCTTGACTTATGGATCAGGCCGTCTTATAAGACGCGGCAATCGGTTGGGGAGCAAACGAGAAAAAAAACCGGCGCGGTGGCTTGACTTATGGATCGGGCCACCTTATAAGACGCGGCAGTTAGCAGTTAATCGTTCGGGGGTATATGAAGGCGCACAATATCGCCTTGGTTATGAACTTGGTTTTTCTTACAACACAGGGGTATTCTCATGAATCGCACCAATCGTAAGAACAAAACCGTAGCCACGTCCGCATTGCTCAACAAACCGCGCTGGAATCAGCTTGCCGGGCGAACCCTTATCCTCGCCGCGGCGGGTTTGGCCGTCGCCGGCACGCTGGCCCTGCCGCGGGCGGCGCGGGCCGCGACCGATACCTGGGCCGGCACGGGCTCCACCACCTTTACCAACAACTGGAATCTCGGCACCAATTGGAGTTCCAACCCCTCCGTACCGGGTGCAGCCGATACCGCCCTGTTCAACAGCGCGCCCACGAATACCGCGCCCACTCTCAGCGCCAGCAGCTTCATTGGCAACATCACTTTTGATACCTCCACCGCCGCGGCCTACAACATCGGCGGTGGCGGGTTTAACCTGACGCTCAGCAACAGCGGGACTGTGCAGATCACCGGCACCGTGGTCAACGCCCAGACTATCTCCGCCCCGCTTATCCTGGGTGGTAATGGCACCTTCAACAATCTTGCCACCAGCAGTTCCGCGACGTTGAACGTAAGCGGCTCCATCACCGGCAGCGCGGCTACGGGCAGCGATACCCTTACGCTGGCGGGTACAAACACCGGCGCCAATACTCTCAGTGGTGTCATCGGTGACGGCACTTTCGGCGGCAACGTGGCGCTTGCGGTGTCCGGTGGCAGTTGGACGCTTTCCGCCGCCAACACTTACACCGGTGGCACCACGGTTACCAGCGGTACGTTGGACCTTACCGGTTCACTGGCTAGCACCGGCAATCTGACGGTTAATGGCGGAACATTTCAAGTCAACAATGGCGCGGGGCAGACCATAGCCGCCTTGGGCGGAACGGGTGGAACAATTAATTTGGCCGCGACTACGGACAATCTGACAGTTAACAGCGGCGGCAGTTTCGCGGGCGCTATCAGCGGCGCCGGCGGTCTGAATCTCGCCGGCGGCACGTTGACGCTCTCCGGCGCCAACACCTATACCGGTGGAACCACTCTCACCAGCGGTACGTTGGACCTTACCGGTTCACTGGCTAGCACCGGCAATCTGACGGTTAACGGCGGAACATTTAAGCTCGACGGCGGTGCCGCGCAGACGGTCGCCGCCTTGAATAGTACGTCGACAGGCGCGATTGATCTGGTTGCCACTACGGATGTTCTGACCGCCACCGGGGGCGGTACGGTCGCGGGCGTTGTTAGCGGCCTGGGCGGTCTGACCGTCAATGGCGGCACGCTGACCCTTTCCAATGCCAACACCTATACCGGTGGAACGACTCTCACCAGCGGCACTTTAAGTATCAGCGCCGCCAATAACTTGGGAACCGGAGGCATTACTCTCAATGGTGGCACATTGTTGACCACGGCGGGGATAACCGACAGCGCTACGGTTGGCCTTGGCGTCGGCGGCGGCACGATCAGCGATGGTGGCAACAGTGATACGTTCTCCGGCGTGTTTTCGGGCGGCGCCGGCACCGGCGTTTTGACCCTCACCGGCGGCGGCACGCTGACGCTTTCCGGCGTTAACACCTATTCCGGCGGGACCATTATTGACGCCCCAACCATTGTTATTTTCACCAATTCCAGCAGCTTGGGCAGCGGCTCGGTAACGCTGGGACCAGGCGGCGGTGAGCTGGAGGCTGGCGCCACAGGTATCACCCTGGGCAACAATATCGTTCTGAGCGACACCCTTGCCAGCGGTACACCGGATATTTACAGCACCGGTTCGGCCAGTTTCACCGATACCCTTTCCGGCATTATTTCCGACGCCGCCGGCGTTAACGGCGGTTTGGAGATTACCGGCGGCGGTACGCTGATTCTCAATCCGACT
Organism: Planctomycetota bacterium; assembly: GCA_021831565.1. GTDB lineage: Bacteria > Planctomycetota > Phycisphaerae > WQYP01 > WQYP01 > JAKBMM01. Next base: position 11,795 of record JAKBMM010000011.1, read on the forward strand.
TCCGGCGGTTTGTCTGTCAATAACACCTATTCCGGTGGCACAACCGTCAACGGCGCAACCTTGGTCATCGATTCATCCAACGCTCTTGGTTCCACGCTCGTGGCGAATGAACTCACAAACAATGTGAACCTCACCAATGCCGCCACGCTTGAAACCAACAACGGTTTGGGGGCTATTGGTACCGGCATCACCATCAATGTCGGTGGCAATTACACGCAAAGCGCCAACTCCACATTGCTCCTGACATTCTCTGGAACGGCGGCCAGTGGCAACTATGACTTCGTGAAGCTGGTTAATAACCAGTCCGCGGCTCTGAATGGCGGCACTCTCAAAGCCGAGTTCGCGCCGGGTTTCACGCCGAAGGACTTTGATGTATATACCGTTGTGAAAACTACGGGCTCAGTGGCCAGTAATTTCTCCACGCCGCTGGATATTACGCCGAATAATGCCAACCATAGTGAAGACCATGTGCTGGCCCTCTTCGCGGGCCACAATGCCACCGGCGAGACCATGACCGTCCAGACCGACTTTCTCTCCTTCCCCAGCGTTTTGACGCCCAACGAGCGGTCCGTGGCGACTTATCTGAATACCTACGCCACGCCGGCCAACACGCCGCCAAACCTGCAAACTCTGCTCTCCCAGTTGAGCCAATTGCCTGCGGTTCAATTCGGACCAGCGTTGGATCAGCTCACGCCCCAGGCCGAGCAGGCCATGGGCAACCTCGGAATTGAAAACGGCATTTTTGAAAGCCAGACGGTATTTTCCCAGATATCCAACCAGTTTAACGGCATGACCGGCTTCAATGCCGCCGGCTTGTCCATGCTTGATACGCCCAACGCCGATCCGTTCACCACCGCGCTGGACTCGGCCATGCAGTCGGTCGCCCAGGCGAATAATCAGAATGCGACCAGCTCGATGGACGTATTCAACGGCGAGCCGTCACAGGGTGGGGCCGTGCCGGTTCCCGGGCGGGAATCGCAACGGAATACGCTCTCCGGCTTTGTCAGCGGCAATATTATTCTGGCTAATCTGCCCGGCACGGCCATTGGCCATGCCAACTTCACCACCGGCGGCGTGATCACCGGCGTGGATTACAACATGGCTTCGCACTTGGTGATCGGGGCGCTGTTCTCCTACGCCTATACCGGCGCTAAATTAGACAACGCCGGCAGCGCCCTGCAGGACAACAGTTATTCACCGGGTATTTATCTGGGCTTCCGCAAGCACGGCTTCTATGTCGACGCCTTGGGCAGCTATACCTACAACGCCTACACCATGCACCGGAACATCACGTTTACCGCTCCCGAGTCCGTCGCCAGCAGTTCACCGCATTCCAACCAGTTCGATCTCAACGCCATGGCGGGTTACAACTTCCACCTGCGGCATGGCTTGAAGCTCGGCCCAGCGGTGGGCGTGGGCTATACCCACATGAATATTTCCGGGTATACCGAAACCGGCAGCGCGGCGGACCTGACCGTCTCCCCGATGTCGGTTGATTCACTGCGTTCACTTGTGGGCGGCCGCATTGAATATGCCTGGCATCCGGCCGGTTTGTCCGTGCCGGTGGACTTTAGCGCCAACGCCTTCTGGCAGCATGAATTTCTCAACGGCAGCCGGGGTATCACCGCCAGCTTCACCGAGCTGGGCACGGGATCGTTTGTGATTGACACCGCTGGCCCCGAGCGTGATTCGGCCCTGCTGGGCGCCGGCGTCAGCGGCAACCTGACTCGGAATATTACCCTGTTCGTGAATTACGAGTCGCAGCTCGGCCCCCGGAGCATGTTCGCGCAGAGTGTGTTGGCCGGTGTGGCGATCGCGCTGCGGTAAATGAAAATTGGGAGCGCGGCTGCTCGCAGCCGCCAAAGAAAATGTATTTGATGCGGTTGAGGACATCTGCGCCCCAACGGCCCGTTTCGGCAGTCTGCGCTAAAACATCGGCGTTTAGAGCATCAAGGTCCGGGATCGGGGTCGGGCGGCGGCTTTGGTACAAGTCCTTGTAAAGACGACACCAACGCGGGCAGATGAATTTGCAGAACGCGCCAGATAATTTCGTCCTGTATGTCGGCGTAATCGTGCGCCAATTTATGGCGTTGCCGGACGATCTTGTCCCAGGGAATTTCCGTGTGTGCGGCCTTGAAGTCCGCAGAGACACAGCGCGCCGCTTCCCCGATAATTTCGATCTCGCGCTCCACGGCGCGACGTGTGCGCCGATCGCCGGCGTACCGTTCAAATTCCAAACCGTTGACCATATTCAAGGCGGATTGGGCCGATTCAAGCATGTCCCAGAGAAATGCCGCATCGCCGCGCTCATGCCGCATAAATCACCCGCCGCGTGGTCAGTATCTCGTGTCGTCGGAAGGGATTGCGAAGTCCACCTTTGGTGACCAAATCCACCGGGCGATGGAACATCGCGGATAATTCATCCTGCATATCCAGCAGGTCAAAAAGACTCCACGGATGGCCCGGTTGAAAACTCACCAGGACATCCACATCGCTGTCCAGTCGGAAATCATCACGAAGAACCGAGCCGAATAATGAGAACTCCCGAACCATCCATTTCCGGCAGAACCGTTCGATCTGCTCTGCGGGCAAAACAATGGGCAGCGTGTGCATAGAGGCTCCCCTTATAAAATACCTCGGCAACGTTGCCGAGGCGCCCGCTATCTTAACATACGCGGCGTTGCGCAGAACGCGGACGGCACGGCTACGGTCTATTTTCACCGGCTCCACTTTTTCGCGGTGCAGCCGCGTTCGGGGGTCGGGCGTCCTGCCAGACATCGTGTATCCGCGGTGCAAAATCCGATTCACCGGACGTTATTTACCGCGGACGCGGAGGGCCGCAGAGGTTTATAGCCTTTTTTGACCAGCCGCTTCTACCCTCCGCGTTCCTCTGATTCCTCCGCGGTGCAAAATCCGGGCTAATCACGGCGCAATACCCGGGCCAGGCTTTCGGGCGCGATGCCCAGGCTATGCCCCATGAGAATGAGTTGATGTCGGAGCGTAGTGGTCCAAAATCCGTCCACGAGCCAGCGGCGGGCGGAAGTGATTACCGCTGCTGGGATAACCACGACGCGTCCTGCGCGTGCGGCCTTCTTCACGAAGGCCAGGTCTTCCAGGATCGGCCATTCGGGAAATCCACCTAAACGGTAATACATCGTGGCTTGTAAAAAGAAGGCTTGATCGCCATAGGGCCGATGCCAATATCTCGATCGCCAGTACACCATTTTCTCCATAATTCGAAAACGAAGACCTGCCGGAGCAACGCGAAGGGAAAATGCCCCGATTGACACACGCGGTTGCGCGAGTGCGGAACATACCCGTTGCGGATAATTGGGCGGGAGTAAGGTATCGGCGTGCAGGAACAGCAGAATGCCGCCCCGGGCGGCGGCGGCGCCCGCGTTCATCTGGCGACTGCGCCCGGGAGGACTATTAATAATTGCGGCTCCGGCGCCGCGGGCGCGGGCTACGGTTTGGTCCGTGCTGCCGCCGTCCACGATCAGCACTTCCACACCAGGCGCCGTGGCCGCTGCAATCGTGGCGGCAATATTCGATTCTTCATTCAAGGTGGGAATGATGACCGAAACCATCGGATCTGATGGTGTGGTTCCGGCGCCAATGGCATCCCAGATAGGCAGATCGCAGGGACGATCGACATCCCCCAGAGGTCTAAGCAAATGGACCGATAAACCGGCGAGTTCCGCGGCCTTAAGTGTTTGGGAGAGAACGGACCGTCTTCCCCATGAGATATTGGTAAATAGTTCCTCACAGGGGCGGCCCAGGCCGATAAGGTAATAGCCTCCATCCCTGGCGGGTCCCAGCACGAGATCGTGAGTTTTCAGGGCGGCGAAAGCCTCATGCAATATTTCCGGTGTGATGCCCGGCGAATCGGTGCCGATGATCAGAACGCATCCAGCGCCGTCCTGGAAAGCGTCGCGCATGGCGCGCCGCATCCGGCGCCCCAGGTCGCCGGCGCCTTGCGGGTTATATATCCAGGTTTCTCCGTACCGCTGCGCCATGGCCGGCGCGCCGCCATCGGTCCCGGTGAAGCGAACTTCGATGCGCTCGGCCCGGGCGACGTTCCAAGCCGCGGCTTGCGCCAGCGTATGGCGGGTCATCGCATCCTGCAGCGCCGCGGCGCCTTGGGCGCCGAGATGTCCAATCAGTCGCGTTTTCGTCCGGCCCGGCGTCGGATAGCGTGCGAAAACGATCAGGTGTCGGTGCGCCGAGCCGGACGGATGCGCCGCCGGCCGCCAGCGCATTTCGGTAAGGATGGAGGAAAGGATTCTGGCGCCGGCGCCAAAAACGCCGCGCCATGTTCCGGATATTTTAGATATACCGATGCGCCGCCGATAACGCACGGGAACTTCCGCGACCTCCAGCCCCAGCCGGGCGGCGCGCAGTTGCATTTGAATCGTCCAGCCGTAGCCGCGGGCGTCCAGCTGCAGCCGGCGCAGGGCACAGAGCCGGATCGCGCGGAACGGACCGAGATCGGTGTAACGCACGCCCCAGAAAAGGCGCATCAACCAACAGGCCAGGGCGTTGCCCCAACGCTGCGGGAGGCGCAACGCTCCGGCTTCGGGCCGGCCGAGTACACGCGAACCTATGACCATATCTACATCACCACGTGCTATCGGCCCGACCAGGCGGTCCATCCGCCGTGGATCATCGCTCCCATCCGCATCCAGGAATACGACCACATCGGGATTTTGCAACGCCGCCATACCCGCCAGGCACGCCGCCCCGTAGCCCCGCCGGGGTTCAAAAACAACCTGTGCGCCACCGGCTTGGGCTATCGGCACCGTGCGATCCGTTGAGCCGTTATCCACCACGATGATTTGCTTGACCCATGGCGGCACGGCCGCGAGAACTCCCGCGATGGACCTTTCTTCATTCAGAGCGGGGATCACCACGGCCACCTGCGCCGCGCCGCCGCCGGCCGCCGCGGCATCCGCGGTTAATCGCTGGATTACACAGCGGTGGCGACACCCCATGGCCGTGCGAGCGTCCCACGCCAGAAGAGCCAGAACCGGCAGATGTTCCAGCCAGATATCATGGTAATAATACAAGGGTAAAAGCATGGTATAGAGCAGCAGCGCGCGTTGCGGACGAAGCGCCAAAAGTGGAACCAGCCAGAGGTAGTACCAGGGGAACTCGGTGGGGCTTAATAGAAATGCCGCGGCAACAATGAAAAGCGCGGCGGTCAACAACTGGGCGGCTTTCGGAAGCGGGCGCCGTGTGAGATAAAAAATCCACGCGGCAAGCAATAACAGAGCCGTTGCGCGGGCCAGCAGGGGCGCCATCCAGCCGGTAAATATGCTCCATATAGCCTGCTGGATGCGAAACAGGCAGTCGTTGTCTCCCCACCGCAGGGCGTAGGCTACCGCTCCGGAATGGGAATGAAGGGTCGCCAGGGTATATGGCAGCAGGATCATTACCGAAAGAAACGCGAAAAGCAGCAATGGACCGATGCGCTTGCCGCGTCTTTTCGCCTGCCAGCAGACCGGCAGCAGAACCACCGGCCAAAGTTTGGCGCCGGCGGCCATGGCCAGCCAGAACATGCTGCGCCATGGCGCGCCGCGCAGCGCATAGAGCAATGCCGCCAGAACCAGCGGCGCGACGATCACGTCCAGATGAGCGCCCACGTATGTCATCTGAATCAATAATGGATTCCACCAGTAAAGAAGCACCGCACAGCGTGGCCGCGCCACTTCGGCGAGCAATCGCGCCAGCAGAAAAAACGCCGCCAGATCACACGCCAGCAGCACCACCCGCCACGCCGTAACGCTAAAAGGACCAAGCCCGTACGCCACGGCAAAGGCTCCCTGCGCCACCGGTGGATAAATCGTGGTCAATTGCGGATAAATGACATGGCGGAGCGTTTTAGCCCCCCGGGGTTCATCCGCCAGCCGCCGGAGTTTTGCGGGAATGGATACTTGGCCCTGGCGGATCGCCTGTGGACTGTAGGCGTAAGGGTTCACGCCATGTGCGGTCACGGCTCCGTCCCACAGGTAACGATAATAATCCACTTCCAGCAGCGGCCGCGAGGGGATGAGCACCAGCCGCGCTGCCAGTCCAACGGCAAAGATGAGATAGAACAGTCGTTGTGAATCCCGCACGTGGCCAACGGCCCATACGGCGCCAAGGTACAGTGCGCCCAGCAATATACTTGCGGCGACATAGACGGCTAACGCCGGCGGTTGATGCAACACCGTGGCAAGTTGGTTGGACCACAGCGCTACCACGCCCGCGCCCGCCAGAATGGAGCCGCCGGCCGCCGCCAGGCATATCCTTGCGATTCGTGTCGCTGGCGCGACGGCGGGTTCTCCTGACGACATAAAATCCTCTTAGCGCCGCCACGCCAGAACCTGCCGGCAGAGTCGTTTCAGGAGGGGCGTAAGGCGGGCGCGATTATAGGCGTCCGCGGCCTTTTTTATGACTTCCGCCTGCGTGGGATAAGGATGAATGGCGTTGGCGATTTTGGCCAGACCCACACCGGCGGTCATGGCCAGGGAGAGTTCACCGATGATGTCACCCGCATGTCGAGCCACGATTGTTGCGCCAAAAATCCGATCGGTTCCCTTGCGAATGTGTATCTTCAGAAAGCCTTCCTCCTCGCCATCGAGTATGGCGCGATCCACCTCTTTCATTTCGATGGTGAAACTTGTCACGGGAATTTTCGCTTCCAGCGCATCTTGCTCGTACCCACCAACATGGGCGATTTCGGGATCGGTGTAGGTGCACCAGGGAATCGTCAGGGCGCTGGCTTTGGCGCGGCCCAGAAAAAGCGCATTCCGGATCACCATCCGCGCCATGGCATCGGCGGCGTGGGTGAACTTGTACCGGGAGCAGATATCTCCGGCGGCGTAGATATGCGGATTGGTGGTTCGCAGGCGATCGTCCACCAGAACGCCCGCACGCGGGTCGTACGCCACACCCGCCGTTTCGAGATTCAAACCTTCGACATTGGGCTTGCGGCCGACGCCGACAAGTATGGCGTCAACGGCAAACTCATGCTTTTCTCCGTGGCAATCGAGATGGAATACCTTTTCATTTCCGTTCCGGACGATTTGGGTCGTTTTTCCGCCGCAGATGATCTTTACCCCGTCGCGTTCCAACGCCGCTTCGATGCGGCGGGCGGCATCATCGTCCTCGCGGATTAGAATCCGTTGGTCGGACTCAATCAGCGTCACTTGCGAACCAAAGCGGGCAAAGGCCTGAGCCAGTTCACAGCCGATCGGGCCGGCGCCAAGGACCGCCAGACGCAACGGCAAGCGGGTCAGGGTGAATATCGTCTCGTTCGTGTAATATTCGGCTTCCGCCAGACCTTGGATAAATGGGGTTGACGCCCGCGCGCCGGCGGCAATGACCGCCCGTGCGAACCGCAGCATCTTTCCGCCCGCTTCGATGGTGTTCGAATCAGTAAATCGCCCCTGGCCCAGAAATACATCCACACCCAATTGTTTGAACCGCTGGACTGAATCATGTGGACTGATATGCGAGCGTAAATGGCGCATGCGCTCCATGACGGCGGGGAAATCCACGGTGATGGGACCGCCAACCCGTACGCCGAAGCGCGATCCGTCCCGCGCTTCGAACGCAGCGCGAGCGCAGCGAAGTAGAGCTTTCGACGGCACACAACCTGTATTCAGACAGTCGCCACCCATCCGATCTTTTTCGATTAAGGCCACCGTCGCTCCAAGCCCCGCCGCCCCCGCGGCGGTGACCAGACCCGCGGGCCCGGCGCCTATCACCACGAGATCATAGCGTGGTTTCGGTATCGGATTGGTCCAACCGGGCGGGTGAACATTTCGCATCCATTCCTGGTTACATGAGTCCAGAGGCTCCATCGCCGGTGGCGTAAAATTAACTGCGTTGGTCATGGATGCCTCCCATGGCGGGCCTGGTTTTTCACGCTGTTGAGATTCCAGTTGTAATTCATGAATTCCACCCGCGGCGGCCTGCCCGCGGCGAGTTCGGCGGCCAATGGCTTGTTGTAGCGGGCGACAAATTTCAGGACGGATCCCGCCGCCTGGCGAAAATCGCCGGCATACCAGTCGTAAAGCATGGTCAGATGAAGCACGCGGCCATGATTGCTAAAACGTACCCAGCGCGGATCATTGTTTAACAAAATCTCCTGTTGGTGCAGTTGGCTGTTGACCTTGGCGGCTTCGTAGGCTTCCCGGCTCAACGGCGGGCAACCGATGGAAGCGCAGACGATGGCTGAATGAATCCGCGGATCGGCGAAATCAGAGCGGAGCATCCATTCGATACGGTCGAGGCTGTATATCTTGCCGCCGATGTTCCAGCGTTTGTCTTCCCAACGTTTGGCTGCGGGAATATCTTCAATGGACTTGATATGCGGATAATAGTCCAGAATCAGCCGCAGCGTACAGGCGTTGTAGGCGTTGAGCAGAAGGGCCAGCTTCTGGTTGCGGCCAAGCCGGGCGAACGGAGCTTGCGCCAGCGATTGGATATAAGCATCAAGCTTTTGCGGGTGCGCGGCCAGTGCGGCGTAATTCACCCAACCGCCGGGATGAACCACTTTCTTCACCACCATATTGAAAAGAGAATGATTGAACTTTGGGCCATGAGGGTGATGGTGGAACTTGTTGACCATTTTCACCGGCGGTGGGCCGAAAAGTCCGGCCCACGTGTTGTGCTGCCACCAGATGCCGGCGGTGAGAACCACCATCACCAGGGCGCTCAGCGCCCAGACCGTGGTTCTGTGTGATTTTGGCGGATCGTCATTGTTGCTGTATTGCTGTGCGGGAGCATCCATGGACGCCTCCGTTTGCCGCGCCAAGGCGCGTTTGGCAAGAAGTGTGATGTAAGCGGTCACGCCAATCGTGGCCAGAAGTCCGATGATTGTGAACACCAGTTGCAGCCGGCCGCCTGCGAATAGGCCGCCGAGCCCGCTTCCCACCCCCTGAATCACCTGGCCGGCGGTATAACCGAGATAGGCATAAAGAAATCCTCCGGGAATCATGGTGAGCCAGGTTGTCAGGGCATAAGGGAAGAATCCGATGGGCGTTAAGCCGAACAGATAATTAACCAGAATAAAGGGAAACACCGGGGCTAACCGCACCAGGGCGACAATTTTCCAGCCGCCTTGGCCGATCGCCCGATCTATGGCGGCGAAGCGTGGATATTGGCGGGCGCGTATTTCCACTTTCCGCCGCAGGGCGTAGCGGGCGATCAGATAGGCCAGACACGCTCCCACCGTGGCCCCCGTTGATGCCAGCAGCGTTCCCCAGAACAGGCCGTAAATGGCTCCCGCGGCCAGCGTCAAAGCCGAACCGGGAATCAATAGAACTGTGGCCAATATATAAATACCGATAAAAGCCACCCGGCCATATATGCCCCAGCCAAGCAGTTTACCTTGCAGCAGATTCACGCCTCTGCCTATCGGTAGAAAATGGATGATTGCCGGCAGGCAGGCCGCAATAACGGCAATGGAAACCATCCGCACCACCCGGGCCGCGCGATGTAAAGTTGGCGCATTCTTTGGCGGCATAATTATTTATCCCGCCTCCGCCGCGCGCATCGCACCGGCCGTGTAGTCCTTGGTCACCAGGCTGCCGCCGCAGGATGAGCCACAGCCGGCCGTGCAGCCGAAGCAGTGCGGGCCGGTGACGATGCGGCGGGCCAGAAATTCCGCCGGATCAAAATCGCGAATGTGGCTTATCGCGCCTCTCACCGGTAGTTTCTGAGCATAATTAAAATCGCAATCATACAGGGCGCCGTCCCAACCGACATGCAGTTGGTGGCGGCACATCAACTGCGATATTGTGGATGGATTGAAAGTCCTCTCCAGCAGATCCTGATATTTCCCGGCGTACCCCTGCCGGTGCAGATCCTGCTTAAATCGACCAATCGGTATATTTGTAATTGTATATAAATGCGTGAAATGAATGCCGAAACGCGCGGAAAGTTCCCGTCGATACGCCGCCTCCAGCACCCCCTGTTCCGGCGGCAGGGTGGGACCGCCGGGGTTGTACACCAGGTCCAGCGGCAATTCGCTTTTGACGCCGTAACCCTTGGCGTTGAGCCGCTGGAGCGCCTCTATGCTCTCCCGGTACACATGTTTGCCGCGCTGCCTGTCCACGTTGGTGGGGAGGTAGCAGGGCAGGGACGCGATCAGATGCACTTGCTCGGCGGCGAAAAATTCCGGTAAATCCTGATAATTCCCGTCCAGCATAATGGTCAGATTGGTGCGGACCATCACTTCCCATCCAGCGCGACGGCCCGCCCGCACAAAGCGCCGGAAATGCGGGTGCATTTCCGGCGCTCCACCGGTGATGTCGATGGTTGCGGCGCCGGCCTTTTTCGCCGCCGCCAGAACCAGTTCCATCGTTTCCCACGTCATTTCCTCCGTGCGTTTCGGGGATGATTCCACATGGCAGTGACGGCAGGCCAGATTGCACTTGAGGCCGATGTTCACCTGCACCGTGCGGATGCTTAATCCATTGAATTGCCCGGTATCCGCATTGCGCAGGCGCTGATCAAAACGGTTCGGGCTGGGAGAGTTTAGAATTGATAACTTCACGGTAAATTCCTTTCCTTACAAGAAAGCCGGGATTTTTCAGTATTTGCCCGAAGTAAACCGGAATTACCGCGGTTGCGCGGGCAGGCGACAGAACCCCTGCGCGGGTATGTCCAGAGCGGAGTTAAATTTTGCGGACAGGTTCTGAAATGCGATCAGTCCGGTCAATTCTACCAGCGCGTCGCCATCCCATTGCCGCTGCAATCGTTGCCGCAGGTTGTCATCGACTTTGTTCAAAGTCACCGCTTCGGCGTATTCCAGGGCCAGGCGTTCCTGGGGTGTAAACAATGGGCTGTTTTGCCAATCGCGCAAGGCGTGAATCTTATCCATGGGCACGGCATGTTTCACCAGGGTCGCCGAGTTGATATCCACGCAGAAAGCACAATGGTTGATCTGTGAAACTTTCACGGCTATGAGAGATCGAAGCACGGGATCGATCGGGGAGGACCGACGGTCCAGCGCGCCATAAAGCAAGGCTACCGCCGCGAACACCCATGGCGATCGCCCCCAAAGCAAACCTGGGTCCAGTACACGCCCGTACTTTCGTTTTTGCTTCCAGAAAAACAGCCGAATCATCCACGGGTAATCGGAAATATTCCTGGCGCCGACGGTTCGCATCCGGGCGGAGGACGTTAACCACTTTGGCTCTGCGGCGGTAACTTTGACCATACTTTCTCCAACCAGGGCGAATCGCAACCATCCACGCACCGGATGTTTTCCGCGTACGTCCCGGCGGGCACGGGTTTTCTCGGTGTACCGGGACCGCCAATCACCGCGCCGCCCCAGACACGCAGCCGCGTGGATCGCAATCCCGCGGCCGTTTTCCGCGCCGCCGTGAACGGTCACGGCGAATCTTATTGGATTTCCTTTCTCATTCGCTGGTACTCCTCCTGATTGATCTCGCCTCGGGCATAGCGCCGATCAAGGATGTCCCGCGCGCTGTCTTCCTTCGGATATGTCCTATGGCCTCCGCACATCGGACCGCCGCCCCGGAGCATCCATACCAGCAGCGCCGCCAGACACATCAGAAAAATAAAAGGAAATATCAACATCCACGGAAACCAATTCTCCGTTCCATACATCCACATCATCGGGTTGTCTCCTCGGCTCTCGCGGATTTCCATCTACTACTCGGCTCCAGCCGATTATAGGCAACGAGCCTGCAATCGGACCCCGTCGCCCCTCGCCGCGTCTGAGCTTTCCGTCGTTCCGCGGCGATCTCAACGCGCCGCCGCATGAATATCCCGAATGACCTCGCGCTGGGTGTAGAGATCCCGAAGAATTTCCGGCGACAACGGCCGGTGCGGAGATAAAATCGCCAGGTAGGGCACAGCCCGCCCGCCGAATTTGAGCCATAACGCCTTGGGAACCGGCTGGTCAATGTCCGCGCTTAGCAGCACCGCGCCGGTCTGGGCGTAAACCTTGCGCACCGCCGGAGCATCCAATACCGTGGTCTTGATAAACTTGCAGTTGATGCACCACGGAGCGCCAAAATCGATCAGCACCGGATGCCCGGCCGCCAGCGCCGCATCCATTCGCCCCAGCGTGACGGTCTGCCACCGGTTCACCTGAAATGTGCGCGAATACAGATCGCCCACGCCGGCCGCCGGGGAGGAGATTTCCCCACCCTGGATTCCCCCCATCCATCCAATAAATAAGGCCCCGGCGATAATTCCCGCTCCCACAAACCCGCCGCGGATCATCCATATTTGTCGGCCGCCCATGTTCCCATCGGGCCAGCGCCCCCAACCCCAGCAGACCATCGCCAGAATCACCGCCAGCCCGAAGCCCACGACAATCTGCGAACGATCTTGAGTGCTCAATAGCAGATAGACCGCTACCCCCACCATTACCAGCCCCAATGCTTCTTTGAGCAATTCCGACCATCGACCGGCGTGGGGAATTCGATCCAGCAGGGCTGGAAACGCCGCCAGCAGAACATAAGGCCACGCCATGCCGATTCCAATCAGCGCAAAAAACAGGGCCACGATCCACGTGGGTTGGAGCAAAGCCCAGGCCAGCATGACACCAAGAAATGGCGCGCTGCATGAGGAGGCCAATAGGGTCGCCAGCAAACCGGTTCCAAAGGCGCCGGCCAGGCCGCCGCCGGATGTATTGATCGCGTAAAGCGAGCGCGGCGGCTGGATGGTCCACACGCCCAGCATCGACAACGCCAACGCCAGCACCACCAGCGCAATGGCGATCAGAAACCAGGGGTGTTCAAACTGCATCCCGTAAGTCAGCGTCTGGCCGGTCGCCGCGCGATAGATGCCCATCGCTATCGCCAGTATCAGAAAAAGCGACACGATGCCGGCTGCAAACACCAGCGCGTGCCGCACCGCGCGCGGACGCGATCCGTGCGCTTGTTGCACCATCGCCAGAACTTTCAGCGGAATCACCGGTAAGACACACGGCATGACGTTGAGGATCAGCCCGCCCAGCAATGCAAACAGAATCAGCAGCCACACCGGCTCATGCATCTGGGATACCTGATAGGGCCGGGCGTTGATTTTTTGAATCTCCCTGGCGACGGCAGCGCCGCCGTTGCGGGTGTGTGCCGGCCCGGCGCCGCCTTTGGCCAAGTGAGTTACCGCAACAGCCCAGGGCTTTTTACTCGGCGATGTTGCAAGCGGTATCCCCTGTGCGGGAGTGATTCGTAGAAGCGTACGGAGATGCACACTCCGCGGCATCAGGCAGGATTGGTCGTTGCAGGCCTGGAATGTGAGTTGCGCGGTAATTTCCCGCCGGCCCACAGTGGCCGTATCCAGCGCCTTGAACGGAACCGTAATGTTGAACCGCCCCTCATAGACCGAGAGCTTTCCTTGCCTGGTAATTTGCCTGGACACGGGGATGATCACCGCCGCCGGGTAATGCGCCGCACCAAAAATAATACCCGTCGACGGCAGGAGTTTTACAGATGCCGGAATAAGAAAATTCTCCAGTGGATGATGGCTCTGGATGTGGTAGCCCGCGGCCACGGCGAGATGAATCACAATAACGCCGTGGCCCGACACCGCAACATTACCCGGTACAGCGCGAATATGAGCTTTTACGACATGCCGCGGCGTCAATCCGACTCCCGCCGCTCGGACCCCGGCGCGGGGGTTGGGCGGCGGTATCCCAACCATTTCAGTAATTATGCATACGGCGACCAGCAGAGCCAGAGCCGTGGCTCTGGCGCCAAAACGTGATGTTAAATCTCCCACCCTGTGCGGCATAACACTTTTTCCTTTCTTATCTGGCCGGAAGAACCGAATTTATTTTATTCGCGGAATTTCATTCTAAACAGTGACCCTGTATGTCCATACGAACCGGCGGGGAAGAGGTGCGGAAAAATCAGCCATGGCTGGGCGGAAAGTCCGCACCGGTCGCTTTGCCGCCGGATGTGGGATGTCGGACGGGTCCGGGCCTCGGTAACATCGAACATGATTGTATTATGCGGCGTCATCCCCCCGATGGCACAGTGTGAAATTAACGACTTGACCGCGGATGGTGGTTATTATACAATTGATTGATTGAGTAGTTGAGCAGAGCCGGGCGTGCCTGCGAACGAATGTTTTTTCAGATGGATCATCATGGTTCAACGCCAGCGCATCGTGATTGTCGGCGGATCCTTCGGCGGGATCAACGCCGCCTGGGAACTCCGCAGACAACTCGGCCGGCAGGCGGACATTACGCTCATCTCCAGAGAATCAACATTCACTTTCACACCGTCCTTGCCTTGGCTGGTGATGGGCTGGCGGAAGCCGCAATCGCTCCAGGCGCCTCTCGCCCAACCGCTTAAACGACGGGGAATTCGTTTCGTGCATGGCAACGTGGACGCCCTGGATCCGGAAAAATGTCTTATCAGCGCCGGGGCGGAAAGATTTCCTTACGATGTGCTGCTGTTGGCGACGGGAGCGGAGCTCGACTACGCTGCGGTTCCGGGGCTTGGACCGCAAGCGGGCCACACACAGTCCATCTTTAGTGTCGCGGAGGCCGGCAAAGCTCATACCGCCCTTGCCGAGGTATTGGGGCGCGACCAAGGGCGTATTGTTATTGGTGCGGCGCCCGGAGCCAGTTGCATCGGGCCGGCTTATGAACTGGTCATGATGATAGACACCCTGCTCAAGCGGGCGAGGAAGCGCCACCGGTTTGCGCTTACCTACCTCACGCCGGAGCCATTTATCGGGCATTTCGGCATTGGCGGCGTCGGTAATTCACCACGAATAGTTCAGGATGAGTTTGCCGCACGGAGCATTGAAACCGTTGCCAATGCCCGAATCGTTCAAGCGGATACCAACCGTCTGATTCTTGCGGATGGTCGGGAGTATGGATTTGATTTCTCCTTGGTGATTCCCGCGTTCCTGGGGAGCGGCTTTGTGCGTGCGGTCAGTGGGCTGGCGAATCCCAAGGGCTTTATTCCCGTTACGCCGAATCTTGCCAGCGCCAAATATCCAAATATTTATGCGGTGGGCGTGGCGGTGGCGATACCATCCCCTTTTCCGACAACGGTTCCCGTGGGCGTGCCGAAAACAGGTCACATGACTGAACTGATGGCCCGTGCCGCCGCCCACAATATCGCCGCGGAATTTCGGGGACGCCCAATGATCGACGGCCTGTCGCTCCCATCGCTCTGCATAGCTGATGCGGGAGACACCGCGTTCTACATGTCGGCGGATCCGTTTCTCCCGCCGCGCAACAAGACCGTTATCAAACGCGGGAAATGGGCCAGATACTTGAAGTTGATCTTCGAGCGCTACTATCTGGCGCGAATCCGATACCGTTTGCCCGCCCTTCATTTTGGCTGGTAAGGGGCCACCATGGACACGGACCGGCAGTTCAAAGATCGCATTTATGAGCAGTTTGCGCGCATTGGAAAGGCTCTTTGCAGCCCCAAGCGGCTGGAACTCCTTGAATTGCTCTGCCAGGCGCCCAAGAACGTGGAGGTTCTCGCCCGGCAGGCCAACCTTACGCTCGCCAACACATCCCGGCACTTGCAGGTGCTGCGTGGCGCCGGGCTGGTGGAAGGAAGAAAGGATGGCTTGCACGTGGTCTACCGCATCACGGATGGGGCGGTCTGCGTTTTTCTCATGGAATTGCGGGGCTTGGCCGAGCGCCAACTTGCGGAGATTGACCGCATCAGAAAAGCCTTTCTGGCGGGGCGTACCGGCCTGGAGCCGGTAAACCGGGAGGAATTGCTGGCGCGCGTGCGGAGCGGCAAGGCGATGGTCATCGATGTGCGGCCCAGCGATGAATTTAATGCCGGGCATATCGCCGGAGCGGTTTCGATTCCGCTTACGCAATTGGAAGCGCGGCTGTCCGAATTGCCCAGGGGAAAACACATAGTGGCCTATTGCCGCGGACCCTATTGCGTCTTGTCCATCAAGGCCGTGGAGTGGCTAAGTGCCAGGGGATATCGGGCCTTTCGGCTCGAAGACGGCGTAAACGATTGGCAGGCCCATGGCTTTCCCGTGACACGGGCGGCGGGATAACGCCGTCCGCCCGCCGGCGCTGATTTTATTTCGCCGGCCGCGTTGGCCTCCGTGGTCGTGCGGTGCGGTCGAAGGGCTCACTGGAAGCAAACCGGATTGAATTGTTTTTCTAAAAGGTTCGTTTTATGTCACAGGTGATTTTAATAATTCTCGGCCACACCCCCTACGACGGTTCTGATGCGGCGTGGAATGCGCTGCGTCTGGTTGGCCAGTTACACAAGGATGGCGCCGTGGTGCGCCTGTTTTTGATGAACGACGCGGTAGATCTGGCCCGTGAAAGCGTCAAACCGCCGGAGGGCTATTTTGATCTGGTGCGGATGGTCAAAGAGTTGATTGCCGCCGGGGTACTGGTGCGTGTGTGCGGCACCTGCCAGGGGCGCTGCGGTGTGGCGAAAGGCGAGCCGTACTACCCGGGCGCCGACAAGTCGTCGATGACTGAATTATCTCAATGGGTACGCACCAGCAACCATATTCTGACGTTTTGATTTGAACCGGATCATCCCCCGTTGGCGGACGGTTCTTCCTGGCCGAAAAATCTGAAGTACAGGTAGATATTCGCCGCCATGACGGCGGCGTAGATGAAAAACGGCGCTTCCATGGCGGACAGGTCAAAGAGATAACCCGTGCACAGAACCGCCCCCGATGCCGCCGAAAGCCGCGCCACCTGATTGATCGCCAAGGCCCGGCCTATATCATCGGAATGAACACGGCTGGTCAGGGCGGTTTGCTGCGCCGGCAAAGCCGCGATGCGCAGGGCCGGCGTCAACACATAAATGGCCAGCGCCGGCCACAAATGGTGCCACAGGGCCAGCACCAGCAAAAGCGCCGTCCCCAGCGCTCGTGTAAAAGTAACGCTGCGCACAAAACCCAGTCTTTTTTCCAGCGTGGGAGCGGTCAGCAGCGCAACGGCGCCCACAATGGTCGCGGCGGCGGTATAGACCGCCATATAGGATTTGCTTACGTGATAGACGATAACAAAAAAAGGTATCAGAAATGGCGTAATCAATCCCTGGCTCAACCCATTGAGCGCGCCGGTGATGCTGAAATGACCGATGACTTTACGCGAGCGAGTCCCGCGCCGCGCCGCCGGCCGGCGCCGCGGTGCGCGCAGCGGCGGCAGTAAAAATACTCCGAGCGCCGAAATGATTCCCGCCGCCAGAAAAGTGTTTGGAATCGAAAAGAATCGGACCAGCAGCGCGCCTCCGGCGCCGGCCATGCCGCTCAGGAACGCCAGCGTGGAATAGTAAAACGTGCGATTCCCCGGTGTGGTCAAGTCGGCAATCATGGCGCTTTGTACCGGCTGTGCCGCGCCGCCCATGCCGCCGCCGATCAGCGAGCCTGTCGCGGCGAAGCCTCCGATAACCGACGCCACGTACAGCAACGGTAAAACGGGAAACGCGAATACCAGAAAAGCGCTGATCGGAACCATCAGGGCGGTGATCATCAGCATTCCCTTGCGGCTCCAGGTATCGGACAGATGACCCACCGCCAGTCCCAGCAGGGCGGTGGCCACAATCCCCGTCGTATACAATGAGCCAAGCACCAGACTTCCATATCCCAGAGTTTTCAGAACCAGATAGGGCAGGGCCACCGCCATCATGCCGCTGGCCACGCCGCGGCTGATGCGAAACAAAACCAGCAACAGCAAGCTCTTGCGATCCATTCGGAGGGCTGCGCCGGGTGGAGGATTGTCCGCCGAAACGTCTGTGGCGGTGGGGGGCGATGAATCTCGCTGGATAGACTTCATTGGCTGCATTGTAGCACGAACTTGGGGAAAATTTAATTAGATAATGCAACTAAATACAGTGGTCGGCGTAATACCCTGTATGTGGTCTAATGATTCTTCCGATGTGGGCCTGGTTGTGCAAACAGTGGATAATAAACCTGTATGGACGTATGATCGATATGTTATGCCGAGCGGGAAGAAGAATATTTCCTGATTGCGAAATTATAAAGTGCTTCCATGTTGAAACAAAATAAAAGCCTCGCGTCGTTGCTTGCGGATTCCGGCCGGGTCGCCGGCCCCCTGGCGGTTGATGCGGATATGCTCGCCGGCGCCTTCCTTTCGCTGATTCCGCAAATGATGGGAACGCTGCGGCGGCATATCAAAGCGATCGGGGGGCGGGAACTTCGCGTGGGACAGTTTCGCATGATGCTGGCCATTTACATGCGGAAAGAGATTTCGATTTCCCAGACGGCGCAATGTATGGGTTTGACGTTGCCGTCCGCATCCAAAATGGCGGATGATCTGGAGCGGCAGAAACTCATTCGGCGCCAAGCCGACAAAAAAGATCGCCGGCGGGCGCTGCTCTCGCTCACGCCGCGGGGCGGGGAAGTGCTCCGGAATGTGATGCTCTCCGCCCAAAAACATCTGGCGAAAATATTTGGATCGCTCACGCCCATGGAACGGGCCTTTTTATTTTGCGCGGCCCAAACGTTGCGCCCGCTGTTCGAGCCGACCCCAAGATAAGGGGCCGTCAATAAATGGGATGACATGATGAAAACCGCAATAAAAGTAATTCTGATCGTTGTGGCGGCGGCTCTGGTGGTTGATTGGGGCTGGACCTGGTGGGCGGGTCGCGCCCCCACGCCTGTCGCTTTCAAGACCGCGCCCGTCACGGTGGGAACTCTTCGCGCCACCGTCAGCGCCACCGGCACGCTCGAACCGCGGGACGTGGTGGACGTCGGCGCGCAAGTCAGCGGAAGGATTGCGTCTTTCGGTTTGGACGCCAGGGGCCATGAGGTTGATTATGACTCACCCGTGAACAAAGGAACCGTTCTGGCGCGGATCGACCCGTCGCTTTATGCCGCCGATGTGGTCTCGGCCGGGGCCGCACTGGCCCAGGCGCAGGCCAACGTGGAGGCCGCTAAAGCTAATTTGGAAAAAGATCGGGCGCAATATATTGACGCCCGGGCCGATTGGGAGCGGGCCAAGCGGCTGGGGCGAAAATCCGTGGCGCTTTCCGCCAGCCAGTATGACGCCTATCAATCAACCTACGATCAGTCCCGGGCCAATGTGGACGTGGGCAAGGCGTCCGTGGACCAGGCCCGCATGGCGGTGCGGGCGGCGGCTGCCGCCCTGGCCCGCGCCCGGATAACGCTCGGCTACTGCACGATCGCCTCGCCGGTCAAGGGTGTGGTGATTGATAGACGCGTGGAAATAGGCCAGACCGTCGCTTCGAGCTTCAATACGCCCAGTCTGTTTCTGATCGCCGAGGACCTGAGTAAAATTCAAGTATGGTTATCTGTTAATGAAGCCGACATCGGCCGCGTGCATGTGGGCGATCCGGTGACGTTCACGGTTGATACGTTCCCCAACCGGATGTTTCGCGGCGTGGTGTCGCAGGTTCGCCTCAACGCCACCATGGTGCAGAACGTGGTCACGTACACGGTGGTGGTGGATACCAATAATCCGGGCGGAAAACTGCTGCCTTATCTGACCGCCCAGGCGGATATCCTGGTGGCCCGGCGCCGGCATGTCATGATGGTTCCCACCGCGGCCCTGCGCTGGGTGCCGCGCACGGACGAAATTCTTCCCGCGGTTCGGACGGCTCGTCCCCGCGGCGCAACCGCTACCGGTCCCGCGGCCGGGACGCAACCGCTCCATCGGAACGGAACCGTCTGGTTGCCGGCAAATGGTTACGTTCGCCCGCTCACTGTGACGGTTGGCCTGGCTAACAACTATCAAACCGAAATTATTTCCAAAACGCTTAAACCCCCCATGCGCGTGGTGGTCGGAGAACAGAAAAGTCGCACGGCGGGTGCGGCGGGCGGCAATCCATTTATTCCGCAGCCGTTTGCCCATCATCATAAATAAGGGCAAATGTTGATGGGACCGCAGGTTCTGAGAATTGAACATGGATCTGATTCGCACCGAAAATTTGTATAAAACCTACCGCCTGGGCGGGGGCGATCTGTCCGTGCTCAAGGGCGTTTCCATGGCTCTTAAGCCCGGCGAACTGGTGGCGTTGATGGGCGTTTCGGGGTCCGGAAAAACCACGCTGATGAACATCCTGGGCTGCTTGGACCGGCCCACTTCCGGCCGGTACTTTTTTGATGGCGATGAAATTTCGCGCCTCTCGCCCAACCAGCGGGCGGTGGTGCGCAACAGCAAAATCGGATTCGTTTTCCAGAACTTTAACTTGTTGCCGCGCACTTCAGCGCTGGAGAACGTCCTGTTGCCGACCGCTTATGCTGACAGCGGCCTGACCACCAGGGATCTTCGCCGGCGCGCCGTGGAGATTCTCCAACGCGTGGGCCTGGGCGATCGGCTGGATCATGAACCGTCGCAGCTTTCCGGCGGTCAGCAGCAACGCGTGGCCCTCGCCCGGGCGCTGGTGAACAACCCGCGGCTGGTGCTGGCGGATGAACCGACGGGAAATCTGGACTCGCATACCAGCGAAGAGGTGCTCCAGATGTTTCAGCAGCTCAATTCCGAGCAGGGAATCACTATTCTTCTGGTCACCCACGACGCCAATGTGGCCGCCCACGCCCAGCGGGTGATTCATATTCGTGATGGATTGATCGAGGCCGGCTCTGTTGCATCGGCGGCGGGTCACGGGACTCTCGCCACAGGTGACGCATGATAAAGATCACCACGACACTGAAAACTTCTTTTCGCGCTCTGCGCCGCAATCCGATGCGCTCGGCTCTGACCACACTGGGCATCATTATCGGTATCGCGTCGGTTATTGCGATGGTGCAGATCGGCGAAGGTTCGTCCGCGGCCATCAAACAGACCATCGCCAACATGGGCGCCAACACGCTGATTGTATTTCCCGGCGCCGCCGCCAGCGGCGGGGTCACCTTCGGTGGCGGCAGCGCGGTGACGCTGACCTCGCAGGATGCCACGGCCATCGCCCGCGATTGCCCGTCGGTTCAAGCCGCGGCGCCCCAGGTTCATGCGCGGTTGCAACTAGTTCGCGGAAACCAGAACTGGGTTCCTCAGTTTATCTACGGAACCACGCCGGCGTACCTGAAAATTCGTGATTGGCCGATCGCCCAGGGCCGGGCGTTCACCAATGGGGATGTCTTGGGCGCCAACGAGGTTTGCCTGCTGGGCCAGACCGATGTGAAAGAGCTTTTCCCCAGCGGTAAGGCCGTGGGAAAGACCATCCTGGTTCAGAACGTACCGCTGCGAGTCATCGGCGTGCTGGCCAGAAAAGGCGCCAACATGATGGGAATGGATCAGGATGACGTGCTGATTTTACCCTGGACCACGTTGAAATATCGTATTTCAGGCACCGCCCTGCAAAATCAGAATCAAAACACTTCGTCTTCCTCGTCCACCATTTCGACGAATCAGTTGTATCCGG
Source organism: Planctomycetota bacterium (assembly GCA_021831565.1). GTDB lineage: Bacteria > Planctomycetota > Phycisphaerae > WQYP01 > WQYP01 > JAKBMM01. Next base: position 33,127 of record JAKBMM010000011.1, read on the forward strand.
AGACTTCCCAGAATCTTTATCCGACACCCTCGGCCGTTGAACAGCAGGATCTGCCGCAGCCGGTAAGTTTTCCCAACGTAAATGCGATCTTTGTGGCGGTTCCAACCGCATCGCAGATTCCCCAGGCCATCAAGGAAATAACCGTGCTGCTGCGGCAGAGGCATCATTTGCAACCCGGCCAGCCCAATGATTTTAACATTCGCAACATGGCGGAAATCTCCAACGCCCTCGGATCGACTTCGAAGATGATGACCAATCTACTCACGGGCGTGGCGCTGATATCGCTGCTGGTCGGTGGCGTGGGCATTATGAACATTATGCTCGTGTCGGTGACGGAGCGTACGCGGGAAATCGGCCTGCGCATGGCGGTGGGCGCCAAGCCGCGCGACATTTTAAGCCAGTTTATTCTGGAGGCCATCGTGCTGTGTCTTTGCGGTGGTGTCTTGGGCATTCTGGTCGGCCAGGGGCTTTCCAGCGCGGTCAAAAACCTGCTCGGTTGGCCCATCGCCCTTTCCGTGCCGGCTGTAGTCGCTTCCGTGGCGGTGTCCGCCGGCGTGGGACTTATCTTCGGCTATTACCCGGCGTGGAAGGCGTCGCGCCTGGATCCCATTGAGGCGCTGCGATATGAATAAATCTATTTTGATCCTGGCTCTGCTCTTCGGCGGCTGTTTGCTCTTCGGCGGCTGCATGGTCGGCCCCAACTATCACCGGCCGAAAATAGCCATGCCGGCGAAGTGGTCCGGTGCGGCGGTGGAAAAAAAGACCGCCGGTCCCGCGCCGCTGAGCGTTGTGGTCACGCAACCGGCGAATCTGGATACCTGGTGGCGGCGGTTGAAAGATCCCCAACTCACGTCATTGATTCACCGCGCCTTGGCCGGCAATCTCAATCTGCAACTGGCCGCGGCGCGCGTCCGCCAGGCCCGGGCGGCCATGCAAATCGTCGCGGCGAATCTGGGGCCTTTTGTCACCGCTGGCGCTTCTTACCAACGCAGCCAGGCCAGCGCGGATCTGACCCGGCCCGGACAAAGCGCGCCACCGCGGGATAATTACACTACGGGTCTCAACGGCACGTGGAACCTGGACCTGTTCGGCGGCGTGCGGCGCAGCGTACAAGCCGCCCAGGACAGCATCGAAGCGGCCATCGACAATCAGCACAATACCCGCGTGGCGCTGGTGGGCGAGGTTGCCGCCGATTACATCACCCTGCGCGGCGTGCAGCAGGAAATCCAGCTCGTGCGTCAAACCATCCGCACGCAGCGGCGGACCGTGGACCTGGCTCGGCTGCAGGTGGGCGCTGGTTTTTCAACCCAGCTCAACATCGCCAACGCCAGAGCTTTGCTGGCCAGTGTGCAGTCCCAGATGCCCCCGTTGCAAATCCAGCAGCATCAGCTCATCTACGCCCTGAGCGTATTGCTGGGCAGGTCGCCGGGAGCCTTGGTGCGCCAACTATCTGCGCCGCACGCCATTCCCCCTGTGCCGCCGCGTGTGCCCATCGGTCTGCCGGCCCAATTGCTGTTGCGCCGGCCCGACGTGCGAAGTGCCGAGCGACAACTGGCCGCCGCCACAGCCCAGATCGGCGCGGCCCAAGCGGACCTGTTCCCCCAGATCACCATCAACGGTAATCTGGATTTTGCCGCGCAGAATGCCGCCGACTGGTTCGATTCCCACAGCATTGCCTGGGGTGTCGGGCCGAGCGTTTCTTGGGCCATTTTCAGTTCCGGGCAAATTCAGGCCAACATCCGCCAGCAGGAATTCTTGCGCGATCAAGCTTACCTTACGTACCGCCAGACGGTTTTGGACGCGCTCCAGCAGGTGGAAAACGCCTTGGTCGCCTACCGCCAGGAGCAGTTGCACCGCCGCGCCCTGGAAAAGGCGGTGGTTGAAAATCGTATCGCGGTAAGACTTTCACAAGAGTTGTTCCGCAACGGGCTGACGGATTTCACCAATGTTCTTCTGGCCCAGAACGCGCTATTGAACTCGCACAGCGCCCTGGTTCAGAGCGACCTGACTTTGTCCAACGACTTGGTGTCGCTGTACGTGGCCCTCGGTGGCGGCTGGAATGCCCCCGTTGCCGGCGCCCCGGCGACGCGCCCGGCGACCATAACCAAAAATCGGTAAAACGGGAAAAACTCTAGCCCGAACATTTCACCGCCGAGACGCCGAGATCGCAGAGGTTGTTGAAATGAAAGACCTTATAAAGTTTTTTTCCACAACACCGCCGCTACAGACTCTCTGCCATCTCATCATTCCTATCTCTTTACTCCTGCGTGGTCTCGGCGCACTCTGCGCCTCCGCGGTGCAAAATCCGGTGCAAAATCCAGGCCTAGCCGGCCCACGGTCCTTTGGAGTATCATCCTCTCCTAAAGCCCATCTTCAAAGATGGCTCTCTCGATGGCGTCGCATACACGCAATGAGTTGAGTTCTAGTGCTCTGTCAGCCGTGTAATGATGGATTGACGGCGGGCCAGAGGGCCGTGGGCGCGAAGCGAGGAGGATGGCGTATGCAAACATACGTTGACGACGAGCGACAAAGCCCACGGCCCTCTGGCCCCCGCCCGCAGGGTTGGCCGGAAACGGGCCATCTGCGGCGTCGCGGCGGCTCAAGGGGTCTACGGCCCCGGTTTTCGCCGCTGGCTCCTTGCATCTGGCCCATTTCCGGCCAATCAATCCATCATTACACGGCTGACAGAGCACTAGGCGTTCACGTGGAGAAAAAACACCATGCCGGAAACTTCAGGGGGCAACGGCGAAATACGCCGTGATCCCATGACCGAAATGGCCGCCGAACGCACCATGCTGGCCTGGATTCGCACCGGCCTGGCGCTGATGGGATTTGGGTTTGTGGTGGCCAAATTCGGACTGTTTTTACGAAAACTCTCGGAATTGCGCGGCCTGCATATCCAGGTTCCCAAGAATCAATCAATGTCGTTATGGAGCGGCGTGGCCCTGGTGCTGCTGGGCGTGGCGGTGAATGTAACCGCGGCGATACGCTTTGCGCGCCTGATCCGGCGGCTGGGGCGGGGACTGCGGCCCGCCGCCGCCAACTGGAAAGCGGCGGTGATTGTGGCCGTTGTCATGGCGGGCATCGGCGTGGCGATCGCCGCGTACCTGGTGCGATTGGGGTAAGTATGAAAATTTATATGAACACGGGTGGACTGGCGGCGACCAACGGCTACCTGGTTGCCAATGAGACCGCCGCCCAGGCGATCATCATTGACGCGCCACACAAAACCGTCGCGCCTCTTCTGGACATCGCCCGGCGCAACCAGTGGCGAATCATTTACCTGATTCTTACGCACGGCCACTGGGATCATATCGGCGATCATCAGGTGGTTACCGATGCCTTTCCGGAGGCAAAAGTTCTGATCCATCGCCTGGACGAACCCCGGCTGATGAAACCCGAGAGCATGTTCTTTCCGCTGCCGTATCGGATTCCCGCGCGCCGTGCCGATGCCTGCCTGGAAGATGGGCAAACCATCGCTCTGGGCGATTTGACCTTCTCTCTGATGCACACGCCCGGTCATTCGCCGGGACACGTGGTGTTGCATTGCGCGGGTGAATCGCTTCTGCTGGCCGGCGATTTGCTTTTCGCCCGGTCGATCGGGCGGACCGATCTTCCCGATTCCAATTCCGCCGATATGCGCCGCTCGCTCCAGCGTGTCCTGGCGTTGCCGGAGAACACGGTGGTTCGCCCGGGTCATGGTCCGGCTACCAGCATCGGTGCGGAGAAGAACTCCAATCCGTTTTTGGCGCAGCTCGACTCCTCCACCCATTTCCAAAAGTAATTTCCGCCGTGCCAGAGCGCTAGGATGGCGCCGGGAGAATGCCCCGTGCATATCTTTTTCCGTAACCGTTCACGCCCCGGATGTTTTTCGCGTACATCCCGGCGGGCACGGGTTTTCCCGGTGTGCCGGGACCGCCAATCACCGCGCCGCCCCAGCCACGCAGCCGCGTGGATCGCAATCCCGCGGCCGTTTTCCGCGCCGCCGTGAACGGTTACCTTTTCCCCGCTCCGCCTATATCTGGAGCAATGGATGAAAAACCGCCGGTGATTCTCAGCGTCCCGCTCTCCTCGGTTCAGCCCGACCCGGCCAATGTGCGGCGTCATGGCGCGCGGAACCTCGCGGCGATCCAGGCGAGCCTGCGCCGCTTCGGCCAGCAGAAGCCGATCGTGGTGGACGAGCGGGGCGTGATCCGGGCCGGCAACGGAACTTATGAGGCGGCCCGGCAACTTGGCTGGACGCATATCCATATCATTCGCACGCCATTAACCGGTCCGGACGCCATCGCGTACGCCATCGCCGACAATCGCACGGGCGAGTTGGCGCAATGGGATGAGGAGGCGTTAAACCGCCAGATCGCCGCCCTGGATGGCGATCTCCTCAGCGCCGCCGGTTTTAACCAGGCCGAACTGGCCAAACTGATGGAAACCGGCCGGAACGAACCCGTGGAGAAAATGCCGCCGGTGATTTATGAGCTCGCGGTTGGTTGCGCCAACGAGGCGGACCAGAAGCAATTGTTCGAGCGGCTTACCGGCGAGGGACGAACATGCCGGGTGCTGACAATATGAAGATCGAAGCGGAAGTTTCATGTCCAATCGTGGATTCATTCCGGGTTCGCCAGATCGCGGGGATGTTTGATCTGCCGGTAAATGGCGTAAGTTCTCAGCGGTTCTCCGTTGAAGTTCCGGGTCTGGATGAGCCTTGGCAAATCGGGCTGATTGTCGGCCCTTCCGGCAGCGGAAAAACCACGATCGCCCGCCAGGCGTTTGGAGCGGCGCTGCGGGACCCCCCGCCCTGGCCGGCGGACCGGGCGGTGATTGATTGTCTGGGAGACACGGATATCCGCCAAACCACGCGGGTTCTGGCGGCGGTTGGCTTTTCCAGCCCGCCGGCGTGGCTGCGGCCCTGGCACGTACTTTCCAATGGCGAGAAATTCCGCTGCGACCTGGCCCGGTTGCTGTTGGGAGAAGGGGGAGAATCAAAAGACAAATTGGCTCTCATGGACGAATTCACCAGTGTGGTGGATCGTACCGTCGCGCGGATTGGTTCGGCGGCTCTGGCCGGGGCGATCCGCGGTGGAGCCGTCGCCAGGCGTTTTGTGGCGGTCTCTTGTCATTACGACATTGTTCCCTGGCTATGCCCGGATTGGGTGGTGGATATGGCCACGCAATCGCTGGCAAGGGGGAAGCTTCCGCGACCGTCCATCCGCCTGGAAATCCGGACCTGCGATAAAGGCCTTTGGGCCATGTTCCAGCGTCATCATTATCTGAACGGCCATCTTCCGTCCTGCGTGCGCTGCCGCGTGGGTTTGGTGGAAAATGAACCGGTGGCGTTCGCGGCGATCGCTCCGGTGGCGGGTTACCGGGGCTATCAACGTTTCAGCCGGGTGGTGGTGCTGCCGGATTATCAGGGCATTGGCATCGGCGGAAAATTTCGCGACGCGGTGGCGGCTTTGGAAGCCCCGCGTTGCCGGCGTTTGAGCCTTGTGACGAGCCATCCGGCGATGATTCGCTCGCTGGCGCACAGCGGGCGATGGCGATTGCGGTCGGTCGGCTTTTCGCACCCGGACGCCGCCGGACTTAAGGCCAAGCCGGTCGGTTGCCGGAGCCGGCGGGTGTGTTCTTTCGTATGGAAAAACTAATGAAATCAGCGGAGAGAATAGAATCGCCCGGCGGCTTAACAACCGCCGTTACTCAAGCGGATGTGGAAAAGCTCGCCGCCGGCGGGGCGCCGGATGAGGACATCGCCGACCTGCTGGACATCAGCCGCTCCCAGCTCAGGAAACGCTTTGGCCGGGCGCTGCGCCGCGGCCGGGCGTCGCTGCGCGTCAATCTGCGCCGCGGTCAGCTTGTCCTGGCCCTGGGCCGGGCGCCCGACGTGCGCATGCTGCTGTGGCTGGGGCGGCAATATCTGGGCCAGAAGGATGACTCGGCCCCGCCCGGCGCGCCGCCATTGGAAAAGACATATCTCAACGTGGACACAGACAAGGTATGAAAAGCTCCCGGCGATCCCGCCGACACCCGGAACCGGATGCGGCCGCGGAAAAAACACCGGACCGGCTTGATCCCGCACGCCGGCCCTATCGTCCGTGGGGGGCGGCGGAAAAATTATGTTACGCCCGGGACCGCGAAATTCTTCTGGCGGGACCGGCGGGTACGGGTAAAACCCGCGCCGCCCTGGAAAAAATCTTCCTGTGCCTCCAGAAATATCCCGCCATGCGCGCCTTGCTGGTCCGAAAAACGCGGGCCAGCCTCACCCAGTCCGTCCTGGTCACCCTGGAGGAAAAAGTTTTTCCTCGGGGGCATCCGGCGCTGGGCGGTCCCGGCCGCGGCTACCGGCACGGTTACCGATTGGAAAACGGCGCCGAGTTGGTGCTCGGCGGGCTGGACAACCCCGATCGGATCATGTCCAGCGAATACGACATGGTGCTGGCCTGCGAAGCCACCGAATTGACCATCGAAGACTGGGAAAAACTTCTCACCCGCCTGCGAAACGCCGTGCTGCCCTACCAACAGGCCATCGCCGAATGCAACCCGGCCCATCCCGGCCACTGGCTTAACGCCCGGGCGGACGCCGGCTTGATGCTGCGTCTCGTGAGCCGGCATCAGGATAATCCGACGCTTTTCGATCGCTCCACCGGACGCTGGACCGGCGCCGGCGAGAACTATTTGCATACGTTGCGGCGGCTTTCCGGAGTGCGGCGCAAACGGCTGCTCGACGGCCTCTGGGCGGCGCCGCAGGGGCTGGTTTATGAAATGCTGCCCGATCACGTGATTTCCATTCCGCCGCCGCAAGGCCGAACGCTTCGCTGTTACGCCGGCATCGACTGGGGTTGGCGTGATCCCACCGCGGTAGTGGTCGGCCTGTTGTGCCGGGATTCGTGCCTGTACGTGGTGGACGAGCTTTATGAAAGCCGCCTGCCGCTGGAGGAATTGGCCCGCCGGCTCGACGCGTTGGTGCGGCGATGGGATATCGAGATATTTTTTGCCGACCGCTCGCGGCCGGAATTGATAGACCATCTCCGCCGGCGCGACATTGCCTGCCGGCCCGTCCCGGCGCACGGCATTGAATCCGGTATTGCCATGGTCGAATCGCGCCTGCTGGCGGGGGGGTTGAAGATTTCCGCCCGCTGCCGCCGGCTCATCGACGAAGCGAGCCAATACCAATATGCGGCCGATGCTCCAACCACGGGCAACTCCCTTCCCATACCCCTTAACGATCACGCCATGGATGCCCTGCGTTACCTGGTGGCGGCGATGGATATGGGCCGCTCCGATCCCGCCGCGTTCGAGCCGGTTTCTTCCGTCGCCTCCCTCCCGTCGTCCGCGCCGAAAAGTGCCGCAGGAGATTTGCCAAACGCCGCTATGGAGAATACCCGTTCGCACGAGCGATTGAATTTCAACCAAATATGGGGAGAATAAAGGTGAATGTAGAGCAAGGAAAACGGTGTTTAACGGGTCAGCCTGCTGACCGTGTCACCAAGGAAAACGGTGTTTAACGGGTCAGCCTGCTGACCGTGTCACCAATAAAACTCGGCGGTATAGGTATGCCCCATTCCTATTTAACGGCTGACCTGCCCGGCGTGGGCGGGCTTATCAAGGCTCAGCCGGACGATTTTCTCGTGGAAGAGTTGCCGCTCTATCCGCCCGCCGGCCAGGGCGCCCACTGTTATTTTGTCATTGAAAAGCGTGGAATTTCCACGCTGCACGCCGCGAACCTGCTGGCCCGGGCGCTGGGACGCCGGGCGATCGACATCGGCTACGCCGGCCTGAAAGATGCACAAGCCGTGGCCCGCCAGACATTCTCGATTGAACTGGAAACCGAAGATCGAATCCGCTCTCTGAGCCTGCCCCAAGTGCGCATCCTGGAGGTTTCCCGCCATCGCAACAAGCTTAAAATCGGCCACCTGGCGGGCAATCGCTTCACCGTTAAAATCCGCAACGACGACTGGGCCAAACCCGGCGGTTCGGTGGAAGAGGCCCGCCTCCGGGCGCGGGCGACGCTGGATTCTCTGGGTCGTAGCGGCGTGCCGAATTTTTTCGGTCCGCAGCGCTTCGGTATGCGCGGCGATAATCATTGGTTGGGCGCGGCGCTGTTGCGCGGCCAAAGTGAAGAATTTCTGCGGCGCTGGCTGGGCGAACCGGACCCGCGGGTGGATCATGGCCCGGTGCTCCAGGCGCGCCGCCACTTTGCCCATGGCCGGATGGACCTTGCCTTGGCCGACTGGCCCGGTCATTTGTCCATGGAACGCCGGGCGTTGGCTATCCTCGCCCGCAATCCCGCCCACGGCGCGCGGGCCATGCGGTCGGTTGACGTGCGTCTCAAACGCCTGCTGGTCAGCGCGCTCCAGGCGCATCTGTTCAATGAAACCCTGCTTCGCCGGCTCAAGCGGCTGGATCGAATTCTCCCCGGCGACCTGGCTTGGAAGCACGACAACGGCGCGGTGTTTGAGGTGGGAATGTCACAGCTCCACGCCGCCGCCGAACAGCCGCGTTGCGACGCCCATGAAATTTCTCCCTCCGGTCCCATGTTCGGCTACCGCATGACGCCGGCGCAGGGCGAGCCGGGACAAATGGAGGACGAAGTCCTCGCCGCCCACGAGCTTACGCCGCGGAGTTTTCATCAACCACGATTTGCCGCCGGCGGGAGCGGCGCTGCGGGGGGGGCGGAAAAATCCAAAGGCTCCCGGCGGGCAATGCGTTTTTTCCCGACCGAACTGGACCTCGCCTCCGGCGCGGACCAGCGCGGGCCGTTCCTGCAGCTTCGTTTTGTGCTGCCGCCGGGGTGTTTCGCCACCGTTCTGCTCGGCGAGATCATGAAAACCGACCTGGCGGTGGATTAGCGGCGCCGCCGCAGCTCTACTGTCAACTGTTCACCTGCTCTACTTTCTCGCGGCGCAGCCGCGGGGGACGCAGAGGTCGCAGAGGTTTATTTTTATTGGTGACACGGTCAGCAGGCTGACCCGTTAAACACCGTTTTCCTTGTGCTCTATTGTCTACTTTCAACTGTTCTACTTTCTCGCGGCCTTGCCGCGTGCTCTACTATCTTTCTCCGCCGCGTCAGCAATCCCAACCCGCCCACCGCCAGCAAGGCCGCCGTAGCCGGTTCGGGGATCGTTTCCGTCGGGAACTCGGTCTTCGTGGTTCCAGTGTATTTCTGCACGTTCGCCTTGGGCGATAGCGTAAAGTCCACCACATTCGTGAGCGAATAAGCCAACTGCGTTTTGTTGAGCGTTACCAGCGGCGGTGGGGCAAGCGTGAAAGTCTCGGAGTTGCCGGAGTATGACTCGGAACTTATCCCTGTTGCGGCGACGCCCGTTCCGGATGTCGTGTTCTGTCCGTTATACGGATCGGCGAAGCTCTGCATGGTCATGGCGAGAGTGCCTTTGGCGAATTCCCCGTCGCCGCTTTGAGCAAGAATCAGGGTGAAGGAGGAATTGGCGCCGGGACCCGTCAGGCCGGTATCTCCCAGGAGCAGCTCCAGGCTGGCTGTCGATGAGGTATTATTATTGGTCAAGTTGCGCGTGGCGAAGGTGATATAAGACGATGAGGACGTGGCGATGATCGTCGCGTCTACGGCGCCCGAAAAGTCGCCGAATGAAAAGGTCCCGGAGCTTGGATAGTTAAAAAACGTGGAAGTGGTGTCCACGACGTTCACCAGTGCGCCCCCGTTGACGCTGGATTCGGACAGATCAAGTTCAAAATCAGCTTTGGCGCTTGTCGATGGGAGTAATGCGGCACCCGCCGCCAGAGACAGGAAAACGATTCCCGGAACCAAAGTTCCCTTAAGGATCAGCCGGAACCTTGCCGCCGTGGTCATGATGTGTCTCCTTGTATGGAGAGTGGCGGTATCCCCGCCCGCGGCGCCGCCGCCGCTCTGCGCTCAACTTTCTACTCTCCCGCTGCTCTACTTTCAACTATATACTTTCTTCCGCGGCGACGCATTAGCAGCCTGTCGGACTTAGGACATGCTTGCCAGCAATGCTAACGTAGGAGGCATGAGTACGACACGAATGGTAAATGTAGATCGGAACACACCAATGCTGTTGCCCCCGGATCTGCGTGACTTATCCCGAACATTTCACCGCCGAGACGCAGAGATCGCAGAGGTTTATTTTTATTGGTGACACGGTCAGCAGGCTGACCCTTTAAACATTATCCGCTTCCACCCTCCGCGTTCCTCTGTTTCCTCCGCGGTGCAAACTCGATTTACCGGACGTTATTTACCGCGGACGCGGAGTACCGCAGAGGTTTATAGCTTGTTAACCATCCGCGCGGTCTTGGCGTCTTGGCGGTTAATTCCGTGTGAACACTTACCAACTTTCCACTCTCTTCCGCCTTCGCGCCAGCAGTCCCATTCCGCCCACGGCCAGCAAAGCCAGCGTGGCCGGTTCGGGTGTGGATAGGCTGAAGATCGTGCCGTAATCGCTGCTTCCGCCATGGAGGGTCATTCCATACAAGGTCGAGCCGGATTGGATCAGCGAGCCGTAGGGCCATGCGCCATCCGCGGCCCCGCCGGTAAATGAATGCAGGACCTGAAAGCCGGTTCCAATGTCGGCGATGGAAAAGATCGTGCCATCACCGCCTCCGCCATTGGAGGTCATTCCATACAGGGTCGAACCGGATTGGATCAGCGAGCCGAGGGGACCTGCGCCATCCGCGCCGGTAAATGAATGCAGAAGCGTAATAGGTCCCCCGGCGGCAGGGATGGAAAAGATCGTGCCGAAATTGCCGCTTCCGCCGGCGTAGGTCATTCCATACAAAGTCGAGCCGGATTGAATCAGCGAGCCCCAGAGGGGATATGCGCCATCCGTGGCCCCGCCGGTAAATGAATGCAGAAGCGTAACGGTTCCCCCGGTGTAAGGTATGGAAAAGATCGTGCCGAAATTGCTACTTCCGCCGGCGGAGGTCATCCCATACAAGGTCGAGCCGGATTGGATCAGCGAGCCTTGGGGATATTTGCCATACGTGAATGAATGCAGAAGAGAATCGGCTCCACCGGTGTCAGGTATGGAAAAGATCGTGCCGGTAGCAGCGCTCCCGCCACTGGTGGTCATCCCATACAAAGTCGAGCCGAATTGGATCAGCGAGCCGTAGGGATTTTCGCCGTCCGCGGACCCGCCGGTAAATGAATGCACAAGCGTAGGGTTCCCACCACTGGTGCTCTCGGAAAAGATCGTGCCATAATTGCCGCTTCCGCCAAAGAGGGTCATTCCATACAAGGTCGTACCCGATTGGATCAGCGAGTCCCAGGGATTTGCGCCATCCGCGGTCCCGCCGGTAAAGGAATGCAGAAGCGTAAAACTATTTCCAGTGTCCGCGATGGAAAAGATCGTGCCTTTATTATTGCCGCTTCCGCCATCGGAGGTCATTCCATACAAGGTCGAGCCGGATTGGATCAGCGCGCCTCTGGGATATGCGCCATCCGCGGTCCCGCCGGTAAATGAATGCAGCACCTGAAAATTGCTGGCTTGGGCATAACCGACCCCCGCCGCCAACGCGCCGCATAATCCGGTTGCCAGCATTGCCTTTTGAATCGTTTTCATGGTTTTCTCCCTAATGTCCATAGACGACCAGCAGGCTGGCCGGTTAACCAAATTTACTTTCCGACTCGCACCGCTCGCGGCTTTGCCGGCGCATTATCCCGAACATTTCACCGCCGAGACGCAGAGGTCGCAGAGGTTTATTTTTATTGGTGACACGGTCAGCAGGCTGACCCGTTAAACACAGTTTTCCTTGTGCTCTACTTTCTTTCGCCGCAGCCCGGCCCGTGCATGCCACGGGCCGGGCCAAGTTGAATAGCTTGAATAGCCGTTCAAGCTATTGCCTTCCGCCTGCGCTTAAGCAGCAATCCCAACCCGCCCACGGCCAGCAAAGCCAGCGTGGCCGGTTCGGGGACAGTGCCAAGCTGCGCTGACACGTTGTCAATTGCCAGGTTGTTGCCGGCAAAATTAGTTTGCCAGTTGGTGGGCCAGAGGTAATTGGTGCCACCGAGAGTGGAACTTGGCGCTCCGTTCGGAAAATTAAGTGCCGCGGTAGTCAGAAGACCACCTGTGAGCCCTAGTTGATTGCCTGAATTATCGTAAACCGCAAAAGCAACACCGGCGGGATCGGTAGTACCATTACCTGTTTTGCTATATGCCAGAGTAAAGGTATACCAGCCGTTCTTGGTGATTGTGACAAAAGGCGTGTTTGGCGTGGTGCCGCCGTTTGCATTCACATCTACAGTTCCCGCAGTTGGCACGGTGAATTGAAAATCGGACTCCGTCGCCCAGTTCGGGGCGCCAGTGGTATCACTTGCGGTTTCGTCGATCTCGAAAGCAGTACCACCACCAGTAGGCGGCGCCCACGCCCCGGTCCCGGTAACAGGCACATAAACACTCACAGATTGAGTAAATGCACCGGGATAAGTAGCCATCATGCCGGCGTATGCAGGGGTATCAGTGGAAGTGCCGAATAGGCTGTAACCCGCGTCGCCTCCATTGTGAATGTTGCCATTGATATTATTTCCAAGCACCGCATAGGAGGAGCTACCGCCGGCGCCGCCAATCAAACCAAGTGGTGATGTGCCATTACCACTACCCGGTCCATATCGGGTGATGGAATAAGTGCCGGTACTTGTTGCCACACTTTGGCTCTGACCTATGCCTGTGGCTGTGCCGCTAAACCACCAACCGCTTACACCATTGGCTGAATTTTCATATCCTCTGGAATAAGGAACATCCGCCTTGATGATTCCGGCGGACAACAGGGCTATTCCCGCCGCCGCCGCAGCGCCTAAGCCGAGCATGGTTTTGGTTGAGGATGATTTGTTCTTAAACATGGTTTACTCCTTAATGTCCATAGATGGCCAGCAGGCTGGCCGGTTTACCAAACCGACTCGCAACACGCGGGTCGGAACTTTCCTGTGGCAGGCTTTCTCGCCTGCGTTTGTTTTCGCGGGCACTCGCGCCCGCCTATCCCATAGCCGCTCCGCTGTGCCTCCTTTCGCGGCTTTGCCGCCGCTCTACTTTCAACTTTCTACTCTCTTTCGCCGGCGCATTAGCCCCAACATTTCACCGCCGAGGTTGTTGAAATGAAAGACCATATAGAGATTCTTTCCCACAACACCTCAGATACAGACTCTTTGCCATCTCATCATTTCTATCCATTTACTCCACCGTGGCCTCAGCGCACTCTGCGCCTCTGCGGTGCAAACTCCGGGTTAGCGGCTTTGCCGCCGCTCTACTTTCAACTCTCTACTCTCTTCCGCCGCCGCATTAGCAATCCGAGTCCGCCCAGAGCCAGCAGCGCCAGCGTGGCCGGTTCGGGGGCGGTGGTTGTATAGCTGAGGGTGACATTCGATCCGCCCGCCAGGCTCAGTTCCAGGGTATTACCCATGGAAAAGGGATTGCTTCCATTGGGACTGAACCCAGCCGTTTGCTGAACCAGTGTCTGCGTTTGGGGAAAACCGCCGCTTGAATAGGTCACGGTGTATGAAGGCGTCTGCACCGGCGGCGGCGTGGTCAGAGAGAATTGGCCGTCGGCCGAGTCGGCGCCGCTGACATAAGTGGCGGAGTCGCCGCTGGTGGCGGCATTGAACGTCACGCTGCCGGAACCGGCCAGGGTCATGGAGGAGCCGACCGGCGAGAAACCGGTATCCCATAAATTGATCGCCAATATATCGGGCCCCACTGTCGTGTCAGTATTCTTTACGCCCACACTAATGGCACTGATCTGCGGCGTATTCGAAGAGCCGGAATTGGATGTGGCGTCGTAGATGGTGATGTCAAATGTGCCGACCGTAACATTCGACTGATTAATAACGCCGCCACTGCCCGTGAAACTGGTAATTGGGCCGCCGTTGGCTTCGAACTGCGCCACAAAGCTCGCCTGGGCCGCCGAGGCGGCCAAACTCATCGCTGCCGCGGCGAGCACCATAGATCCGAAAATCTTGAATTGCATAAAAAACTCCCTTGTAAAAAGCATTGTTATTTTTTCTTGGTGACACGGTCAGCAGGCTGACCCGTTAAACATCGTTTTCCTTGTGCTCTACTTTCTCGCGGCTTTGCCGCGTGCTCTACTTTCAACTCTCTACTCTCTTTCTCCGCCGCGCCAGCAATCCGAGTCCGCCCACAGCCAGCAACGCCAGTGATGCCGGTTCGGGGATTGTTCCCGACGGGTTCTCGGTCAGCGTGGTCCCGTTGTAGTTGAGCTGGCTTACATTTATGTTTGCCCCGGATGATAGCGTGATGTCCACCACATTCGTGAGCGAATAGTCCAACTGTGTTTTGGTCAGCGTCGCCGTGGTCGGATTCGATAAAAGCGTGAAAGATACGGGGCTGGTGGTGTTGTTTGTCAATGATAACACCGAGCTTACCGGTGTCGCGGCGACGCCCGATCCGGATGTCGTGTTCTGGCCGTTATGCGGATCGGCGAAGCTCTGCATGGTCATGGTGAGAGTGCCGTTGGTGAGTTCACCGCCGCCGCTTTGGGCGAGTTCTAGAGTGCCGGTATTTGTGGGGCCGGGTCCCGTAAAACCTGTATCTCCCAGGAGCAGTTCTATGGTGGCTGGGTTTGGGCCCGTGTTATTATTGGTCAGGTTGATCGTGGCGAAGGTGATGTAACCCGACGACGCGCCGGCGGCGGGATCATTGGTTGCCGCGCTTACGGATCCCGAAAAACCGCCGAATCCACCGGTGGGGGTGGAATAGGACAAAGAGGTGGACGGAGTACTTGCTACGTTCACCAGTGTGCCCCCGCTGGGCACGGCCAGATCAAGTTCAAAAGCAGCTTTCGCGCTGTTCGGCAGAAGCAACGCCGCGCCCGCCGCCAGGCATAAAATTTTCACTGTGATGTTTGGCATGTTAAGACTCCTTAAGATTCCTTACATAGTTGTCAGCTACCTCGTGGTAGCCGCGGCATTCCGCCGCGTCGCGTAATGCAGGCTTCCAGCCTGCTTATTCCGGCGGGCGAGACGCCCGCTCCACAATTCCACAATTCCATTCTCCAGGCTTTTCATGTCTCGGCGGTGAAAGCCCCGAAAACCTTACGCGGCCGTTCCACAAAACCCGGCGGAGCGGGAGAGTAACGCCCCGCCGGGTCAGAGTGGATATTGGCCGGGCCGTTCAAGTGCGATGCCGGCGAATGTCCGGCCACCAGTCGCATTGAACCATCATCCAGATCAACCACCCCAGAACCGGCGCCGCCGCCGCCAGTGGCAGGGAAACGATTCGCCGGGCCAAGGGTTGATTCACGCTCATGGAAAACCGTGCCGTGGTAGTCATGACAGTTTTCTCCTTTACGTTTTCCGGGCCCCAGCCCGGCCCGTGTCTCAAAACACGGACCGGGCCATTCTCCCGGCTCGCTGGGGACCTGATCCGTACGCGCCGGAATTGAGCCGTTTCTTCGCGGGCGGGGCCTTTTTAAGAGGTTGGCCCACGAAGTCATCAAACTTCAAGCCAGGCTTTTATGGCGACGCCGGACCAGCAATCCCAAGCCGCCCAGGCTTAGCAAACCGAGCGTGGCTGGTTCGGGGGTGGCATACTGGACTCCCTGCGGGCCTACTGTCCCTGTGTCTATGCCGTCAATGGAAGGTGGTGTCCAGCCGGGGACGCTCGCGTCATTGCTGTTAAGCCAGTTCAACACGAGATCCTGGTTGTTCGCCGAGGTGTCGTAGATATCGCCCAGATCATAAACATTTGGAAATGGCGAGGCGCTGGCATTACTGCTGTTTAGGATAACATACGGGGGCGTCGAACCAGCTGTTGAAAAACTCGACAGATTGCCTTCGGCAACATACGAAGATGTCGATGTGAGCACGCCCCAGCCGCCGGCGGCGTCATACTTCGTCAACGGCTCTTGGTAATTAGCAACGAGAAATTGATTAGCGGTGGAAGTTCCGTCAGCAGTCGTAGTGACACCATAACCACCAAATTCGACATTGTTACCCACAAAGAGGGTATCGCCCGTGACGGTGTTGACCCAGAGGGTCATCTGTCCGGATGGCGGCGGCGCGAAGCTGTTGCCGGCAAAAGCAGCGCCGGTGGAAAGCATGCATCCCGCGGCCAGCGAGGCCATAAATGGAAGTTTACGTGACATGATTTTCTCCTTATTGTCCATAGACGGCCAGCAGGCTGGCCGGTTTACCCCCGGCTCGCAACACACGAGCCGGGACGGCCAGCAGGCTGGCCGGTTAACCAACCCGACTCGCAACACGCGGGTCGGAACTTTACTGTGGCAGGCTCTCTCGCCTGCGTTTGTTTTCGCGGGCGCTATCACCCGCCTATCCCATATCCGCTCCGATGTACCTCCTTTCGCGGCGCTGCCGCCGCTCTACTTTCTTCCGCGCCGCCGCATTAGCCCGAACATTTCACCGCCGAGACGCAGAGAGCGCAGAGGTTTATTGGTGACATGGTCAGCAGGCTGACCCGTTAAACACAGTTTTCCTTGTGCTCTACTTTCGCCCCAGCCCGGTCCGTGCATGCCACGGGCCGGGCTGTGAATAGACTTTTAGGCTATTGCCTTGCGTCTGCGTTTGAGCAACAATCCCAATCCGCCCACGGCCAGCAAAGCCAGCGTGGCCGGTTCGGGGACTACTGCAATGCTGTCCGGGTAATCCAACCCCGTGACCAGTGAGGCATTCACCGTACCGCCGGCAGTGGTATATTCTCCAATCGTGTTGTTGGCCGTATTCAGCTCAAACAGGTCTGATCCCGAAACGGCAATGCCGTTCGGTTCTCCCAACCCCGTGACCAGAGAGGCGTTCACCGTGCCGCCCGAGGTGGTATATTCGCCGATCGTGTTGTTGCCTTCATTTGTGACAAACAGGTCTGATCCCGACACGGCAATGCCGGACGGGCCATTCAACCCCGTGACCAGCGAGGCATTCACTGTGCCGCCCGTGATGGTATATTCGCCGATCGTGTTGTTGCCATAATTCGAGACAAACAGGTCTGAGCCCGAAACGGCAATGTCGGTCGGGCTATTCAACCCCGTGACCAGTGAGGCATTCACCGTGCCGCCCGTGATGGTATATTCGCCGATCGTGCTGTTGCCATAATTCGAGACAAACAGGTCTGAGCCCGAAACGGCAATGCCGGACGGGCCATTCAACCCCGTGACCAGAGAGGCATTCACCGTGCCGCCCGTGATGGTATATTCGCCCATCGTGCTGTTGCCATAATTCGCGACAAACAGGTCTGATCCCGAAACGGCAATGCCGTTCGGTTCATCCAACCTCGTGACCAGAGAGGCATTCACCGTACCGCCGGCATTGGTATATTCGCCGATCGTGTTATTGGAAAAATTCGTGACAAAGATGTTTCCGCGCGCGCTCGCAGGCATGAGCGCCGAACCCGTCGCTAACGCCGCCGCGGCGCCTAAGCCGAGCATGATTTTGGTTGAGGATGATTTGTTCTTAAACATGGTTTACTCCTTAATGTCCATAGATGGCCAGCAGGCTGGCCGGTTTACTTGTTTGTGCCGGCCCGGCCCGTGCAAAAACACGGGCCGGGCCAACTTAATAGCCGTTTAAGCTATTGCCTTGCGTCTGCGTTTGAGCAGCAATCCCAGGCCGCCCACGGCCAGCAAAGCCAGTGTGGCCGGTTCGGGAGTGGAGGTGATACTCATTGAACTAATATAGGCGGTTGCATTATTGCCACTTGAGCCATATGCGCCAATAGAGGCCCACGCGGCATTTACCATCATATCGCCATAATCAATCCCATTATATGGAGTATCATAAATGCTTGACAACTGCACGTTCTGCTCTGCCCACGTATAGGTCTTGGTATTCCATACCCCTACTGTTGATGAGCCGTCCAGTGTATAGGCGTTGGTGTTGCTTCCAAAGTTAATGATATCAAAATTGTCTCCATTGACATCACTGACGCCAAAAAGGGTATACGGCTGGCCAGGTCCCGTAGTACTAGGCACAGTAATAGACATACTGTCATATCTTAGAGCACCTAGATTACCATTGTATGCGGGAGGTGTTCCAACCCATGCTTCCGTCCAATAAGCACTATTGGTAATAGTCATAAGAGCGGATCCACCATAACTGCTAGAATAACCGGCACTATATGAATCGGTGCCGCCCGTAGTCTTATAACCACCATATGACACGATATTATTTGTCGGAACCCAACCGGTGCCGCTAATTGTCGTTGTATTCGCAAACAATGACCCGGCTGACAAAAAAGCCGCCGCGGCGCCTAATCCGAGCATGAGTTTGGTTGAGGATGATTTGTTCTTAAACATGGTTTACTCCTTAATAATGTCTATAAACGGCCAGCAGGCTGGCCGGTTAACCAGGTATCCTCACCGACCCGCAACACACGGGCCGGGACGGCCAGCAGGCTGGCCGGTTTACCGGGTCGGCGGCCTGGAAGGCCGCCTCCCATACAGGGGCCGTTCGCATGTCTCTGGCGGGGGGCCGCGTGGGGCGGGGGGAGGAAAGAGGGGTGTGAGTGTGAGTGTCAGTCAGTGTAAGCGCCCCGAGTGAGCGGCCGCGCGTCAGAGACACGCGAACTATTCAGCGAGCCATATTCAATTGTTTGCTTTTGCCAGTTTCGTCCCCTTTCGACGCCGCGAGGCGTCCATCCGTTGTGAATAATCGGGTGCGGGCGCCCGCGGTCGCGGTCGGCCGGCGGCAACGGACTCAGTCGCCTGTTCCACAGCGGCGCCCGCTTTGTTAAGGTCCAGCAGCCCGGCCACCACGGCCGGCGCCTGCTCGCAATCGTTCAGGTAGCAGGTGGCGCCGGCGGCCAGGACGGCCCGCTCCAACGCGGGCCGATCCGGCCGGCCGATGGCGACGCACCAAGTGGGTCGCCAGAGCCTTCGCAATCCCCGGATCAAGGTCAGATCGCCGGCGCCGGCAAGTTCCAGCACGACGACCCGCACCCGGCAACGCGCCACACGGCGAATCAAGGCCTCGATGGCGTCGGTCGGGCCGGGGGTTGCAATCATCCATCGCCAGTGGGCGGCCAAGGAGCGCAGCTCGCGGCATTGGCCGCGGCTGATCACCAGCACGCTACTGCGAGCCATATCGCCCATCATTGCCCGTCTCCATATCGCGCCGCGGCCACCGTCCCTCCGGCGGTTACGAGCCGCATTGAATAATCAGTTGTATGAGCAACAGACGTGCCACAGGCCGCCGGCGAATGGGCCATTAGAGCGCAAGTGCTTATATAGCACTATGTTATAAATATATTGATGATGAATTCGTGTATTTTAGAGCGGGGACCGTCCGCGCCCGGTCCAGTACCATTTTGGTACACGCATGGTGCGAATTATGCGGCCGATAAACACGCAAGGCGGTTTTTGGGAGTCAGTACCATTTTGACGGTCAGTACCATAATGGTACATGCGGTCAAGGAAAACGGTGTTTAACGGGTCAGCCTGCTGACCGTGTCACCAAGTGAACAGTTGACAGGAGAGCTCCAGGAAACGGTGTTTAACGGGTCAGCCTGCTGACCGTGTCACCAAGTGAACAGGTGACAGGAGAGCACAAGGGAACCGGTGTTTAACGGGTCAGCCTGCTGACCGTGACACCAACAAAATAAACCTCTGCGGCCCCCTGCGTCCCCCGCGGTAAATAACGCGGTGAGCAGGGCACATGGAAATTGATTTACTTTGGGTAGCCGAAATCGCTACAATAAGGGCGACTGGAGATTCGGGCGCCAAAAGACCAGGGCGTAACTCCGGGTGGAAAGATTTGCTTTACCGCGAGGTATTCGACCATGATCGGGCCAATCCATGTCATGACGCTTGGTTTGTTTCAGAACTTTTTCGACGGCCCGGACATTCTGATTGTGGCGCTGGTCGCCCTGCTGTTGTTCGGCAAAAGGCTGCCGGATATCGCCCGCAGCCTGGGACGAACCATTGTTGAATTCAAAAAGGGTCTTAACCAGACTTCCGATGAAATCAACCGGGCTTCGCAGGAAGATACGCCGCCGGAAAAGCCGACCATTGCCGCGCCCACCTCGGCGAACCCCCGCCAGATCAAGCAGGTCACCAACGTCAGCGAAGAACCGTGAACACCCGCGCCAACCCCGGCGGAGGCGGATATCAAAAGTTGCTAACCGTTCACGGCGGCGCACAAAACGGCCGCGGGATTGCGATCCTCGCGGCTGCCCCATGGTCGCCATCCCCCGCAGCCGTGGATGGAAATCCACGGCCGTCCTTAACCGCAAACCATCATGCCTCGTAATCCAACCACCGCTCGATTACCATCCACGAGCGTGACCGGAAGTTATTTTTCAGAATTGTTATACGTGCTCGAAGAGCATACTTCGGTGGGTTCCTCCGGCCGGCCGGCGGCGGCGGGATGGAGCGCGCGCTCAATTCCCGGCAGTACATAGTCGCGGGCGACCACTTCCCAGCTCATCCGGTCCGCCAGTTCGTAGCCGTTTTCCAGAAGGTTCGCAAACTGTTGTTCCGTTCGTGGCAACCGGCGATAAATCTCCGCGGCGGCCTGGGCGGCAACCGCGGCCTCCATCTTATCGCGAGTCTTGCGATCCACGGCCAGGCAATCGTGGATGTCGTTGAATGTCCAGCCGGGCGCGGCGGTATAATCCAGTTCCAGAACGTTTTGAGTTCCACGGCCCGCCGTGGCATGGCGCACGAAACCGGCGCAACCACACAACGCGGTGCATACACACAGGCCGCCGAAAGAGAGCGTTTCGAGCTGGGCAATGCCGAAAGGTTCATAAACCGACTGTCCGAACTCCACGTCGGAACCGTGCCGGATATCCATGAACTCCATATCCACGGGCGCGCGGTCGCCGCAGGCGCGGCGATCGAATCCGAACTGGTTGATATAGACAATTTTGGCGTTGCGGGCGCGGGCATTGAATTCCTGTACGCCGGCGTAGAAGGCGGCCTCGCCGCCCGTCAGGTCGGGATAGCCCTCGCGATGCGCCACCGGCCACTTGTAGCCGGCTTCCATGCTGCGGACGTCGTCGCCGCGCCGCGCCGCGGTCTCGGTGGAAAGAACGAAGAGCACCGCCGATTGGTTGTCCGCCCGGAGCAGCTTTTCCAGGTGTTCCATCATGGTGATGTCGCGCCAAAGTCCTTTGGAAAGCACCATCCGGGTGACGTGGGTGAAAATGAAATCAGGCTGGTAACCGAGCAAATGAACGCAGTATTGCCGCAGGCGGCGGCGGGCGGAGAACTTTTCCTCCAGGGGCAGGCGGAAGGCGGGCACGCCGTTGTACGCCAGGTCGATGGGGCGGTTCTCGAAGGCGCGGTCCAGGAATCGCAATTCATCCAGCACGTAATCGCCGACGGCGAAAATGTTGTCGCAGAATCGCGCCGCGTCCACGAGCGGGTATTTATAGAAGAATTTCTGGGAGCCGAACACGTCGTTGACGGAAAGATTCCGCTGCGCGGCCAGGCGCAGCGCGTTGTAAAAGGTTACGTCGTGACCGGGATGGGACTCGACCAGCCGGCGCATCGGCGCGACCTCGTGTGCGTAGAAAATGGTGCGAAAATGCCGGGGGGCGTTGAGCTGGGCGGCCAGGACGGTGGGCATGCCCATGTATTCGTGCGCGAGGATAAGGGCCGGCTCCGCTCCGCCGGCGGCGCCCAGGGCCTCGAGGACTTCGACGGCCGGCTCCGCCAGGCGGCAATATTGCTCGTAATCCCAAATCCATTCATATTGATTTGATTGTATGCCGAAGCGTTCGAAAAGCCGCCATTTGAAGTTGTCGATGCGGGATGGATCGTAATGGTTCACGTTGATCAGCACCGCCTCGGGATGCGCGGTGATGCCCGTGAACCGGTCGTGAAAAACTTTTCGCCCGTAGACGATGTCCACGTGGTACTTGCGCTCCACCGCCGCCAGCGCCGCGGCCAGCGGATGGCGCACCAACCCGTCCCGCGAGCTGTAAAGCACCTCTCCGCCCTCGCCGAGGCGCGACTCCAGCGCGCCATCGGTGCTGAAAAGCGGGCCGATGAGAACATCCCGGTCGATCGCCTCGCCATAGGTGCGGGAGGTCAGCAACCCATGCAGCACCGCGCCGATTCCGCCTATTTTCTGGACAATTTCATGGGTGACGTGAACAACGGTTCTCATAATGGTGAAAATCCTTTGAGAAATTTCGACGGCTCCTGGCCCTGGCGATTCAGGTCCTTTATACATCGGCAATTGGCGCGGCGAGCGTCAATCTTATTGCCCCCAGTGCTCTGTCAGCCGTGTAATGCTGGCCCGCCGTCAATCCATCATTACACGGCTGACAGAGCACTGCCCGGAACAGAGTCCCAAAAAGCCGGACGTAACCGTTCACGGCGGCGCGGAAAACGGCCGCGGGATTGCGATCCTCGCGGCTGCCCAATGGTCGCCCCCCCCGCAGCCGTGGATGGAAATCCACGGCCGTCCGTAACCGCAAACCATCATGCCTCGTAATCCAACCACCGCTCGATTACCAACCACGAGCGTGAAAAGCCGCCCGGAGGTGGACGCAAAACGACCGCGGGATTCCACCACGCAGATGCATAACCGGGGCGGCGCGGTGATTGGCGGTCCCGGCACACCGGGAAAACCCATGCCCGCCGGGACGTGCGCCAAAAACATCCGGTGCGTGAACGGTTACTGCCGGACAAGCGCGGCTCCCCGGGTAAATAAAAGCGCGGCAAAAAATGCCGGGCAGTGTTATCCTGATGGGCGGATGGAAGGGTGGGCCGGACGCGGAAAAAGCGGCCCGGGGATGGATCGGTCGCCGATCGCCCCCCGGAACCGGGCGGGACGCGGGCCGGATTGAATTCGCCGCGCCGGCGGCTGGTCTTGTGGAGGAATTATGCAGGCGGGTTTTGCCAATCAACCCCCGGAGCGGCATTCGCCATGGCGGACGGCTCCGCCGGCGTATTACTCCATGGTGGTCCCCATGTATAACGAGCGGGATTCCGTCGCGCCGCTGCACGCGGGTTTGACGCGCAACCTCGCCCGCCTGGATAAACCTTATGAAATTATCTATATTGATGATGGAAGCCGGGACGATACCTACGCACGCCTCTGCGACGTGGCGCGGGACGATCCCCGCGTGCTGGTGATCAAGCTGCGCCGCAATTTCGGCCAGACCCCGGCCCTGGCCGCGGGCTTCGACCATGCACGCGGCGAAATCATTCTGGCCATGGACGGAGACTTGCAGCACGATCCGGATGAAATTTCCAAATTTATCGAAAAAATTGAGGAAGGCTACGATGTGGTGTCCGGCTGGCGGCAGCGGCGCGCGGACGGGTTTCTGCTGCGGCGCCTGCCCAGCACGACCGCCAACTGGCTGATCCGCAAAATATCCGGCGTGGAAATTCACGATTTCGGCACCACGTTCAAAGCGTACCGCCGCGACGTAATCGAGCACTTGAATCTCTACGGCGATTCGCACCGCTTCATTCCCGCCCTGGCCGCCATGGCCGGCGCGACCATTACCGAAGTACCCATCCGGAACATCAAGGCCCCGTACCGACCGTCGAATTACGGCATCGGCCGCACCGGGCGCGTGCTGCTGGACCTGCTGACGATCAAATTTCTCAGCAGCTACCTTACGCGGCCGCTGCACCTTTTCGGCAAGGTGGGCCTGGTGAATCTGGCCGGGGCGGTCCTGATCGGCGCCTATCTGGCGTACGAAAAAATCCGCGGCAGGGAGATTCTTCGCGCCCATGGCCCACTGCTGATTCTAGGCGTCATGCTGATGATGATGTCGCTGATGTTTTTTTCCACGGGTTTGCTGGCCGAAATGATCTCGCGCGTATATTTTGAGACGCAGCGCAAAGCCGTTTACACGGTGCGCGAAATTAGACGTGGAACGCGGGTGTGGCCGGGGCGGCCCGGCCGGCCGCAGTTGATTCCCTGCCCGCCGGCCGTAACAACGAATCATGAACTTTCGCAAACGGACGACGAGAAACGATTCGAACAGGACGCGCCCTGAAAACCGAACCTTCCATATCCGCCAACAACACACGGCAGGATGGCCATTGCCGCGCCGCTTGGAACCCGTCGCACGGTTGGGCGCTGTTGTTGATCGCGCTTTATGCGCTGCCCCTCTTTCTGATATGTCTCGGTACGGGCGCCGCCCGCGACATGATGGAACTATTCAACCTGATTCCAGTACGCGAGGCTTTCCGCGACGGGCACTGGCTTATACCAACGCTGGGCGGTCTGCCCCGCCTGGTAAAGCCGCCGCTGCCGGTGTGGATTCCCGCGGGACTCGCGGCGCTGTTTCATAGCGACAACCTCTGGATTCTGCGGATACCCTCGGTGCTGCTGGGTCTGGCCACCTGCTGGGGAACGTACGCCATCGGCTGCGTTACCTCCCGTGACCGCCGTCTGGGCCTGTTCGCCGCATTGGCACTGGCCTCCATGGTGGTGTTCATCCGCCAGTCCCGTCTGGCGTCTTACGATATTTACGCCACCGCCTTTACCACGCTGGGACTCCTGGCCCTGCTGGTTGCCGCCGAACGCCCGCAACGCTGGTGGCTCTGGTCATCCGCGGCGGGCGTGGCGCTGGGGCTTTCCGTTTTAAGCAAGGGGCCGGTTCCGCCGATGTACGTGTTGCTTCCCTACGGAATATGGCTTTTGCGCTATCATGTTCGCGAAGTCCGGGTATGGTGGGGACTGGGGTTGGCCCTGCTCGTGTCGGTGGCGGTATTTCTTCCCTGGCTGGTGGCGGTGAACCAGCAGTACCACGCCCAGTACGGGGGCAACGCCTGGGCGATCTGGACGCGGCAATTCGTACGCTATGTCGCTGCGCCCGGCCGCCAGTACGAACAGACACGCTGGTATTACCTGGCCATGGTGGGCTGGGTGTTTCCCTGGACACCGGCGATTATCGCGGGGCTGGCCATGCCCTTTTTTCCGACCCGATCCGATCCGGCGCCGACCAGTCAAGAACGCCGCGGCCGTTGGCTTTTCTGGTTGATCCTGGTGCTGGGACTGGCGCTGCTGACAATTCCCCATCAGAAAAAGCAGCGCTACGCCCTGCAACAGTTTCCCTTCGCGGCGCTGCTGATCGGGGCGGTATGGCAGGAATTTGCCCGCCTGCGCAAAGAATCGCCGCTGGAAGCGCCGGCGAAAATTTTGTTGGCCGCCCAGGCGATTTTGATGGCCGGCATCGGTATTGGAATCGCGGTGCTGATTCCCTTGATCTTGTTTGCCCATCGCGCCTCGTCTTTCCAGACAAGCCCTTGGACACTTATGCAAACGCTGGCCGTACTCAGGCCGGGGCTGGCCGTGCTCGGGCCGGTTGGCTGGGGACTCCTGGCCATGCTGCTGATGGCCCTGGGCGTGGGGGTATGGCGGTGGCAGTTTCAGCGGCGGTTTAATCGGGCTTTTCTGGCTTATGCCGCCGCCGGCTGGCTGTTCATGTTCGGTTGTTACTGGGCGTACGCCGCCGGA
This sequence comes from Planctomycetota bacterium, assembly GCA_021831565.1. Classification (GTDB taxonomy): domain Bacteria; phylum Planctomycetota; class Phycisphaerae; order WQYP01; family WQYP01; genus JAKBMM01. The sequence continues at coordinate 58,499 of JAKBMM010000011.1, forward strand.
AAGGGTTATCAAGTCAGCCGTTACCGTAAGCCCACAAAACAAATGGTGCAACTCGCCGGCGGCCATACCATATATACATTGACCGGCGATGAGCCGTGGCTGGGAGTGTTATATTACGCCAACGAAATTTTGCCGCAGGTAACGCCCGCCGAGTTGCGGGCGATTGCCGCCAAAAATCCGCAGCAGCCGATTTTTGTGCTCACACGCGACAAGCCGCCATTCAAGGCGGACATCGCCGGTGTTCGCCGGGCGACGCGCCGCCATGGCCGCGTGCTCGATAGGATCAACGACGGCCATTATCGACAAACGCTCTTTGAGCTGTTGCCGGCCGGTTCGTAACCGTTCACGCACCGGATGTTTTTGGCGCACGTCCCGGCGGGCACGGGTTTTCCCGGTGTGCCGGGACCGCCAATCACCGCGCCGCCCCAGCCACGCAGCCGCGAGGATCGCAATCCCGCGGCCGTTTTCCGCGCCGCCGTGAACGGTTACGCCGGTTCCGACGCTGGGCGTAATCATTGAAACTTCGGGATCGTTCGTCAAAGAGGGAGCGCGGGTGTCCCCACCCGACCGAATCAGGAAAAGGCCATCGAAGATGCTCAAGCCGCCTCATTTTTACGGTGATTTTCGCCCCACCCGGAAAAATTGCCGCGCCGTTTTGTTGGCGGCGGCGTCTTCAATTTGCGCCGCGCCGGTAGGAAGCGATGATGAGCCGCCGATGGTAAATCGCCACATGCACCGCGCCGGTGCGGCGCGTTTGAATGAAACGTCCGCCCAGAGCCGCCAGTTGTTGGCGATCATGCCGGCAGGCGGCTCTGGTTTCGCCACAGGCGATGACATACCGGGGGTGGGCGCGCAAAAGCCAACCTGCCAGTGCCGGTTTGAGATTTCCCGGACCGGTTAATATCACGGCGGCGATTGCCGGAGGAAAGACAACATGGTTCAGAACGCTCCGCACCCCCTGCGTGCGACCGATGATCAGCACGTTTTCCCGGCCATATTTTACCAAGAGGATGCAGCCGCGCCATTTCCAGGGAATCTTGCCACTCGCCGGCGGCCAGAGAATACGAATCCGCAGATGATCCGGGGTAACCAGGGTCCGGCCGGCTTCCAGCGGCTTGAATGCCAGCCCCACCCCGGACGCGGCGGAAAAAAATCGTTCCAGAGGCCGTCGGCGGCGCCGGTCGTTGATATCGCGCCAATCACAAAAACCGATTATCCCCGGATGGCGGACGCCCAGCGCGGGCAGGGCGCTGGCATGGTTGGAATCAATCTGATCGGTGATGGCCGCGCTGATTTGCCAAAGCCCCTCGCGGCGGAGCAGGGTGTTGACCGATGCGGCCAGTCGCTGGGGCGAGCCCAGCGAACCGGCGTTGATCAGCAGCACGCGGCCGGTGGGCGATTGTACTGCCAGAGCATCGCCGCCGCCGGCATCCATCACCCACACATGAACCGCCTGATATCGCTCGGTCAATGCGTACCAACCCGTGAGAATGGTCGCCCAAGCCACAAACGCCACCATCATACTGGCCCGGCTGGCGCGCAGACGCCGCCGCAACACCCATAGCAGAACCAGCAGATAAAAACCCGCGATCAACCATCCCGGCGGGGCGCGCACCACAATGTTGCTGATCGGCAATTGCGCCATCCGTTCCACCAGCCAGGAGAGTAGATTCGCCACCGGTGCGCCGATCATGGCGGCCGCGCGGCCCAGCCCCGGCGCCAGCAATCCCGCACTCATTTGAATAAGTCCCGCCACCAGCGCCGCGCTCACCAGCGGCAGGAGAATCAGTCCGTTGATTACCGCCAGGGGGTTAATCTGGTTGTAGTGATAGGCCACCAATGGAAAGGCCAGCAGCGAGCCAATCAGGTTGGCGATGAAAGCCGCGGCGATAAATTGCTTGATCCGCAGGGTCAGGAATGTCCACCAGCGGTCTTTCGCCCGCGCGATCTCGCCCTGCCGTCTGCTCCACTTGCCCAGCAGGGCTTCGTAAACCCGCGGTCCCAGCGTAATCAAGCCCAGCGTGATCAGAAAACTCAATTGAAACGGCGCCTCAAATACTTCGGCCGGGGTCCCTGACACCACGATGATCGCCGTGATCGCCAGGATGTTGAGGATCCGCGGAGGCCGGCCCCGCAGCAACATGAACAGTACCAGAGCCGTGCCGACGGCCGCCCGCACCACCGGCGGGCCGCAGGGAGTAAGCAGCATGTAGCCCAGCAGCAGCAGCATGGTCAGAATGGCGCGCGGGGTGGGGCGGCTGATGAACAATCGCAGCAGAAACCATATAGCCGCGGCGATGATTACGACGTGCAGGCCGGAAAGGGCCAGCAGGTGGGCGGCGCCGGCCAGGGAAAACGCCCGCGCCACCGATCGCATCGACGGATCGCGATATCCCAGTAAAAGCGCCACCAGCGCATGGCCCGCGGGCCTGTTCCCGCGCGACTGTTCGTACAGCAACCGGTGCCGCAGCGTTCGCCGCCACGCATCCAGCCAGCCGGTCAATGGAAACCATCGCCGGTGGCGGTTTATCAGCCGAATTTGCTCCGGATACCTTGCGGTGATGGACCCGAAAATGCGGTATTTGTCCAGGTATCGCCGATAGTTGAAGGCCCCGGGATTGAACGCGGCCGCCGGACGGCCCAGCCATCCTTCAATTCGCACGGTTTGGTTATTTTTCAGTCCCGGCAGATAACCCGCCGCGCGTACCGCCACCTTCCCCGTTACGTTCCGCCAACGGCCCTGGACGCGGCTTTGCAGCACTCGGGCGAAGAAAGTGGTGCTGGGCGCGACGGCGCTGTAGAGGACGGTTTTACGAGAGGTCTGGTGAAATTGCGGAGCCGAAATAATCAACAGTCGCGCGGCGATCAGCGTCCGCGCTCCGGGCCGTGCCGGCACGGCCCGGGCAATGTTGTTTGACGCGATCCGCCGCTGGTTGACCTGCCAGAGCAGTACGCCGGTAAAACCGATCGACCCGGCCAGAAAAATCTGACCGATGATGTTGATCCAATGGTTTTGGCCGGTCGCGACCGCTGCATCTTTGCGTGTGGACGCGCCTCTCTGGGCGCCAAGCACAGGCAGGCGCAGGCCGATCGAGAACAGCCAGAGCAGCCAACAGGCCAGCGCCGCCGCCAGGGCGATGGTCGCGGGCGGTGACCAGACGCGGCCGAGAAGCACGCCGGAAATCAGCAGCGCCGCGGCGGGAAGCATGGGATCGGTCGCCGGCCCAGGCCCTTGGCGGGCGTGATCCGCGTGTCCCGCCTGTATCGCCGCCGCCGCTTCCAATAAACCCCCAACGCCACGAATCGTGTAACGGCAAAAATCTCCCGATCCAAGCCGCATGATCCAGCCGGATTGCTTACGCTGTCAAGGGCGTGGCAATTTTTTCGCAAGCAGGCGGAGAATCTCGATAGTGATCGGAATCGCCGGCCGGCAGCTATCGGGATTCCCTCTTCCACCATGGCGCAACGGTCCATTCTTACCACAAGGTGACACGAAGAAATGAATGGCATTAGAATAAAATGGAATATTCAGTTCCGTTTTGGCCGGGAGATGGTGGGAGGGCGTTGCGGGTGGTTTGGGGTGATAGCGGCATGTTTGTAAGAGCCATCCAGAGCGACGCCACAGTGCAATCCGGCGTTCGGGCGTTGGAGGCGCCCCTGCAGTTCGCCACGGGCGTCGGCCCGCAGCGAGCCCGGTTGTTCGCCAAACTGGGCGTTGCGACTTGCGGCGATATGCTGAATTATTATCCGCGTGATTATGTTCAGTTCCAGGGCCATATCCGCGTGTCGGAGCTTCGCCCCGGCCAGCACGCCACCGTTCAGGGACGGATTATTCAAACCCGCCTCATCCGCCGGAGGCCCATGCGTTTCGAGGCGCTGCTGGAGGAAGAATCAGGCCGCTGTGCTCTGATCTGGTTCAACCGGCGCGACCTTTCCGAGAAAATTACGCTCGGAATTTCTCTTCGTGCCACGGGAGCAGTGAATATTTATAACGGCCGGCCGCAATTGCTCCAGCCCCGTTTTGAACCTGTGGATCGCGATTCCGCGGCCGATGCTGCTCCATGCCTGGAACCGTTGTACGGCGCCATCGCCGATCTGCCTTCCGGAACGATCCATCGCATTATTGCCGGGAATCTGGATCGGCTTTTGGCGCATGTGGCGGAATGGTTTGAACCAGCGTTTCTCGCCGAACGCAATCTTTTTACACTTCGGCGCGCGCTGCAGCAAATTCATTGCCCTTTGGATTTCATCGCCGTCGGCCAGGCCCGCCGCACGCTGGCCTACCACGAATTTTTTCTGTACCAACTGGTTGTCGGCATCAAGCGCTACCATCAGAGGAACCTTGTTGGCGCCATGCCGCTTCGCACCGACGATGTCGTGGACGCGCGCATCCGCGCGTTGCTTGATTTTACTCTTACGGCCGCCCAGGACCGCGTGATTGCTCAATTCCGCCGCGATTTGGCCCAAAACCGCCCCATGAACCGGCTTTTGCAGGGTGACGTCGGCAGCGGTAAAACGGTCGTCGCTCTCTACGCCATGCTTTTGGCCGTGGCCTCCGGCGGTCAAGCCGCCATGCTCGCTCCCACCGAGGTTCTTGCCGAGCAGCACCTTCTTACCCTGGAGCGTTACCTTTCTCGCAGCCGGGTGAAAATAGGCCTGTTGACCGCCGGAGTCACCTCGGCCGAGCGCCGCGCCACCCTGGCCGGTCTGGCCGATGGCGCATTGGGTATCCTGATCGGTACGCACGCACTTCTCCAGGATGACATCCGTTTTAAAAAATTGGCCTTGCTGGTGGTGGATGAGCAGCATAAGTTCGGCGTGCGCCAACGCGCCGTGATCCGCGACCGCTACGCCGGCGTTCATACCCTGATCATGACCGCCACTCCCATTCCACGCACCCTGGCCATGACGCTTTTCGGCGATCTGGACGTATCCACCATCGACGAGCTGCCGCCGGGGCGTCGTCCCGTGGCCACGCGCGCCGTCGCTGCGACGCGCCGCGCGGAAGTTTACGAATTCGTCCGCGGCCGGTTGGCGCAGGGGCGGCAGGCGTATGTCGTGGCGCCGGCCGTAGATGAAAACACTCATGAACTTCAGAACGTGGTGCAACTGCACCGGGAGTTGCAGTCCCTCTGGTTGAAGGATTACCGCGTCGGCCTTTTGCATGGCCGGATGCCCGGCGCCCAGCGCCGCCAGGTGATGGATGATTTTCGTAGCGGCCGGATCCACGCGCTGGTGTGCACCACGGTCATTGAAGTGGGTGTGGACGTGCCCAACGCCACCCTGATGATCGTCGAACATGCCGACCATTTCGGCCTGGCGCAGCTCCACCAGTTGCGCGGTCGTATCGGGCGGGGAGAGCACCAATCGCTGTGCGTTCTGCTTTCCGATCAGCCTGCGGACCAGTCGCTTTCCCGCCTGGACGCGATGGTAAAATACGCCGGTGGTTTCAAAATTGCCGAGGAGGATCTCAAGCTGCGCGGCATGGGCGAATTGATCGGAACCCGCCAAAGCGGCCATCCCGATTTTCACTTCACGGATCTATTGTTTGATCCGGTTCTTCTGCCGCTGGCGCGACGCGATGCACTGGCCGTGGTGGCGGCGGACCCGCACCTGATTGCGCCTTCCCACGCTGTTTTGCGTCACGAAGCGGTGCGGCGATTCGGCCGGGCGATCGCGCTGGCGGACGTGGGCTGAGCGCCGGCGTCGCCTTGCGCTTAGTGCTCTGTCACAGCTACAAATTGGGGTTGATTGGCCGGAAACGGGCCAGATGCAAGGAGTCAGCGGCGAAAACCGGGTCCGTAGACCCATTAAGCCGTTGCGACGCCGCAGATGGCCCGTTTCCGGCCAACCCTGCGAGCGGGGGCCAGGGGGCCGTGGGCTTTGTCGCTCGTCGTCAGCGTATGAACCCATACGCGATCCTCCTCGCTTCGCGCCCAC
>JAKBMM010000058.1 GCA_021831565.1 Planctomycetota bacterium
AATTCTTCGCCGATACCAACTGATTCCACGCATTGTACGTGTACGTGTTCCCGCTCTGATCCGTGGTCATATTCCCATTCGCATCATACGTCGGCGTAGCCGACGTGCCGCTGATGGATGTGATCTGATTCTGGGCATTGGCGGTGCGGGTCTGGGTTGTGCCGTTGCTGGTGAAGCTGGACCAGTTGCCTTGGCTGTCGAGCGTCCAACTCTGAGACGCCGCACCGCCGAGCGTGGAGCTTTGCAGTCTGTTTAACGGATCATAGGTGAAGGTTTGCGAGTAGGCCGAATCCAACACGTTGTTCCTGGCCGTGACGTTGGAGTTGGCGTCATAGGTGTAGGTGAAATTGTCGGCGGATGCGCCCGTTGCGGAGTTGACCCAGTTCTGGTTGACCACTCTGCCAAACTGATCGAGGCCGACATACTGATCGCCGCCGGCGCCGATGGAACCCGCCGCGCCGATATAGGTCAAGTCGATCCCGGTTTGCGGATGGTTGCGGGCCACGATGGTGGACAGGCCGAGATAGCTGTATTGTTCAAGGATTTGGCCGGGGTCGCCGGAGTTGGCCCCGTCGGAGATGACGTCGAGCCGGCCGATGGCGTTGTCAAGCATGGCGTTGGAATTGCTCATAAGCACGGTCCCGCTTGGGTATTTGGTATCGCCATAATTATAATTAATCGTGCGGCCATTGGGGTACACCATGCCTATCAGCAGGCTCCCGATACTTGGATCACTGTACGTGTATTGTACCGAAGGTGTGGTGCTGGTGTCCACCGCGCCGGAGACGGCCTGGTACTGCTGCGTCAATTGGCCCAAGCCGTTGTAGGAATTGGTGACGCGCTGAGCAGGCTCACCGGTTAACCCCGGATAGTAACCGTTCACGGCGGCGCGATTGTGACGCGGGCCGGCGCGGCGGAGACGGCCTGATATTGGAACGTCAATTGGCCCAGGCCGTTGTAGGAATTGGTGACGCGCTGAGCAGGCTCACCGGTTAACCCCGGATAGTAACCAATCCCGATGGGGATGGGGAACGCGTGGAGTATATATGGAGCCGGCACCATGGCTGATGCAATTATTAATTTCGGCCGGGGGTGTAGCTGTAACCGTGCGCATAAAAGATTTCCGCCACACGGGCGGCGATCTGGGCAATTAAATTTTCCTCGACCACGGCGGGGCTCTGGGTCATGGCGAAATTGGCGGCCACGCGCACGGCAATCGCCCGGCCAGGCGTCGCGTTGAGCGGCCAGAGTCGTTTTCCCGCGGCGCCGACCACTTTGACCAGAACCTGCGCGAACCCCCGCGTGACCTGCCGATCGCTGACAAATTGCACGTCAAATTTTCTAACAAATATATATACTACAATATCGGCATGGAGGGCGTGGGCGATATCGGCAATACCCATTTTCCGGTAGAGAACGGGATTGGACCTCTGCAAGCCGATGACGCGGTAGGGAGGAACCAATTGTCCGGCCACCCGGTGCGCATAGAGTTGCGTGTTGACAGCCCCGATCAGCCCGGCGACGGCATGGATGCTCATGGGGCTGTCGGCGGCCTCATCGACCAGCACCAGAACGCGGTCTTTTTTAGGTATGACAAACGCCGCCGGCGCGGTTCCGTTGCCGCCGACGAGATACGCCAGTTGACAACCCGGCACAGCGGCGATCCAGGAAAGAAAAAACAGCGAAGCCGCCCGGCCAACCGCGCCCCGGCAAAGTCGAAAAAATGCGGAAGGATGCCGCGCACCCCGCGGCGCCGCAGACGGGAGAGGCGGGGGACGGTCTTTCAAGAATATCCTAGCCATGCGGCGCGCTTCCATAATACCGCCAGTTATAGAAACAGCGCGCCACATCGCGGCTGAAGCGGGTCAGGGTGTTCATGCGGACCAGATTGGCGTCGGAGTCAAAAACCGGTTCCGGCGCGTTCCTGGGCCAATAGACGTTGAGAGTGGTGGAAAAGACACGCCCGTCCCCGGGCAGGTGGGTGTCGTAAACGTACACATTGGCCTTGATATGCCCCCGGAGCAGGCGCTGCTCGCCGGGGGCATGGGCGGAATAATCGATCAGCTCAATATAGATCACACGATCCACGGAAAAATGCCGCCCAATCGTCTTGATCGGCAGCGCTTCCCAGTTCGGATCGCCGTTCTGGTAAGCAAGAACACGGTGGTAATCCAGGAGACGAGCCGTCGGCAGATGCTTTTCCAGTTGCTGCGTGAGGAATGATGAGACTTCCCGCCGCGCCTGCGGATACATAAATGTGGTCGCGTCGTCGCTGTAAACAAGTATGGCTACGCTGTGTTTGGCCAGCCCCGCATAAGACGCGGCGACTTTGGAGCCGACGACATTATGGGTCGCCATGGCCAGAAAACCACACCCGCCGACGGTCAGAAGCAGCAGGAACAAGACACCGGAAAGCGCCAGAGCGGCCGGAGAAAGAATCTTCGGCGTCCGGCCATTATGCGTTATATTTCTCATAATTATAGATTTCACCAAGTGTGTCCGAACCCCGCGCTCATGACGAGCACTTTGTAGCCCCAGGCCAGAAGAATTACAAGCAAAGCCGCCGCGAGCAGCTTTTTCCAGTGCCAGCCCAGCCAGAACAGCGACGGACCGTACCACCGCCCCGTGACCAGCCCCAATATACCCAGAACCACCGCCGCCACCGCCACAAAGCCGACCGCCGCGCCGGCCGGTTGCGTCTGAATCGCCTGGATCCATTGACCGTGCGCCACGTGTGTTACAGCCGTAGTGTAGCCGCAGGTGGGACAGGGAACGCCGTAACGAGTGTAAAAACCGCAGGGCGGCAGGCCAAGCTGGGTGTGGGTGGCCAAGCCGCCCAAGCTGGGCTTCAAATACATCCCGACACCGAGCATTCCTCCGAACACCAGCAAAAGAAACGCCGAGAAGCCTCGCACCAGCAGCGGTCGCCTTGCCGCGCGAGGTTCGCAGGAAAAGCGGGGTTCATCAACCATGTCCAGCGCGTACGACACGTGACGTATTATAGCCGAACCCCGCTCTTTGACCAGAGCCATTCGGGCAACAACATTCGAAAATCTTGACGATTGACTTATCGCAAAAAAACCGATAACATACATAGTTTGCTCGGAACTGCGCCTTCGCAGGGTAATCCTGCGCGTATTCGGGCGGTTCCCAAGATTGACAATACGTTGTTGGAGCTTCCATGCCCGCAAAGAAAAAAATGATAAAATCTCCCCGCGCCGCCAAAAAAGTTCAGGCTAAAGGCCCGCCCCGGACGAATCGCGTGGAGCTGGCCTCGGTGCGCAGAGCCGCTTCACAGCCAAGGATGCCTCGTTCCAAGAACGCCGACTCGAGCCCCGCCAAAGAGGCTGCGAAATCGAAAAAAAACGGCCAGGTTGAGCGCGCCCGGCTGACCAAGGCCGACCTCGATCATTTTTACTCGCTGCTTCTGGAAAAGAGGCGGGAAATCCTTGGTGATGTGGGGTCGATGGAAAGCGAAGCTTTCAAGAATCAGGACAATCATTCAACCAGTCCCATGCACATGGCGGATGTCGGAACCGATAATTTCGAACAGGAATTTACCCTGGGCCTCATTGAAAGCGAACGCCAGTTGTTGCGCGAAATTCAGGAAGCCCTGGTTCGCATCGAAGAAGGCACTTATGGAATTTGCGTGGCGACCGGAAAACCCATCGGCAAAGCCCGCTTGCAAGCTACGCCTTGGACCAAATACTGCATCGAATACGCCCGAATGCTTGAGCAGGGCATGGGAGGCAATGAATCGCGATCGGAGGGGGGCGATGTTGAACATGTGGAAGAAGAAGAATGATTCACCGAATGGATGAAACGCGGCTGGCTTATGCCGTAGTCGCGATTTTTCCGCCGCTGGCTGAAAATTTCGTAACCGTTCACGGCGGCGCGGAAAACGGCCGCGGGATTGCGATCCACGCGGCTGCGTGTCTGGGGCGGCGCGGTGATTGGCGGTCCCGGTACACCGATAAAACCCGTGCCCGCCGGGACGTACGTGGAAAACATCCGGTGCGTGAATGGTTACAAAATTTCTTCGGCCCCTCATCAGGGGATATGCAAGAACAGGGTTTCGTGTAGTCCCGCTTTCTGCAAGTCCCGATAACTACCGGGGCTTACACCGATTTTCATGCTCCGGTGTCCGGAACGCCGGACATGCGCCACTGTTCGTAAAACAAGTCCCGGCGTACAATCCAGTGATGAACGATCAACGAAAGCTGGATCATGCCATGTTGGCCGGGGACAGCCATCATCATCGGAGCGTTTCCACCACCACTGGTAACGCGGTCGCTGCGAGTCTTTCGCTTCCGGACGAAGGTATTACCCGCGATCTTGAACCGGCCGCCACTTCTTTCTCGGCGTGGGCGCTGTTTATAGCGGTGGCGGGCACGGGACTAGTTGCCGATCTCTGGAGCAAATACGCCGTGTTCGCCTGGTTGGGTTATGGAAGGGGAGCCAAAACCGTGATCCTGATTCCCCACGTGCTGGCTCTCAAGACGACTCTCAACGGCGGTGCGGTTTTTGGAATCGGCCAGGGACTATCGCTGGTATTTATTCTCGTAAGCCTGGTTGCCGTGGGATTTGTCGCTTATGTATTCATGAGCAGCTCCCGGAAACAATGGGTCATGCACATTGCCTTGGGACTGATATTGGCCGGCGCGATGGGCAATCTCTATGATCGTGTTTTCAATCACGGCAATGTCCGTGACTTCCTTATGTTTCTTCACTATTGGCCGTGGATATTCAATCTTGCCGACGCGATGCTCTGTATCGGAGTGCCGCTTCTGATATTGTGCTGGGGATTTCAGAAGCCGCGGCCGAGACGATCCTGTTGAAGAACAAATGCGGCCGCGCCGCTGGAACTGGAACCGCGCATGTCCCATAACCATCTTGAAAAACTCCACGAACTGATTCGCGGAAAAACCGCCAAGGTTGGTGTCATCGGCTTGGGGTACGTAGGTCTGCCGTTGGTGCGGGCGTTCTGCGCCGGCGGCCTGCGGACCATGGGATTCGACGTGGACGAATCCAAAATCCACCGGCTTGGCGCAGGGCGCAGCTACATACGCCATATTCCCTCCGGCGTAATCGCCGGGCTGATCCAACGCGGCGTGTTTATTCCCACCACCGATTTTTCGCTTCTGCCGCGCTGCGACGCCCTGATTATCTGCGTGCCCACACCCCTTACCATCAACCGCGAACCCGATATGCGGTACGTGGCCGGCACCGCCGAGGTGATTGGCCGACGACTCCGGCCCGGGCAACTGGTCGTCTTGGAATCGACCACTTATCCCGGCACCACGCGCGAAGTGGTGCTGCCGCGGCTCCAGACCGGCGGACTCAAACCGGGGCGGGATTTTCTGCTGGCCTATTCACCGGAACGCGAGGACCCCGGCCGGAAAGATTATCAAACCGCGGATATTCCCAAGGTGGTCGGCGGCCTTGACGAGCCGTCCCGCCAGGCCGCCTGCGCCCTCTACGCACACGCCGTGAAAACCGTTATTCCGGTGGCCAGTTGCGAAATCGCTGAAGCGAGCAAAATCCTCGAAAACTGCTACCGCTGCATCAACATTGCGATGATCAATGAAATGAAAATCATTCTCGATCGCATGGGCATTGACGTCTGGCAGGTGATCGCGGCGGCGAAAACCAAGCCCTTCGGCTTCCAGCCGTTTTATCCCGGGCCGGGATTGGGCGGGCACTGCATTCCCATTGATCCCTATTATCTGAGCTGGAAAGCCCGACAATACGACGTGACGGCGCGATTCATTGAACTGGCCGGCGAACTGAACACCTCCATGCCGTATTACGTGATTGGAAAAGTCGCCGAAGCGCTCAACGGGCGGGGCCGGGCCATTCGCGGATCGCGTCTGCTGGTGCTGGGAATGGCGTACAAAAAAGACGTCGACGATTTGCGCGAGTCGCCCTCGGTGGCAATCATTGAAGAGCTTCGCCGGCGCGGCGCGCGGGTGGATTACAATGATCCCTTCATTCCCTCCACGCATCCGCAGCGGCGGCATGACCTGCGAATGAAATCGGTCTCTCTTTCGCCCCGGAAGCTGGAACATTATGACCTGGTTCTGATCGCCACGGATCACTCCGTGTACGACTGGAACCTGATTGTTCGTCATTCCCGCCTGATTGTGGATACGCGCAATGCCACCGCCGGCATCCGTGCCGCAAAAGGAAAAATCATCCGCGCGTGAACCGGGCAAACAGCACCACTCCCGAAAAACCAGGCGAACTTTTCCAACCCGCTCCGGTGGCAACCGCATAGAAACCTAATCTCAAAAGATAGTAAGAGCCACGAAAGTTACCGCATGACCACGGCAGGCGGATTCAATCTTTGTGACTTTGCGTTAAAATATAAAAATGGACGAGCTGGATGATTCGCGATCCCGTTGCGAAGCGCCAAAACCGGCGGCGCGGTCGCGTTACCGTTTTCCACGCCGTCAAAGGCTCAAAGGCCGGACTACGATTGACGCCGTCTACCGTAGCGGGCGGCGACGCCATCATCATCCGCTGATGGCGTGCGTATTGCGGCGTGATGAATCCGCCACACCGGGACCGGCGCGGCTGGCGGTTTCCATCGGCAAAAGCTGCGGATCGGCGGTCCAGCGCAACGCCATCCGGCGGCGAATACGCGAGGCTTACCGCCTCATGCAGGATAGTATTCCACCCGGTCTGGATATTCTGATCGTGGTCCGCCCCCATAAGCGCTTGGCCATGCGGGAATATCAAATCCGCCTTGGTACGCTGCTGGGCGCGGGGCTATAAGATATTTCTGTTACGGGGCATTTTCCTGACGGCGGCGCGCGGATTTTTATGCGTTCCACAACTTCTAAAACTTCTACAAATTCCATGTTTCGACGCGGCTTGCAACAAGCGCTGACCGGCCTGATCCGGCTTTACCAGGTAACGCTCGCGCCATGGCTGGGCGGCCACTGCCGGTACGAACCCACTTGCAGTGCTTACACCATCGAGGCCATCGCTCTATACGGACCCTGGCGCGGAACGTGGCTGGGTGTCAAGAGAATTCTTCGTTGTCATCCCCTGGCCAAAGGTGGATATGATCCCGTGCCGCCGACCAGGGAAGACAACGAGATGCGGGAGTAAACATCGCCGTCCTCTGAATGCAACCGTTCCTGGTGCTCTGTGACGGAGCACTAGCGGGCAGGAGGGAAGGTATGGATAAACCTGCGAAGAAGCTTCCCTTGCCGGGTCGGGATAGTCAAAAATTAAGATTCCCCGTCTAACCCATGACGAGCGATATACTTGCCAAGTGATGAACCGGCGATGAGAATATGTTCTTAACGTTGGTAGAAGGCCGGGCTTTCGGCTGGTTCAGGTTCAATTTGTGAAAGGAATGAACATGGCGGACACAAGCGTTTCCACGGAATCACTCGGCGGTGAGAAAAAGCAGGAACACAAAGGCCGCAAACTTCGGATGGCCTTCATCGGCTGCGGTGGCATCAGTGAAACTCAAATTCGCGCCTTGCAAACCATGCCGGAGGTTCAGATCCTGGCCGGAGTCGATACCGACCCCAACCGGCTGGAAACAATGAAAACCAAGTATTCCATCAGCGGTCTTTACACCGATTACCACAAAATGCTCAAGGAAATCCGGCCCGACGCGGTGTCGGTCTGTACACCCAACGGCAGCCATGCGCCGGCCACCATTGCTTCCCTGCAGGCCGGGGCGCACGTCATCACCGAAAAGCCCATGGCCATGACTCCCCGCGAATGCCAGGCCATGATCGACGCGGCCAAAAAGGCCAAACGGAAACTCGCCGTCGGCTTCCAGTACCGCTACCATCCCGCCACCGCGATGTTGTGCCGCGCCCGGGAGGCGGGAGAGTTCGGAAAGGTAATGTTCGTCAAATGCCAGGCGCTGCGCCGCCGCGGCATTCCGAATTGGGGCGTCTTCGGCCAGAAGCACCTGCAGGGTGGCGGGCCGATGATCGACATTGGCGTACACGTGATTGAAATGGCCCACTATGTAATGGGTTCGCCCCGGCCGGTTGCAGCCACCGGAAAAACCTGGACTTATATGGGCCACAAACCCAGCCAGGTCGTAAGCATGTGGCCCAATTGGGACTGGAAAACTTACACCGTGGAAGATCTGGCGGTGGGTCAGATTCGTTTCGAAAATGGAGCCATCATGCATATAGAATCGTCCTTCGCGGCGCACGTGGAACGCGACGTGTGGAATTTCACGCTCGTGGGTGAAAAGGGAGGCTGCACGTGGGATCCGCCGGCCATTTTTACCGACCGGGCCGGAACCATGGTGAATTCCGTGCCGGCGTACCTGCCAAACTGCGACTTTGCGGCCTTGTTCCGGTTGAAATTGCGAAATTTCGTCGACGGCTGCCTGTACGACAAGCCGCTGGAGGCCCCGGGCGAAGCGGGCATCGCGGTACAGAAGATTATCGACGGGGTATATCGGGCGTCCGCGGCGGACCGGGAAGTGGCGATCAAATAAGGCGGTTGTGGGAGCAGCCCCCTTTATTTGAGGATTGTGGTATCGTCAACGGCGGAGAATCTGGACGCTTGGAATGATTGGCGAGCCAATCTTGGCGAATGGAATAGTTGATGTGCCGGGGCTGTTGGCGTTCGTGCTCGACGCGCGCGGGCGAGTGGTGCGGGCCAACCACACGTTCACCGACCTGGCGGCCCTTCCCGCCGGTTCCCTGCCGGATAAAGACCTTTTGGATCGGATGTTGCCGCCCGAACAGCGGCACAAGGCGCTGGGCGAGATCGACGGTGAAAATGCGCGCGCGCAGGAAAGGCGCTTTGACCTGGAAATCCTATCGCCCGACGGCCGCCGGCGTGTGTTTGCCTGCCATGCCTGTGCCGAGCCGAAATCCCAATCCACCGGCGCGCGGGTGATCGTTACGGGAATTGACATCACGGAACGGGTGCGGTTGGAGGCGGCCTTGCGGAAAAGCACGGCCCAGATCCGGGCCATTGTGGAAACGGCCGTGGACGCCATTATTACCATGGATGAGTCCGGCACGATCGAATTGTTTAATCCCGCCGCCGAACGGATCTTCGGCTGGACCGCCGGGGAGGCTTTGGGGCGCAAGATCGAGATTCTGATGCCGGAGTCCGCCCGCCGGGAGCATCAACGTTATGTGGATGATTATCTGCGAACGGGCCAGGCGCGGATCATCGGTATTGGACGGGAAGTGGTTGGTAAACGTAAAGATGGCAATACTTTTCCGATGTACCTGGCGGTGGGAGAGCAGAAAATCGAAGGCCGGCGCTATTTCACCGGCATTATCCGCGACCTGAGCGAACGCAAACGCATGGAAGCCCAGGTATTGGCCATCAGCGAACGCGAACAGCAGCGCATCGGCCAGGATCTCCATGACGGTCTGGGGCAGTTGCTCACTGGTGCGGCGTTGCTGGCCAAGGCGCTGGCCGGTCGGATCCGGCAGGCGGCGCCGGCGCTGCTGCCCGAGATCGAACGGGTAACCAGCCTGCTCAACGAAGGCATAGCGCAGAGCCGGGAATTGGCCCGCGGCCTGCAACCGATCGGCGATTGTGCGGAACTGCCCACGGCACTGCAGGAGCTGGGTTTTCGCACGGAAAAGTTGTTTTCCATCGCTTGCCCGGTTCGGGCCGACGCTCTGCCGGCGGGTACGAGCCTTTCCACCGCGATCCATCTTTACCGTATCGCGCAGGAAGCGGTGCACAACGCCGTTCGCCACGGCAGCGCCAGGCATATCAAGATATCTTTGTGTACCCAGGGGCCCGGTCTCCAGCTTGCGGTGCGCGACGACGGCGCGGGTTTTTCGCAGGAGCGCCGCCGGGGAATGGGCCTGCACATCATGGACTACCGGGCGCGGGTGATCGGGGCAAAACTGGACGTGCACAGCGCCCCGGGGCGCGGAGCCACGGTGCTCTGCTCTCTGGGCTGGCCGGAAGATTCCGCGGAGGCCGCCACCGATGAACAAAGCTAGCGCCCGGGCGAACCGATTGGCCGGTTCCCGCCTTCGCATTTTGATCATCGACGATCATCCGATCGCCCGGCAGGGGCTGCGCCTGCTTATTGAGGGCGCCGAAGACATGCATGTGTGCGGCGAAGCCGCCGACGCCGATTCCGCCCTGGACGCACTCGCGTCGCTCTCGCCGGATCTGGCGATTGTGGATTTGTCGCTCCGCGGCAAATCCGGTTTGGAACTGATTAAGGACATCAAAAACCGCTATCGGGACCTGCCCATGCTGGTGCTTTCGATGCATGATGAAAACATGTATGCGGAACGGGCCTTGCGCGCCGGGGCGCGCGGATACATCATGAAGCAGGAGGCGACGGATAAAATTCTGCTGGCCATCCGCAAGGTTATGGCTGGTGAAATATATGTTAGCGAGGCTATGACATCGCGGGCGCTGCGGCGGCTCGCCGCCGACGCCGACCGGTCGCGCCGCTCGTCGCTGGAACTTTTAAGCGACCGGGAGCTGGAGGTTTTTCAGTTGATTGGTCAGGGCAAATCAACGCGGGAAATCGCCCGTCTTTTACACTTGAGCATTAAAACCATCGATGCGTATCGCGGGCACATCAAGGAAAAACTCAATCTCTCCGGCAGAAATGAAGTGGTTCGATTCGCCATTCAGATGACCATGGAACAATCTTGAAAAAGCGACTTGACATGCCGGGGCATTGCCCTTATAAGAATTGCATGGGGTAGACGCGGACCTCCGGTGGATAACCGCCGTGGATGGCGATAGAAAAATAATTTTCAGGGTCGCTTGACATCCCCGAATCGCCCCGCTATGCTAAGCTTTATGGACCAGACCCGTTCGTAAAGGGTCTTGCTTGACAGAAAGGAATCGTCGGCGGTACAGTGCCGCCCTTCAAGGAGATGCGATTGCCAATCACGCTTGTGGCGGTAAGCATCGGTTGAACCCCACCTGATCGGATTCCCAGCCTTCCATGGGGCCGTCGGTGGAGATCGACGCCCCGCCTCGAAAAACAAAATGCGGAATTCAGCGCCCGCCCAGTGGTGGGAGGTAAGCATTATCTCTCGAACCGGCTGAGCGAACGCCGAAATCCGGATATCGGATTAGCGAGCTCTTTGACAAGTGAAGATTGCGTGATGTGGTTCAAAATAACTCCACATCGAAGCTATAAACACGCGGCGGCATCGTTGCGGTCCGGACTCTTTCGTGAGTAACGGAACAAGAAGATGTTTTGCCGCGTGGTCAAGAGCGCAAAAAGTGTGCATCTACACATATTGTAGAAGCATCAACCAGAGTTGCTCAGGTGGCTTGGCTCTCCCGGTTCTCCGGGAATGACTTGCAGGTTTTCCGGTTCCGCTGGTGTTGCGGCTGTTGCGACACGTCGCAATGGTCGCATGCCGACGGGAAGGGGAACGGTTTAAAGTCAAGGTGGTCAAGCTACCAAGGGTATACGGTGGATGACTTGGCGTGCAGAGGCGAAGAAGGTCGGCGTAGCCTCCGATATGCTCCGGGGAGCTGGCAAACAAGCTATGATCCGGAGATTACCGAATGGGGAAACCCAGAAACGGCCCGCTGAATGTATAGGCGGGTGCGAGCGAACGCAGGGAACTGAAACATCTAAGTACCTGCAGGAAAAGAAAGAGAAATCGATTCCGTCAGTAGCGGCGAGCGAACGCGGAATAGCCCAAACCGGGGGTAACCCCGGGGTTGCGGGCCTCAACGTGAGAGCCGAGCGGTTATCCGAATCGTCTGGAAAGGCGAGCCATAGCGGGTGATAGCCCTTTTAGGAGAAAACCGCAAAGCCTCTAGAGGTACCAGAGTAGCGCGAGACTCGTGAAATCTCGTGTGAAGCAGGGCGGACCACCGCCCAAGGCTAAATACTACTGCACGACCGATAGCGAACCAGTAGGGCGATTGAATGTTGAAAAGCACCGCTGTTAGCGGAGTCAAAAGCACCTGAACCCGTATACCTACAATCCGTGGAAGGGCGGATCTTCCCTCGCAAGGGGGAAGTGGCCTGACCGCGTACCTTTTGCATAATGGGCCGACGAGTTATCGTTCATGGCAAGCCTAAGGTCTTACGGACCGGAGGCGCAGGGAAACCGAGGCTGAACAGGCCGATGAAGTCGTGAGTGATAGACCCGAAACCACGTGATCTACCCATGGGCAGGTTGAATGAGGCTTAACCGCTTCAGGAGGACCGCTAGACGTGACCGTTGAAAAGGTCTGTCGTGACCTGTGGGGAGGAGTAAAAGTCTAATCAAACGTGGAGATATCTGGTACTCCTCGAAATACCTTTTGGGGTAGCCTCGTGTCATATCAAACCGGGGGTAGAGCTACTGAATGAAGCCAGGGGCCCGCAAGGCTGCCTGCTTCAATCAAACTCCGAATACCGGTGCGAGTTCCACGGGAGTAAGACCCGGGGGGATAACCTCCTGGGTCAAAAGGGAAACAACCCTGATCGCCGGCTAAGGTCCCAAAGGATGTCTTAGTTATAGAGGAAGTCTTATTTCCGTGACAGCCAGGATGTTGGCTTAGAAGCAGCCACCATTTAAAAAGTGCGTAAAAGCTTACTGGCCGAGAAATAGGGCGCCGTAAATGACCGGGAATAAGGCATCCACCGAAGCCGCGGGCTCCGAGCAATCGGAGCGGTAGAGGAGCGTTGCTGGCAGCGTTGAAGGTCGATCGGAAGAACGGCTGGAGCGCCAGCAAGTGCGTATGTCGGCATGAGTAACGATAAAGCAGGTGAAAATCCTGCTCGCCGTAAGTCTGAGGTTTCCTGGGGAAGGTAAATCCGCCCAGGGTTAGTCGGGACCTTAGCCAAGGCCGAAAGGCGTAGGCGATGGATAGCGGGTCAATATTCCCGCACCGTGCGTAAAGGTTGATGGCGCGTGACGCTGTTGCAGAGTCGGTCACCCGGTTAGACGTGGGTGTGCCGCAAGGCCGAGGCCGCTTGGATGCCGAAGCCGGCGAAGCAACAGCCGAGAAAAACCGCCGCCGGACGATACGTACGCCCGTACCACAAACTGACACAGGTAGACGAGGCGAATAGCCTCAGGCGCTCGAGACAACTCCCTTTAAGGAACTAGGCAATTTTCCCCCGTACGTTCGCAATAAGGGGTGCCCGCCGCAAGGCGGGCCGCAGAGAAAAGGGTCTGGGAACTGTTTATCAAAAACACAGGTCTGTGCTAAAGCGCAAGCTTACGTATACAGACTGACGCCTGCCCGCTGTCGGAAGGTTAAGGAAGCCGGTCAACCGCAAGGTGAAGCTGGCGACTGAAGCCCCGATAAAAGGCGGCCGTAACTATGACGGTCCTAAGGTAGCGAAGTTCCTTGTCAGGTAAGTTCTGACGCGCATGAATGGCGTAATCACTGGACCAGTGTCTCAAAGGGAGACTCGGTGAAATTGGAGTTGTGGTGAAGATACCACAGTCCCGCGGCAAGACGGAAAGACCCCGTGAACCTTTACTGTAGCCTGATAGCGATCCCAGGTGTTGTATGCGTAGGATAGGTGGGAGGCTTTGATCCGCCGGTTTCGGCCGGTGGGGAGCCAACGGTGAAATACCACCCTTATTACATTTGAGATCTAACCACACGCCGTGAAGCCGGCTGTGGGACACTGTTAGGTGGGCAGTTTGACTGGGGCGGTCTCCTCCTAAAAGGTAACGGAGGAGTTCCAAGGTTGGCTTAGCGCGAATGGAAACCGCGCTGTAAGGGCATGGCCATAAGCCAGCTTAACTGCGAGTCGGATATGACAAGCAGATGCGAAAGCAGGACCAAGTGATCCGGTGATTCCAAGTGGAAGGGTCATCGCTCAACAGATATAAGGTACTCCGGGGATAACAGGCTGATCGCGCCCGAGCGTCCATAGCGGCGGCGCGGTTTGGCACCTCGATGTCGGCTCATCGCATCCTGGGGCTGAAGGCGGTCCCAAGGGTTTGGCTGTTCGCCAATTAAAGCGGTACGCGAGCTGGGTTCAGACCGGCGTGAGCCAGGTCGGTCCCTATCTGCCGTGGGCGCAGGACGTTTGAAGAGGACTCATCCCTAGTACGAGAGGATTAGGATGGACGGACCCCTGGTATACCAATTGACCCGCTAGGGGCATCGTTGGGTAGCTATGTCCGGAAAGGATAAACGCTGAAAGCATCTAAGCGTGAAACCTCCCTCAAGATGAGACGTCCCTATAGCCTCCAGTTAGACTAACTGGTTGATAGGCCGGAAGTGTACGTGCGGTAACGCATTTAGCTGACCGGTACTAACAGGCAATTGGCTTGGCCACCTTGATTTTCGATCGTTTCCTTTTTTGGCGTCACCGCTTCGGCGGTCTGGCTGAAACTGGATCCACCCGAATCTTCCAGGTGACTTGCCACCAGAGTAACTCTAAGCGCTCTTTGATTTATCAGCTTCACGGATTATTTTGACACACACGCAATCTTCATTCGCCAAAGAACGGCGAATTACCCGGACGGGTCGGGAAACCGGCCCATCCGGATTTCTGGCGCCCATACGTCAGGGGTAACACCGCTTCCCATTCCGAACAGCAGCGTAAAGCCCTGACGGCCGATGGTAGTGCTCATCAGTGCAAGAGTAGGTGAGCGCCGGATTTATGACCGAAGCCGCCCGCAAGGGCGGCTTCGGTCTTTTTTTGTAACCCACCGGCGAACCGCGTATTCAAACAACCGATCAAGCTGTCCCGGATTTCCAAGAACCGTATCAAGGTTCTTCCTTGCCCGTGCTATACCGCATAGAATGGAAAATATGGCGGTGACGGTGGAAATTACACCGGAAGCGCGGGCCGAAGCCGCCCGGTTAAATGAGCCGTTGCGTACGCGCGTGTAGCGCATCGTACATAGGCTTGACTCCTGGCCCGCCGTGAGCCAAACCACTGCGCGGGCAACTGGCCGGGCATTACCGGATACGCACCGTGTCAACACGATCGTGGCTTCAAGGTTGGAGGCTGAATGGCGGATAGCGGTCTGTTACAAGCAGGAAGGCGTAGGCTTGGACTCGCATCTGCCAGCGGAAGACGCCGACCACAAAGTCAAACATGTCCCTAGGATACCTACCCGTAAAAAGTATGGTGAACCAAGCCAGAAACACCACGATTATTGCGGATATCCACAATATGAAAAGGACAATGTAGTGTGGAATTGCCAAGAGCCACTTAACGAGCGGCAGCCATCGGTTCAAATCCTTGCTGGCGTCAGGATAGACGAAATCGATATGGATGGCCTGCTCCTCATCGGTGGAGGGGTATGGGCCTGTGACAGTTTATGCAGCTTTTTTTCGTATCTTGGCCAAAACGTAAGCTGGGCGGTTGGCCCACAGCCGTTCCCAGCGGGCATCCTGGCTTTTCCACGCCGCCCGTAATGCGAGAATGGC
>JAKBMM010000085.1 GCA_021831565.1 Planctomycetota bacterium
ACGGGGTAGTAAGCGAAAAATACGCGGTGGCCGGTTACCTGATTTTTGCGGCGATGTTCTTCGACGTGCTCGACGGCGGCATAGCCCGGCTGGCCCGCGCCACGAGTAATTTTGGCGCCGAACTTGATTCTCTGGCCGACATGGTGAGCTTTGGCATTGTCCCGGCGTTTTTGTGCCTGAAAATAGTTTCCAGCCTGCTCTCGCACGGCGCGGCCGGTCCGCTGGAGATTGTCGGCCCGCTGGGCCAAAGCATGCTCGGCCGGTTTTTCTGGATCATCGCGGCGATTTACGTGGCGTGCACGGCGCTGCGACTGGCGCGATTCAATACTCTCAACCGGCGGGCCATCGAAGAGCACATGGCGTTCCGGGGTTTGCCCTCGCCCGGCGCCGCCGGAGTGATCGCCGCGAGCGTAATTTTTTTTGAAGCGCTCCAGCCTGGTTCGCCGCACATCCTGCCGTTCCACGTTCCGCCCCTCGTCGGGGTGGTTATGGCCGGGATATTCCCCTACGCCATGCCGATCATTTTACTGTTCACGGCGATTCTGATGGTCAGCCGGATCAGTTACGGGCATTTGATTAACCAGTACCTGCGCGGGCGCCGTCCTTTTTCCTACGTGGTCCGCGCCGTACTGGTGGGATTGCTGGTGCTCTGGCAGCCGCAGCTTACCGTTCTGCTTGGCATTTATATATATGCATTTTTCCCACCCGCCCGCGCGTTGTGGCGGAAGCTGCTCCATCGAAACGGCGCGGATCGCGCCGGCGGGCGGAACCCACTTACGTCGTTTGAAACCCAGGCGTATGACCGATAGCAAAAAAATCGCGGTAATTACGGGAGCCACAGGCGGCATCGGCGCGGTCTTGGCGCGCCGGCTGGCCGCGCGGGGTTGGGCGCTGGCATTAAACGCCCGCGGCGCCGACGCCCTGCATCGCCTGGCCGAAGAGCTTCGCCGCAACGGCGCCGAGGTTCTCTGCGTACCGGCGGATGTGAGCGATCCCGACCGGGCCGGAGAGCTTATCGAACGAGCGAGCGCGTGGAAGAACCGCATCGACGCGCTCTTAAACGTGGCGGGCCTGGCTCCGATGATTTCCCTGGCTGATACCACGCCCGCCCAATGGCGGCAAATCCTGGACACCAATCTTTCCTCGGCTTTTTACACCATCCGCGCCGTCTGGCCGGTGTTCCTTCGCCAGCATAATCAATGCACGCAGATCCCGCCGGGAAGCGGCCCCGCCCGCGGGGGTCCCGACGCCGGCGGCGTCATTGTCAATATTTCCAGCGAAGCTTCGCGCAATCCTTTCCCCGGCCTTGGCGCATACGGTGCGGCCAAGGCGGCCCTGAACCTGCTTACCCTGGCCGCGGCCCGGGAAGGACGCGACGCCGGCGTGCGCGCCGTCTGTATCGCGCCGGCCGCGGTGGAAACATCCATGTTCCGTTCGCTGGAGATCGCACCGAAGGTCTCCGCACAAGCCATCCTTCAACCCGATGATGTCGCCCAAGCCGCCATCGCCGCCATCGACGGCGACTTGTGGTGCTCTTCCGGAGAAACTATTTTTATTCACCGTCGCGTGTAGCGGTGGAATAACCGCGGGGAACTCCGATGAAATTTTACCTTTGCCGACATGCCATCGCCGTCGCCGCCACACCCGATATTTCCGATGCCCTCCGCCCCCTGGCGCCGGAGGGCGTGCGCAAATTCCGCCGCGTCGCCCGCGGCCTGGCCGCTCTTGATCCGGAAATCGATTGGATTCTCGCCTCGCCGCTGGTCCGGGCGAAACAAACCGCCGAGATTCTCGCCGAGGAGCTGGAAGGCCGCGATAAAACCACCCTGGCTCTCAAGCTTGAACCGAGCCTGGCGCCGCCGGGAGACCTCCATGCCCTGCTGGTCCGCCTGCGGGAAATGGACGGGAAAATACGCGGGGTGATCGTCGTCGGCCACGAACCGATTCTCAGTTCATGGATCGGCCAATTATGCTTCGGCCAGGCCGGCGATTGCGAAATGAAAAAAGGCGCTGTCGCCGCCGTGGAATTGGATACAAAAACAGGACGCGGGACGCTGCTTTTTCTGCTCCAGCCGGCTCATTTTCGCCAGTTCCAATAAGGGGATGCTCCCAGCAAACCGGGGCCGCGCAAAAAAAACATACAACTCCTGTCTTACTTCCGACGGCGCATCGTATACTTATCCAAAAAACCAGGGATCAATCACCTATGGAAACAATCCATGAACAAGCGTAGCGAACGGCCGATTGTCGTGGGGCTGGGGGAAATTCTCTGGGATCTTCTGCCGAACGGGAAACAGTTGGGCGGGGCGCCGGCGAACTTCGCCAGTTGCGCCGCCGCCCTGGGCGCGCGGGGCGTTGTGATCAGTCGCATCGGCAAGGATTCCCTCGGACGGGAAATTCTCCAGCGGCTCGCAGCCATGCAACTGGAGCGGACATACATCGACATGGACTGCGATCATCCCACCGGCACGGTGAGCGTCAAACTGGATGCGCGGGGGCAGGCCCAATACATCATCCATGAAAACGCCGCCTGGGATTTCATGCTCGCCAACGACGAACTGGCGGCGCTGGTCGCCTCCGCCGACGCCTTGTGCGTCGGTACGCTGGCGCAGCGTTCGCCCGTCTCGCGCGACACCATCCAGCGCCTGCTAGCCGCAAC
This sequence comes from Planctomycetota bacterium, assembly GCA_021831565.1. Taxonomy (GTDB): domain Bacteria; phylum Planctomycetota; class Phycisphaerae; order WQYP01; family WQYP01; genus JAKBMM01. The sequence goes on from JAKBMM010000085.1 coordinate 2,660, forward strand.
GTCCCCCCGCTGCCTGCGCATCTTCGACATCAATCTTCGCCAGCACTATTTCGACGCCGCAGTCATCGACCGCACCCTGACCCAAAGCAATATCTTCAAACTCAACGATGAAGAAATGCCCGTTGTGGCGAAATTGCTGGGAATGACGGGGAATCCCCAGGAGATCGCACGGCAACTGTTTAAGCGATATCCACTGCGGCTGATCGCCCGCACGCAGGGAGAAAAAGGCAGCGTGCTTTACAGCCCCGACGGCGTCGATGAAATTCCCGGCCAGGCCATTCGTGTGGTTGACACCGTGGGCGCCGGCGATGCGTTTGCGGCCGCCCTGGCGGTGGGACTGCTGCGAGGCCGGGCCATTCCCCAGGCGCATCAATATGCCGCCCGGGTGGGAGCCTTTGTCTGCACTTGCGCCGGGGCCACGCCGCAGTTGCCGAAAGAATGGAGCGAGCGGTTCTAACCACAGGCGCCGGACGGCCAATTCCGGCGCGGTCTATACAATCTATCTCAATAAACCGCGGCGCGGGCTGGATCTCTTTGGAGATGGATTCTTAGGCGTCGTTAATAAATAAAGGTAGCAAGTAGGTCCAGGAGTGAGTATGCTGTGGGGGCATGAGAACCTTCAGCCAACTCCAGGAGAAATTTGCCTCAGTCTGGACGCTGCTGGACGAGCGGAC
>JAKBMM010000012.1 GCA_021831565.1 Planctomycetota bacterium
GCGTGCGTTCGTTCAGGGCGGCTTGCAAGACTTCATACTTGCCATCAAGCGTCCGTTCTTGTGTCATGCTTTTATTATCGGCTATGACATGGCGAAAGAATCAAGTTATTTTGTTACAGTCCCTTAGAGCCCATGCCGGAGAGGCTCTTACGCATCGGACGGAACTTTCGAGAACGACTCCAGATTCCGTTCGCCCGCGATTGGTTCGCCCGGCAGGGCGACCGCCCGGCATTGCAGATGCGGCAGGGGAAATTGCCGGGCGAATTCGGCGACCTCGCCGCGGATTTTATCCAGCGCCGCGGCCTGGCCGCCGCTGGAAGCGCCGCGATCCAGCCACGCGGCGACTTTTTTCATCTCCGGCTCCCGCAGGCCGCGGGTCGTCAGCGCCGGCGTTCCCAGGCGTATGCCCGAAGTCTCCCGGGGCTGTCGTGTATCAAATGGAATCATATTTTTGTTTACAATAATACCGGCCGTCTGCAGCCACGATTCCACCGCCGCGCCGGTCAGGTTCGGATCCTTGGCCCGCAGGTCGATGAGCATCAGGTGGTTGTCCGTGCCTCCGGAAACCAGCCGGTAACCGCGCCGTTGCAATTCCTCCGCCAGCGCCTGGGCATTGCGGAGAATCTGCCGCGCATAGACTTTGAATTCCGGCTGCAGCGCCTCGCCGAACGCCGCCGCCTTGGCGGCGATGATGTGCATCAGCGGCCCCCCTTGCAGGCCGGGAAACACCGCCGAATCTAGTTTCTTCGCCCACTCGGCCCCGCACATCGCCAAACCCGAACGCGGACCGCGCAGCGTCTTGTGCGTGGTGGTGGTTACAAATTCCGCGTGCGGTATCGGCGAAGGGTGCAGCCCCGTCGCCACCAGGCCCGCAAAATGCGCGATGTCCGCCATCTGCACCGCGCCGACTTCATGCGCAATCTCGGCGAATGCCCCGAAGTCCCAAATCCGCGGATAGGCACTGGCGCCGGTGATGATAAGTTTGGGCTTGTGCGCACGGGCCAGGCGGCGCACTTCGGCCATGTCGATGCGTTCCGTTTTCGGATCCACACTGTAATGGAAGGCCTGAAACCACTTGCCCGAGAGATTGACTGATTTGCCGTGAGTCAAATGACCGCCGTGATCCAGGTGCAACCCCAGGATTGGATCACCCGGTTGCAACAGGGCCAGAAACACCGCCTGGTTGGCCTGCGATCCGGAGTGCGGCTGCACATTCACATGCGCGCAGCCAAAAAGCTTTTTGGCGCGGTCGCGGGCCAGGTTCTCCACGACGTCCACGAACTGGCACCCACCGTAGTAGCGTTTGCCCGGATAACCTTCCGCATATTTGTTCGTCAGCGGCGTGGCTGCCGCCGCCAGCACCGCCGGCGAGACGTGATTCTCGCTGGCAATAAGCTCCAGCGTCGATTCCTGGCGTTCCTGTTCATCACAAAGAGCCTGCCAGAGCGCCGGATCCGTCTGTTGAATCGGGTTCATCATTCGCCTCGCCGGTTCGCAACTTCCGCCGCCGCAGCCGAAGTTCATGCACGGATTATATACTCCGCCTTGCCCGTTTGAACACCAGGCGCCTCGTCTGTAATCTGTAAATGGTTGCTGTCGCTCCTCGCCGGATCGTCATAGAATCTTCTCCAGCAAGGAGAGGTTTTCATGCGAATGTTGCTGACCGGGCAGGTGGGGTTGGACCGCCAGGCGTATCTGGATGAAGTGGAGGCGATCGCCCGGGCCGCCGGCGAAAAGCTCAAAGTGTTTCATGTCGGGCAGATGATGTACCGCGAGGCGCGGGACGTGCAGCCCGGCCGGATTCTGGATTTACCGCTCTGGCGGCTCAACAGCCTGCGGCGGGCGGTATTCCGGGACATTCTGGCCGAACTGCCCGGGCACCCGAATGTGATTGTCAATTCGCATGCGACATTTCGCTGGAAGCAGGGTTTATTTGCGGCATTTGACTTCGACCAGTTGGCCCAATTCCGCGCAGATATTTACGTAACTCTTCTGGATAACGTACAGACCGTGCACCAACGGCTGATTCGAGACCACAACGTGGAACATTCGCTCAAAGACCTGATGGTGTGGCGCGAAGAGGAAATTCTGGCCACCGAAATTCTGGCCAGAGTCGATCCCGTGCATCCGGGCGAGTTTTATGTACTGGCGCGCGGCCGGCATCAAAGCACGGCCATGACGCTATTCCGCCTGCTCTTACGGCCCCGGATGCGCAAAGTTTATCCGAGTTTTCCCATGAGCCACGTGCTGGACCTGCCGCAGACGCAGAACGAAATCGACGAATTTCGTCGCCGCATGGCCGAGAGTTTCATCACTTTCGATCCCGGCGACGTGGATGAAAAGACTCTCCATGTCCGAGCCGTGGTGGCGGCAGCCGAGGGCCGGCAGACGATCTCCATTTCGCCAGACGATCATCATCCGCCCTTACGCACGGCGGAGATCATTTCCATTGGAGGCGACATCGACGGCCAGATTTGCGCCCGCGATTTCATGATGGTGCGGCAAAGCGACATGATCATTTCGTACATACCCCAATTACCCGGCGGCCGACCGGGTCTTTCCAGCGGTGTGGAGCGCGAGCTGCAGCACGCACACGACCATGCGCGGGAAGTCTACGTGATCTGGCGGTCGAAAGCCGCGCCGAGTCCATTCATCACGCAGGCGGCGAGCAGGCTCTTTGGGAGTGTGGACGAGGCGATGGAATATTTCGCCGCCCAGGGGTATCTGGTCGCGCCCAATCTGTTTGATCAGGTATGACTCCTTGCCAGCCGGCGCCATCCCGTGCTACATTCACCCGGCCGGCGACGCGCGCCGCCGCGACCGGCGGCCGGTGTTTTTCGCATAAAAAACGGATTGGAAGCCAACCATGTATGCAATGATCCAACAGGTCCACGCGCGGGAGATACTCGATTCCCGCGGCAATCCCACCATCGAAGTGGATGTGATTCTAAGCGACGGAACCCTTGGCCGGGCCGCAGTCCCCAGCGGCGCTTCGACCGGCGAAAACGAAGCCGTGGAACTGCGCGACGGCGACGCCAAGCGGTACGGCGGCAAAGGAACGCTCCAGGCGGTGGAGAACGTGAACACCAAAATCGCCCCGGAACTCATTGAACTCGATCCGCGCAACCAGGAACATATCGATCAATTGATGATTGAACTAGACTCCACGCCCAACAAAAGCAAATTGGGCGCCAACGCCATCCTCGGCGTGTCCCTGGCCGTGGCCAAAGCCGCCGCCGCCGCCAGCTCCCTGCCGCTGTATCGCTATCTCGGCGGAACTTCCGCCAAGGTATTACCCGTGCCGATGATGAATATTCTCAACGGCGGCAAACATGCCGACAACAACGTCGACTTTCAGGAATTCATGATCCAGCCGTGGGGGGCCGTCAATTTCGCGCACGCTTTACGCATGGGCGCAGAAGTTTATCAGAGTCTTAAAAAGGTGCTGCACAAAAAAGGGCTTGGCTGCGCCGTTGGCGATGAAGGCGGCTTTGCGCCGAGCCTCCAGTCCAACGAACAAGCCCTGGAAGTAATCGCCGAAGCCGTCAAAGCCGCCGGCTACAAGCTGGGCAAGGATATTTTCATTGCGGTGGATCCCGCCGCCAGCGAGCTATGGGATCACGAGAAGAAAAAATACAAACTTTTCAAAAGCGACCCCGGGACCCTCATGACCGCCGATGATATGATCGGCATCTGGTCGAAATGGGTGGAAAAATATCCCATTCGATCGTTGGAAGACGGCCTGGCCGAAGGGGATTGGGACGGCTGGAAGAAACTTACCGAGCGGCTGGGCGGCGGAACTCAACTTGTCGGCGATGATATTTTCGTGACCAATACCACTTTTCTGGAAAAGGGAATCCGCCTGGGCGTTGCCAACAGCATCCTGGTGAAAGTAAACCAGATCGGTACGCTCACCGAGACCATGCAAGCCATCCAACTGGCCATGCGCAACGGCTACAGCGCGGTGATCAGCCACCGCAGCGGTGAAACGGAAGACGCCACCATCGCCGACATCGCCGTGGCCGCCAACTGCGGCCAGATCAAAACCGGTGCGCCGGCCCGTTCCGATCGCGTGTGCAAGTACAATCAACTGCTGCGCATTGAAGAGGAACTTGGCGAACAGGCGGTGTACGGCGCCAAATTCTGGAACAAGGGATAAACGATACTCGTTTACGTTCCGATGGCCGGCGGGAAAGATTGGGCGTAAATCTTCGACGAGCTGACAGGCATGGCTGTTTACCGCATAGAGGTCCACCCGCTCCATTCCTCGGACGATCCCACTGGGGCCGCCGTATTGGCGGAAATCCGTCAGTTGGGGATGGCGGAGGTGCACGCGGTTCGCACCGCCCGCGTTTTTCTCCTCCAGGCGCCACCCGCGGCGCTGGGGGAAGAACAGGTCCGCCGTATTGCTCATGAATTGCTGTGCGATCCGGTCATCGAACGGCCCGTGCTTGGCCATGAAGCGCCGGGTTCGGGCCGATTGATTGAGGTTCACCTCAAGCCCGGCGTAATGGATCCGGTGGCCGCCAGCACGGAAATGGCCATCGGCGATCTGCTGGACATGTCCGCGACGAACGGTGAACCGGCCGTGCAGGTGCGCACGGGGCGCCGGTACGTTCTTGCCGGCCACCTGACGGCTGACGCCGCCGCATTGATCGCCCGGCGACTGCTCGCCAATGAGAGCATTGAGCAAGTATATTTTGAACCTTTGGTTCCAAACGAATTTCCACAGGGCCGGTCCCGCGAATTCCGCCGCGTGGAAGTGCCCATTCGCACACTTTCACCGGAAGAACTTCAATCTCTCTCCCGACGGGGACATTTGTTTCTCGATCTGACGGAAATGCAGACCATCCAGAACTATTTTCGTTCTCTGGATCGCGATCCAACCGATGCGGAACTCGAAACGCTCGCCCAGAGCTGGAGCGAGCACTGCGTGCATAAAACGCTCAAGGCCCGCATTGAGTTTACGCACCATCCGGCGGCCGATGGCGCCGGCGACCACCACGAACATCATGCGCCGGGCGACACGGTGCAAATCATCGACAACCTGGTCCAATCCACTATTTTTCGCGCCACCAGCGAGCTGGCCCGGCCCTGGACGCTTAGTGTGTTCCGGGATAATGCCGGAGTCATGGCCTTCGATGACCAATACGCCGTGTGCATGAAGGTGGAAACGCACAACCGTCCCTCCGCCATCGAACCTTACGGAGGGGCGGCCACCGGCATCGGCGGCTGCATCCGCGATGTATTGGGAACCGGCGGAGGCGCCCGCCCCATCGCCTGCACCGATATATTCTGTTTCGCCGATCCGCAAACGCCCGGCGAGCAACTTCCCGCCGGCGTCATCCACCCCCGCCGCATTGCCCAGCGCGTGGTGGCCGGGGTACGGGATTACGGCAACCGCATGGGCATTCCCACTGTCAATGGCGCGATCTATTTCGATCAGCGTTATATCGGAAATCCACTGGTATTCTGCGGAACTCTGGGCATTCTCCCGCGCCACCTGGCCGCCAAGGGGGCGGCCCAGCCGGGTGATCATATTATTCTCATCGGCGGTCGCACGGGGCGCGATGGCATTCACGGCGCGACATTCTCCAGCGACGTGGTAACCGATAAGCATGGAGACGAATTCAGCCATGCGGTACAGATAGGCAACGCCATCACGCAGAAGAAAATGCTCGACGTGCTTCTCCAGGCCCGTGATTGTTCCGGTGGGCCGCTGTACCACGCCATCACCGACTGCGGCGCCGGCGGGCTTTCCAGTGCGGTGGGGGAAATGGGCGAAAAAACCGGTGCCACGGTGGAACTGGATCGTGTACCACTGAAATACCAGGGGCTTGATTACGCCGAAATCTGGATCAGCGAAGCGCAGGAGCGCATGGTGCTGGCTGTGGCGCCGCGGAATGTTGCGCCGTTGCTGGAATTGGCCGCGGCCGAAGATGTTGAAGCAACGAACATCGGCGTATTCGACGGTTCGGGTCGGTTGACTTTGCATTACCAAGGGCACGTGGTGGCCGTTCTGGACATGAATTTCATTCACGGCGGGTTGCCGCGCCCCACGCGTAAAGCCGTGTGGCAGGAGCCGGTCCTAGCCGAAGCGCGCCGCGCCGAGATTAGTTCGCCGCGCGATTACGCCGCCACCTTGACATCCTTGCTGGCCACGCCCACCATCGCCAGCAAGCATTGGATCATCCGCCAATACGATCATGAAGTACAGGCCGCGACGGTACTTAAGCCCCTGGTGGGACCGGACGGCGATGGTCCCGGCGATGCCGCGGTGCTCTGTCCCGTTCCCGGGAGCCGGCGCGGGTTGGCGCTGGCCATCGGATGCCAACCTCGCTTCGGCGACATTGACCCCTATCAGATGGCGCTCAACGGCATTGATGAAGCCATTCGCAACGTTGTCTGCGTGGGAGGCGACCCGGCCCACACGGCATTGCTGGATAATTTTTGCTGGCCCAAATGCTCGGATCCGATACACCTGGGCGCATTGGTTCTCGCCTGCCAGGCGTGTTATGACGGCGCCAAAGCCTTTGGTACGCCATTTATTTCCGGAAAAGATTCCCTTTCCAATGAATTCATTGCCGAAAACGGCCGCCGAATCTGTATTCCCTACACCCTGTTGATCAGCGCACTGAGCGTTGTGCCCGATGTTTCGCGCTGTGTCACCATGGACGCCAAGCAAGCCGGCGATCACCTGCTGATCGTCGGCAATACCGCCTGGGATATGGGCGGCTCGTATTACTGGGCGTTGGAGGGCCATTTGGGGCGCTGTGTTCCAAAAGTGAATCTCGCGACGGCTCCGCAGGTACATCGCATAGTCGCCGGGCTTATTCACCAAGGGCTTGTCCGCTGCGCCCATGATCTTTCCGAAGGCGGTCTGGCGGTGGCGTTGGCGGAAATGCTTTTTGCGGGCCGCTTGGGCGCCCGGGTGGATCTGGCCGCCGTTCCCCGCGCCCAAAACGCCGACGCCGATGATGTGCTGCTGTTTTCGGAATCGCCCACGCGCTACCTGCTGGAAGTCAGCGCCGAACATTTCGACACCGTGGTCCGTTCACTGCGCGGGCTGTGTTTTGGCGTTCTGGGCCGGATCACCGAGCAACCCAATCTGGTCATCCGTTCCGCCCATGCCGGTTATTTAATGGATGAACCCGTCGAAAATTTCCGCCGTGCCTGGCGGGGGCCTCTGGATTGGTCCGTTTGACAGTATCCTGGAAAATGATAAACTACTGCGTTCCGCCTTGGGGATGACTCCCGCACCGTCGGTCGGTGGCGCAGTCGTCCCGACGATGAAATGGGCGGAAGTTACCGGGAAACGGGAAATTATGGCGACAGTTACGCACCCCCATCAGCACGAGCGAATTCGCATCCGAATGGAGGCGTATGACCATCGAGCCTTGGACGCGTCGGCGAAAGAGATCGTCGATCACGCCAAGCGCACCAGCGCCAAGGTGCTCGGACCTATTCCCATTCCAACCCGCATTGAAAAATTTACTGTTCTCCGTTCGCCGCACATTGACAAGAAGAGCCGGGAACAGTTTGAAATCCGCACACATAAGCGGATCATCGATATTCTTGAACCTACGTCGCGGACCATTGAGGCCTTAAACCGCCTGGTGGTTCCCGCGGGTGTGTTCGTGAAAATCAAGGCGTGAAGCGGCGTCAGTCCGTCGTTTCACGTGGCATGAAAAGGTTGGTTTTCCGTCGAAACGGCGCCACCTGCGTGATCTCGGGCGGGTTGCCCGGTTCCGAACCGCATGAGACGTGTTCTGAATCGCCAATCCCGCCTCGGCAAGCCGGCGTAAGTTGAAGCAACCGGGTGTTGTTTTAACACGGCCGGACGGGATATCCGGGAGAACCTGACACCGCTGACGCTGGCGGACAACGGGTTCCCAAGCGAGGCCTTATCGACGCCAGAGGAATGCCATGAGCGACAATGGTACGAGTACGCTGTTTGCCGCCATTCTCGGCCGCAAGGTTGGGATGACCCGTGTTTACGATCAAGCCGGGACAGTAGTTCCGGTAACCGTCGTACAGGCTGGTCCGTGTGTTGTCACGCAGGTGAAAACCCAGGACGGCAAGGATGGTTACAACGCCGTCCAACTCGGATTTGAGGACGTTAAGGAACGGCGCAGCACCAAGCCGATCGTCGGTCACTGCCAAAAGACGGGCCATACAGCGCCCAAGCGGTTTTTTCGGGAGATACGATTACCCGCCAAGCCCGTTCTCACCGCCGGTTCCATGGTTGACGTATCGAATTTTGAGTCCGTCAAGTGGGTGGACGTGATTGGAACCAGCAAAGGCAAAGGCTTCCAGGGCGTGATGAAACGCTGGAACTTCGGCGGTCAACCCGCCTCGCACGGCACCGAACGCAAGCACCGTTCGCCGGGCAGTATCGGCGGCGGTCAGGGCACACGCGGCCACGGGCGGGCGATCAAAAAGGGCAAGAAAATGGCCGGCCATCTGGGCATGGAGCGGGTAACCACCCGCAACTTAGCGTTGGTCGGCGTGGATAAACAAAAGAATCTGCTTTTGATCCGGGGCACGGTGCCCGGCGCCAATGGCGGACTGGTGTTTGTCCGGCGGGCGAAAACGATGGCCGAGCCGGCGGCCAAGTGACAAGGTGTTGACGCCACGGAAGTTACCCGCCGCAGCGGGTAAACCGTGCGCACAAGCAAGCTAGGACTTGGATAAGAATGTGATAACCAACGATTTCGCCACGACGAAGTGAGCGTTTAACGAAGTGAGCGTTTAATTAGAATGGCGGCGGGCCGCGAACAAGTGGTTCCGGCCGAGGATGCTGAAAACATGATTGAATTACCGGTATACAATCAAGCCGGCCAGGAAGTGGCCAAAATGCCCGTAGACGAAGCGTTGCTCGGTGGCGAAGTGCGCCCCGCACTGCTCAAGCAGGCGGTGGTGATGTACCATGCCAATCGGCGGCAGGGAACCGTGGCCACGCGCGGGCGCGGCGAAGTGGAAGGCTCCACCCGCAAGCTTTACGCCCAGAAGCACACGGGCAACGCGCGACGCGGCAACATCCGCACAAATGTCATGAAGGGCGGCGGCATGGCGTTCGCCAAAAAACCCCGCGATTTTCGCCAGTTGATGCCGACCCGCCAACGCCGCCTCGCCCGAAATAACGCCATTCTTTCCAAGATCAAGACCGACAGTCTTAAAATTCTCGACCAGCTTTGCGTGGAAAAACCGAAAACCAGGCAGGTCGCCAGCCTGCTCAAGGCGCTGGGAATCAACCGGTCCGTCCTGATCGCTACGGAATCGCCCGATCGCAATCTGCTGTTGTCCACGCGAAACATCCCCGCCGCCGCCATCAAACCCGCCCGTGAAATAAATGCCTACGACATTCTGACTTGCCGTACCTTGTTGCTGACCAAGTCCGCCCTCGAGGGGCTGCTGGCGGCCGCTGGTATGGGATCATCCACCGGCGCGGAGGCTTGATCGCACACCGTCAAACGACGTTGACAGGATTTGGATATGGAACTGGAAATAACTCAAATCATCAAGCGGCCGTTGATCACCGAAAAGAGCGCGTTTTTGGGCACGCAGCGCAATACGTACAGCTTCGAGGTCGATCGCCGGGCCGACAAAGCCCAGATACAAAGGGCCATCGAAGAAATTTATCATGTTCGGGTGGATGCGGTTCGCACGATGGTCGTGCCAGGAAAATGCCGCCGCACGCGCACCGGTTACACGACCACCTCCTCTTGGAAAAAGGCCCTGGTGTGGGTGCATGCCGAGCAAAAGCTCGATATTTATTGATCTGTGCCTGCAAAAGCGAGTGAATCATGGCGATTAAACAATACCGACCAACCTCCGCCGGACGGCGTTTGAGTTCCGTAAACGCTTTCGAGGAACTGACCCGTTCCGGGCCGGAAAAGTCGCTCACGGAACCGAAGAAAAAGACCGGCGGGCGCAACCATCGCGGCTGGATCACCTGCCGGCACATCGGCGGCGGCCATAAGCAGCTCTACCGCCGGATCGACTTCAAACGCAACAAAGACGCCGTCAAGGCAAGAGTGGAATCCATCGAATACGATCCAAACCGTTCCGCTTTTATCGCTCTGCTGCATTACGAGGATGGCGAAAAGCGCTACATTCTGGCGCCGCAGTTGCTGCGCGTGGGTGACACCATCGAAAGCTCAACCCACTCCGATATTGAAAAAACTCCCGGCAACGCCATGCCGTTGGAAATCATTCCCGTCGGTCTGGAAATTCATAACATCGAGACCGTCCCGGGCCAGGGCGGCCGCATGGTCCGCGGCGCCGGGGGCGCGGCGCGTCTGATCGGTAAAGATGCTGGGATGGCCACTATCCAGTTGCCTTCCGGCGAAGTCCGTCAGTTCAACTGGAAGTGTCGGGCCACCATTGGTCAGGTTGGCAACGTGGATTGGTCGAATATTCGCTGGGGCAAGGCCGGGCGGACCCGTCACCGCGGGATTCGTCCGACAGTACGCGGCGTGGCGCAGAACCCTGTGAGTCATCCTTTGGGCGGCGGCGAGGGTCGCTCCGGCGGAGGTCGCCACCCTGTGAGCAAATGGGGAGTACCGGCCAAGGGTGGAAAGACGCGTAATCCAAGGAAGAATTCCTCCAGCAAGATCATTCGTCGCCGTATGACGGTGCGTTATGGCGAGTCGGTTCTGCGAAGAAGGTAAGAGTACTTGTTCCGCGAAGTGTTCCGGCGGCAGACCCGGCGAACCGGGTTTCTGTGTGTTGGAAAGATGCGGATGGGTTGGCAAAGATAGAAAGGAAATGATGGAAACGATTGGAACGAGGCCGGTATGAGTCGCAGTACAAAAAAAGGTCCGTTCGTGGCCTATCACCTTCTGGAGAAGGTCAACAGGCTCAACGAAAACCATTCTAAGGAGCCGGTCAAAACCTGGTCGCGCGCCAGCACCATTATTCCCGATTTTGTCGGACATACGTTTATGGTCCACAACGGTCGGTTGCACGTGCGGGTTTTCGTGACCGAGGACATGGTCGGCCACAAGCTGGGCGAGTTCGCTCCGACGCGTGTTTTCCGGGGCCACACCATGGCCAGAAAGGAAGAGGAACCCAAGACCTGACGATCCCGGCGAGCGGGACGTTGCTTGTGGAACGAGGTGGACTATGCCTTATATATCAACATGGCGTTATGCAAAGATTACTCCGCGCAAGGCCCGGCTGCTGACCGATCTGATTCGTGGCAAGCCGGTCAGCGAAGCGCTGGACCTGCTGAAGTTTTCCCGTAAACGCGCCGCAGTGATGGTGGGCAAGGTGCTCCAAAGCGCCATCGCCAACGCCGATGAGCGCGAAGCCGATGTGGAGGATCTTTACGTGCGGCGCAGTTTCTGCGACGCCGGATCGATCCTCAAGCGGTTTCAACCGAAGGATCGCGGCAAGAGTTATTCGATATTCAAGCGGACCTGCCATATTACCGTGGAGGTCGACGAAGGCGCCCGGGAAAATAAACGGCGGAAGAAGGCGCCGGCGGCACGAAAGACGGATCAAACGGGCGGCGGGGCCGCCGCAGCGGCGCGGGCCTAAGACCGCGGAATTTCCGGGACTTAGCGTAAGAGGTTCATTATGGGTCAGAAAATAAATCCGGTCGGTTTTCGTACCGGCATTACGGAAGGCTGGTCGAGCCGGTGGTTCGCGCCCAAGAAGCTTTTCGGCGAGTTGCTGGTGGAAGACCATAAAATCCGTAATTTCGTCGACGACAAGCTCAACCGCAAACCGCCGTACGCAGCCGTGGCGCGGGTGGAAATTGAACGCACGCGCGAGGAACTCAAAATTATTCTGCACACCGCCCGGCCCGGCGTGGTGATCGGTCCGAAAGGCGCAGAAGTCGATAAACTCCGCGACGAACTGGAAAACCTCACGCAGCGAAAAATAAAAATAGAAATCGCGGAAATCGCCAACCCGGACCTTGACGCCCGCCTGGTGGCCGAAGGAATCGCCGAACAGCTCAAGAAGCGGGCTTCTTTCCGGCGGGTTCTCAAGCAGAAAGCGGAAGCCTCCCTGAATGCCGGCGCTCGGGGCATCAAGATACAGATTTCCGGCCGCATCGGCGGGGCGGAAATCGCCCGGGTGGAGAAACAGATTAACGGCAGCATTCCGCTGCACACCCTGCAGGCGAATATTTCCTACGGCCTGGTGCATTGCCGAACGCCTTATGGCGTCATCGGCATCAAGGTGTGGATATACCGCGGACTGTACGCCGAGTTGGATGCCGCGGCCGAGGCCGCCGGCACCGGGCGGGCGCCGCGAAGACCGCGGCGGCGGTAGCGGCCCCGGCGATTCCGCCAGCCCTATGATCGGCTGCGGATGGTCGGAAATCAGGAATACTTCAGTGGTCAGGGATGCCCGCGTCAGATGATCAAAGGCCTCCCCTTACACAGGCGGAACCAGTTTCGCCCGTACCGGCGGCGAGAGTTTGGATGAGTTTGGATCGGCGGAGTTAATCCGCGGCGCTCAATGGAGATGGAATCATGGCGATGATGCCGGCAAGGGTAAAATGGAGAAAGCAACAGCGCGGCACGATGAAGGGCAATGCCACGCGCGGAAACCGCGTGAGCTTCGGAGAATACGCTCTCCAGTCGCTGGAGGCCGGCCGCGTCAATGGCCGGCAGATAGAGGCCGGCCGCATGGCCTGCACCCATTACCTGGCGCGCGAAGGCCGCGTGTACATCCGCATCTTCCCGCACAAGAGCTTTTCGAAAAAGCCGCTGGAGACGCGTATGGGGACGGGCAAAGGGGAGCCGGAGTTCTGGGCCGCCGAAGTCAAGCCGGGTACGATTCTTTTTGAAATTGCCGGCGTGGATGAAGCGGTGGCCAAGCGGGCGTTTTCCCGCGTGGCCTGCAAAATGCCGATTCGCTGCCGGTTCGTTCACCGGCGGCACACGATGTGACCATGGATGGACGTAGTTCGCGGCGGCCGGTGAATTCGACCCCGTGCCGCATGAGCTTTACAATGGGTGCGATATGGCGACCAAACGCAAGCAGATGATGGCCGAACTCCGGGCTCTCGATGAAACACAATGTCGACAGCGCGAGGCCCAACTCCGCCGGCGGCTCTACGATTTGAGATCCCAGGCCGTGACCGACAAAATCGCCGATGTGTCGCAGTTCCGCAAGACCGGCAAGGAAATTGCCCGGATTGAGACTCTGCTTCGCCAGCGCCGGTTGCCGGACGCGAGCCGGTGAATAGGACTAGTTATTCGGTTAATCGGAAATTGATATGACAAATGCTCCCAACCAAAAGCCCGGCGCCAAGCGTCGCCTCCGGCCACGAATTATCGGTGTGGTGACCAGCGACAAGGTTCACAAGACCCGCAAGGTCGTCTTTGAGTATTTGGCCCGCCACGCCAAGTACAACAAATACGTCAAGCGACGAACCGCCCTGCACGTACATGATGAGAAAAACGAGAGTCGTCTGGGCGATCACGTGGAAGTGATGCAGTGCCGCCCGTACTCCAAGACCAAGTCCTACCGACTGGTGCGTATCGTCAGCCGCGGACTGTCGGTCGATCTCTCGGTGATCCAGGGTGAAGCTTCGCGCATGTTTGAGCGACACAAGCCGCCGGCCGAATCGGCCGCGGCCGAAACTCCCGGGGGCTAGAAAAATTCGGCGGGATTCCGGGGCGGAGAATGCCCTGATTTACCCGCCGCGGCGGGTCTGTAGGTGTTGGTGAATTTCGCGGTTTCTGGCGGCCGCGCTCTCTCGAAATGTTGATTGCCAGAGGATAATCCGGATTTCGGTGCAACGATGATTCAGCAGCAAACACGACTTGACGTAGCCGACAACACCGGCGCCAAACAGGTGATGTGCATCAAAGTTCTCGGTGGTTCGTCGGCGCGGGGCAAGTTTACCCGCCGTACCGCCGGTATAGGCGATCTGATCGTGGTCGCCGTGAAAAAGGCCCTGCCCGGCGGCGATGTTAAAAAGGGCGAGGTGGCCAAGGCGGTTATTGTCCGCGCCAAGCAGCCTACGCGGCGTCCGGACGGCAGCTACGTTCGTTTCGACCGCAACGCCGCCGTCCTTGTCGATAATGAAGGCGGCCCGCGCGGCACCCGTATTTTCGGAGCCGTGGCCCGTGAACTTCGTGAGAAAAATTTTATGAAGATTGTCTCCCTGGCCAGCGAAGTGGTATGAGAAACTGAGGTTTGCGGGGGTATTCCCCGCCCGCATGATAAGAAGGATGACGCTTATGGCAGCGCGTATTCGCAAGGACGACATCGTGTACGTCCGCTCGGGCCGTGATCGCGGCCGGACCGGCAAGGTTCTGGCTGTTTATCCCGAGCGGGAACTCGTGCTCGTGGAAGGCGTCAACCTGGTATGGAAGCACATCCATCGCAGCGAGAAGAACCGCCGCGGCGGCCGCCTTCAAAAGCCGGCTCCTTTGCACCAGTGCAAGGTGCAGCCGGTTGATCCGAAAACCGGCAAGGGCACGCGGGTCAAATTCGTCATCCAGGACGGCCAGAAGCGCCGGGTGGCGGTAAAAACCGGCGGCGAACTGGGCATTGTTGGAAAGGCCTGACGCCTCCTTTGCGTATTCTGTGAAGGTGAATGAATATGTCAAAAGAAGAAAGTAAAAAGAAATCCCCCGCGGCCGGCCCGCGGGAAAAGGCGCCGTCCGCCAAGGCGGATCGGCCCGCGCCCCCCCCCGCATCCCGGCGCCCCGCCGACGCCAAAAAGACCAAACCCGCCCGCGAACCGGAAGAGGCGCCGCCCCAGCCGTTTCCGCCGGGTTATGTTCCACGTCTCTACCGGCGTTATCGCGAGGAGATTACTCCCGCGCTGATGCGCGATCTGGGAATTAAGAATTGTCTGGCCGTGCCTCGCATCAGCAAGGTTGTCGTGAGCATGGGGCTGGGCAAGGCAATCACGGAAAAACCCCGACTCGAAGCGGCGATCAAAGAGCTTACCGCCATTACCGGCCAGAAAGCCGTGCTCTGCCTGGCCCGCAAAAGTGTTTCCAATTTCAAGCTTCGCCAGGGCATGGAAATCGGCGCGAAGGTCACTCTCCGCGGTCAACGGATGTGGGAATTCCTCGATCGACTCATCACGCTGGCGATCCCCCGTGTCAAGGATTTCCGCGGGCTTTCGCCCAAGGCGTTCGACGGGCGCGGCAATTACAATCTGGGCCTGACCGAACAGACCGTATTCCCGGAGGTGCATGCCGACCAGGTGACCTTTCACCAGGGGCTGGCGATTACCATTGTCACCACCGCCGTCAGGGATGAGATCGGGTTTGCCCTGCTTGGCCGGTTGGGTATGCCCTTCCGACGCGAAGAGGCGGCGGTTCGCAAGGCCGGGTAAAATTAATGGAATCTGTTATAATAAATAAAAAGGTGTGTGATCTATGGCGACAACAGCGTGGAAAAATCGGTTCAAGCGGCGCGAGGCGCTCGTGGCCAAATACTTCCAGGAACGTGCCAAGCTCAAAAAGGAAAGAAATTATGTGGCTCTTTCCCGATTGCCGCGCGATTCAAGTCCCACGCGGCTGGCTCGCCGGTGCGAAATCACGGGACGCCGGCGCGGGTATTATCGTAAATTCCGCATATCGCGTATCGTGCTTCGGCAACTTGCCGCCGACGGCATGATACCCGGTCTTAAGAAAAGTTCGTGGTAGACGCCGGCCACGCGTGCCGCCGGGTTCGCCCCGGTCCTTATGAATGAACGCGATATCAAGAAAAGATGCCAGCGACCGGTTCTCTCTGGTAAGAGGCTTATGAAAATGAGGAAACCATGACCGACACAATTGCCGACATGCTCTGCCGGTTGCGCAACGCCGCCCGATCGCGGCATAAAACGGTGGATGTGAAGAATTCCAGGATATGCGAGGGCATCGCCCGCGTACTCAAAGAGGAGGGCTACATCACCGACTATTGCATCCTGGATGACGCAACGCACCAAGGGCTGATCCGCCTGAC
This sequence comes from Planctomycetota bacterium, assembly GCA_021831565.1. Classification (GTDB taxonomy): domain Bacteria; phylum Planctomycetota; class Phycisphaerae; order WQYP01; family WQYP01; genus JAKBMM01. Next base: position 15,934 of record JAKBMM010000012.1, read on the forward strand.
GATCAAGTATACGCCGGCGGGCGATTCGATCATTCAGGATATCAAGCGCGCCAGCAGGCCGGGTTGCCGGATTTATCGGGGCGTGAATGAATTTCCGAAGGTTATCAATGGCATGGGCGTCGCCGTGTTCTCCACGAGCCGCGGCGTGTTGAGCGATCGTCAGGCTCGCCAGCGGAACATCGGCGGAGAGTTGCTGGCGACGGTGTACTAAATGAAAGTCTCCCTTGGACATACCGCCTCCGCAGCGTCGGCGGGAATGACCGGGGCTTAATGTCGCGACCCGTGTCACGACGAGGTTAATCATGAGCCGTATAGGAAAAAAACCTGTTTTCATTCCTTCTAATGTAAAAGTGCACGTGCAGGGGCGCGACATTCAGGTGGAAGGTCCAAAGGGAAAGCTTTCGCTGGCGCATCATCCCAACGTCCGGGTGATCGCCGCCGTTGCAGGCGGCGTCAACCAGGTGGTGGTGGAGCGCGTGAACGATGAAAAAATCAGTCGTTCGGTTCATGGTCTTACCCGTGCGCTGATTGCCAATATGATCAAAGGCGTGGCGGAAGGATTTTCCCGCGACTTGGAAATCCAAGGCGTTGGTTACAAAGCCGAACTGCGGGATCATGCGGTGCTTCTTTCGGTCGGTTTCGCCAACCAGATCAAACTGCCTGTTCCCGACGGCGTAGCTGTGAAAATCGACGGACAGGGAACCCGCATCAATATCAGCGGGGTGGACAAACAGGCGGTCGGCCAACTGGCGGCGGATATCCGCCGGACCCGCAAGCCCGAGCCATACCAGGGCAAAGGTATTCGTTACGCCAATGAAGTGGTTCGTCGCAAGGCCGGCAAACAGTTTGCCGGCGCCGGCGCCAAGTAGACAGGGGCGATTCGTTCCGCACCAGGAGGTTCGATGTAACTTCCCGGTGGAGCACCGCCGCGTAAGCGAGGCGGGAGTTTTGCGGGCGGGGACGATATATTCCCGCGTTGAGAGGAATGTAACATGAGTTCAACGGCAACCATCAAACTACGCCGCCAGGCGCAACGCCAGGCTCGCGTTCGCGGCGCCATCCGCGGTACGACCGATCTTCCCCGTCTTTCGGTGTTTCGCAGTTTGAAAAATATTTACGCCCAGATCATAGACGATGCCAGCGGGCGAACGTTGGTTTCGGCCGGCAGCATGGACAAGTCCATTCGCGGTTCCATCGGCGGGAGCGGCGGAAACGTCAAGGCCGCCGCACTAATCGGAAAATTCATCGCGGATAAAGCCCGCGAAAAAAATATTACCCGGGTTGCCTTCGATCGCGGAGCTTACCGCTATCACGGTCGCGTCAAGGCGCTGGCGGACGCGGCCCGCGCCGCCGGTTTGAAATTCTAATGTGAATCTGTCCGCGGTCCGTGCGGGACGGATAGTCCGGCGGTTCGCGGTGCTTTCTATGGAGCTTGCGTTTTCATGGCCCAACGACAGTTTGAAGAAGAACGTGGTTTTGAATCCAGCACGGTTGGCGTATTTCGCAGCGCCAAGGTTGTCAAGGGCGGAAAGAATTTTTCCTTTGAGGCGCTGGTTGTCGCCGGTGACCGCGGCGGCGGCATCGGCCTTGGTTATGGCAAGGCCAAGGAAGTACCCGCAGCCGTAGACAAGGCTACCAAGGATGCCCGCCGTCGTATGATTCGCGTGGCCCTGTCGGGAAACACGATTCCCCATGAAGTTATAGGACGATTCGGCGCCAGCCGCATCAAGCTGCTTCCCGCCCGGCCCGGCACCGGAATCAAGGCCGGGCGATTCGTTCGCCCTCTGCTGGAACTTGTCGGCATCCGTGACGTGTTGACCAAGGCCTACGGCTCAACCAATAAGAAAAACCTGTGCAAGGCCGCTCTGACGGCTTTGCAGGCGCTGCGAACCCGTGAACAGATTGAGCAGGGGCGCGGAACCGGTGCGAGTTCACCCGGTTTGTGATGGGAACCCCGGTGACGGCAACCATTAAGAGCCTACCCGGATAGGCTCTACGTTGACAGGAGATTCGCAGATGATGATCCACGAGATTACCGCCAGAGCCGGCGCCCATAAACGTCGGCGTCGCGTCGGACGCGGCGAGAGCTCGGGATGTGGCAAGACATCCGGACGCGGTACCAAGGGCAGTGGCGCCCGTGCCGGCGGAGGACCCGCTTTCGGCAGCGAAGGCGGCAACATGCCGCTGTTCCGTCGACTGCCTAAACGCGGCTTTAATAACAACTATTTCACCGAGCGATTCAGTGTGGTGAACGTGGGTGATCTGGATCGGAACTTTCAGGATGGTCAGACCGTCGATGCCGCCGCCCTGGTCGCCCAGCGACTGATTCGCGATGAAAGTCTCCCGGTGAAAGTTCTCGGCGACGGGGCGCTCACCCGTAAGCTCAACGTTATCGCCGCCCGGTTCAGCAAACAGGCGGCGGCTAAAATTGCCGCCGCCGGCGGCGCCATGCAGACAATCGAACTTGATCGCAACAAAGACAAAGTTGACCCGAAAACCGGCCGATTCCGTCCCACCAAGACGCAAAAGACCGTCCCGTCACCGGCGGCCGAAAGCGACTCCGCGTAAAGGTGCGTCCGCCGCGTCGCTGGGCGGGGAAAAGTGCGGGGTTTTTTGTGGTAACGATGTTGGGCGAGTCTCGACGCGACGGGATTTCACCCGAGAGAACCTCCGCTTTTCAAGAATATCTATGGCGGCATGGGCGGCGGGTGGTTAAACTAACCGGATCGGTGGTGTGCTCCGAACCGCCGGCCATGATGGTGGATCCGGGGCATCGCCGCTCCCGTGCGGCAATCCAATGAGGCGCTCTTGTTCCGAAATCTGATCAACATTTTCCGCATACCCGAGCTTCGCAATAAGCTCCTGTTTACCATCGGCATGCTTTGCGTGTACCGCATCGGTTACTTCATTCCACTACCCGGAGTGAATACGCATGCCCTCAGCGCGTTTGTAAAAAACGCCGGATCTTCCGCGCTCGGCCAGATCAGCAACTACCTGTCGCTGTTTTCCGGCGGCAACCTCGGGTTGAGCACCATCTTCGGACTGGGCATCATGCCCTATATCAGCGCCGCGATCATCTTCCAGCTTCTGGGCACCGTGATTCCCTCCCTGGAAAAGCTCCAGAAAGAGGGCGAACCAGGTATGCGGAAAATCAACGAATGGACGCGCTACGCCACAGTCGGTCTGTGCGTAATCCAGGCTGTGGTCTGGCTGCGGTATCTGACCTCGTCTTCGCGCTCTTTTCCCCATGGTTTTCTGTATGCCAACACCTACTACAACCATCTGACGCTTTTCTGGATCACGGGTCTGGCGGCCATGACCGCCGGCAGTATTTTCCTGATGTGGCTGGGTGAACAGATCGATGAGTACGGCATCGGCAATGGTGTTTCGCTGATCATCATGGCCAGCATTGTGGCCCAGATGCCCAGCGCGGTATACGGTTTATATAAACATTCGTCCTTCCGCGTGGCTGGTTCGGAAACCCATCGCTACGGCGTCGGAACGATTTTATTTCTGGCCGCCGCCTTCGTGTGCGTTTCCGCCGGCGCGATCATCCTGGAGCAGGCGCAGCGCCGCATCGGCATTCAACAGGCCAAGCACATCCGCGGCAATCGCGTCTATGGGGGACAGACCCAGTACCTGCCTCTGCGCGTGAATCACGGCGGCGTGATGCCGATCATCTTCGCCAGCTCGCTGATGTTGATCCCCAATGTGATTCTCCAGTGGCTTACGCCGGGCCTGGCGCGGTTCGGCCTGTTTTTCACGTTGCGCGACGCCCTGGAACCGGGGCACTATATATATGTTATTTTATATATTATATTGATCTTCTTCTTTTCCTACTTCTGGAACACGGTTCAGTTTCGCCCCAAGGAAATGGCTGATCAGTTGCGTGATTACGGCAGTTTCATCAAGGGTTTGCGGCCCGGCAAACGCACCGCCGAGTATCTCGAAAACGTCATGACCCGCATCACCTACTGCGGCGCCGCCTTCCTGGCTGTTATCGCCCTGGTGCCCACCGTGGTCTCGCGCTATATGAACGTCAACTTCATGATTACCCAGTTTCTCGGCGGCACCGGTTTGCTGATCGTCGTGAGCGTCCTTCTTGACTTCATCAATCGCGTGGAGGCAAATCTCATCATGCGGAACTACGGCGGCTTGCTGGAGCCGGAATCCTCCCAGGCCGCGCGCCGCAGGCCGGCGACCCGGCCGGACGTACCCTCCTCCCGCCTGGGTTCCGACCAGGTTAAAGGATCCGCGGCATGAGAATCGCCCTGCTGGGTCCGCCGGGCGCGGGCAAGGGCACGCAGGCCGCGCGCATCTGCCAGACGTTTCATCTGATTCATTTTTCCAGCGGCGACATTCTGCGAGCGGAGAAGATGTTTGGCACTTCGCTCGGCCGCCGCATCCGCGATTTCATCGACAATGGTCTGCTTGTCCCCGACGATCTGATGATCCAGATTATGGAGCAACGCGTATTGGCCGCGCGGGATGGATTTGTTCTGGATGGCTATCCCAGGACATTGCCGCAATCCCAGGCGCTCAAGCGCATTCTCCAGGCGGCGGACATGCCGCTCGACTTGGTGCTCAATTTTGTCGTGGATCCAAAAGTACTGGCCCGGCGCTTCGAGGGCCGCAGAATCTGCCCGGTATGTCTGGCGGTGTATCACGTGGATACCATGCCGTCAAAAATTCCCGGCGTCTGCGATCACGACTCTCACGAATTGATTATCCGGCAGGATGACATGCCCGACGTGGTCCGCAAGCGGATCGAAACGTACCAAGAGAGTATGGCGCCGTTATTCGCCTATTACGCCCAACAGGGAGATTTCAAAACCATCGACGCCTCCGGTTCCGTCGACGATGTCACGCGGGTTGTCTTAGATAAAATACGCCGCCATTTTGAGGCGGCGACGGCGTCCTGATCGCCGGCGCTCGGTAGCATCCAGTTTCCGCTTGGCGTGCAGGCCCTTGCACCCTGTAAAATCCACGGCGACTATTCTTGGGCATCTTGGGCATCTTCCAGTAGAGCCATCGGCTGATTGAGATTTCGCGACTGGATCGCCCGCGCGGGGTTGCCCGCGACCACCGTCCAGGCGGGCACATCGCGCGTCGCCACCGCGCAGGCCGCCACGACCGCTCCTTCGCCAATGGTCACGCCGGGATACACAAACGCGCGGGCACAAATCCACGTGTCGGCGCCAATGCTTATAGGCGCGATCTTCAGCGGCATGGAAAGTTGGGTATAATCGTGTGTTCCGGCGCAAAGATAGGCTTCCTGGCTGATGGTGCAGCGCTCGCCGATAACAATCCGCCCGATGTTGTAAACCGTCACATCATCGCCGATGCCGGACAAATCACCCATTTCCAAAAGCCAGGGATAATACACACGACTGGTGCGGCGGATCGTACAGCGTGTTCCGATCTTGGCACCGAAGCACCGCAGGAGAAACGCCCGCCAGCCGGACCAAGTGTGGAAAGAATAACGATAGAGGGTATTTTCAAGAATGCTCCAGAGCAGGCGTCTAACTCTCCACGAAAGGGGCGCCCCGGAAACCAGGCGCTGTGCCGCATCCTGGGACGGAGGGTTCGCCACGGTCGATGAAGTGGGGACATTCTCCACGTTTGGCATCATGTCGTTGTTCCCGCCATGCGTCAAGGATTTTCGGGCGGCGGACCGGTGCAAGGTCTCGGCGACGGTGCGGTTACGCCGGTTTGCCAGCCTCCACGGGATCCACTGTCGCCACGGTAAACCAGGCCGATACGGGCGCCGTGGTTGAGCAATCCAAGCATTGTATCGGCACGCTCATGTAATTGGCTGAACATTGCGGGCAATGGCCATGGCCGGCAAACATGTCAAAATGAACGCCGCAGGCGCCGCACTGCCAGAAGTTGCCGCGGCGCGGCGCCAGGCCGCAGGCTGGACAAGCCAGACCGGCCGTGCGTGGTATTTGCTGGACTTTTTGCCTGATCCCCGCCTGGCGAAACGCCGAAACCGCGTTGATCATCATGAAAACAGCTATGGCTATAAGCAGAAAATCTCCCGCGTAGAACGCCAGGATCAGAAATCCGGCCGCGCCAATCATGCCGATGACCGACGCCACCCGCAGAGCGCGGGCTTCCCCGATGAAAAACCACAGGACCGACCAGAGAATTTTTCCGCCGTCGAGCGGATACACCGGCAGCATATTGAATATCAGCAGAACCAGATTGATTTCGAAAAGCGAATAGACAAAGTGTCCGACGTTGCCCACCCGCGCCAAGAGAGAAGGCTCAAACAATTGCGCCATGGGATGAGCCGTCAACAGGCCGTGCTGGCGCAGCACCAGCAGCCACAAACCGGCGGTAATGGGAATCAGAATCATATTTACCAGGGGACCGGCCAGAATGCTCCAGAGCATAGCGCCGGGCCGCCATGGCGGCGACACAAATGCCACCCCTCCCAACGGCCAAAGGACAATCGTGTCCGCCTTTCCGCCCACCGACCGGCACGCCAGCGCGTGGCCGAACTCGTGCATCAACACAATGGCGAACAGAGCGATCACCGAGGCGACATTCCATAATTCAAACTGAAGTTTACCATGTTTGGGACCGGGACCGGCCAGGAAGACAAAATAAACGACGGCGAATATCCACATCCAGTTCAAGTAGACGTCAATACCAAACAGACGGAAAAGGTGGATCGACCTGTTTTGAAGCGAATTCATAGGCGATGCTCCTGGGCTCGCCGGATTGTTTCCTATGCGAGCTTCCGCATCGGCCAGCCAATTATATTGTAGAACCTATCGCCAAAGAGAGCGAGCGGTCATCTTTTTAGAAAATAGCCACGGAGCGGCAATTTTTAGGGAAGGAATCGGAAAAGCGGCAAGGCGTCCGGTGCGCCGTCCCGGCGGAAATATTTATTTTTACGGTTCCATGCCACGGCCGAAGCAGCATTGGCCCCACCTACGGCAAATCGGGCGGCCGCGCGGTGGTTATTGCGCCGGCGTGAGTGCCGCGGCGGATGGCGATTTCCCCGCCGCCGCGACGATTTTCCGCGCCGCATCGTTCAGATCGTCCGCGATTTGCAGCGTGGGAAGTTCATGGCGCGCCGCAGAGAGCATCTCCCGCGCTTTCTCCACGTTCGTGCCTTCCAACCGCACCACCACCGGAGTTGCAAAGCCAACTTCCCGGCCGGCCTGAATCAGCGCCGCGGCGATCCGATCGCAACGGGCAATGCCGCCGAAAATATTCACCAGAACGCCCCGGACATTCTCATCCGAAAGAATGATGCGAAAGGCTTCAATCGCCCCTTCATCCGTTACGCCGCCGCCGACGTCCAGAAAATTCGCCGGCCGGCCGCCATGCAGTTGAATCACATCCATGGTGGCCATGGCCAGACCGGCACCGTTGACCAGACAGGCGATTTCGCCGTCCAGTTTGATGTAGTTGAGATTGGCCGCCGCAGCGCGAATTTCCAGCGGATCGGTTTGCGAGTCGTCTTTCAGAGCGGCAAGGTGGGGATGGCGGAAGAGGGCGTTGTCATCGAAATTCACTTTGGCGTCAATGGCCAGAATCCGTCCCTCTTTGGTGCACACCAGCGGGTTGATCTCCACAAGACTGCAGTCATGCTGCAAAAAGAACCGCGCCAGGTTGAGGAGAATATCGGCAAATACATTGACGTGTTTGCCTGAGAAGCCCAGTTCAATCGCCACTTTACGCGCCTGGAACCCCTGCAGACCCAGCAGGGGATGCAGCGGCTCCCGGATGATAGCGGCCGGACGCTCGCGCGCAACGGTTTCAATTTCCACACCGCCCTGGCCGCATGCGATCACGCTGGCGGTGGCTTTGGCCCGGTCCAGCGCCAAGCCAACGTAATATTCGTGGGCGATGTCCACCGCGGCGGCGATCAGCAGTTTTTTCACCGCGATTCCTTCCGGACCGGTTTGCGGCGAAACCATACGATGGCTGAGCATGAATTCCGCCGCCGCCTGCGCCTCCGGCGCCGATTGGACCAGCTTGACGAAACCGGCCTTGCCCCGCCCTCCGGCAAACACCTGGGCCTTGACCACCTGGACCGGAAAGCCGTTGGCTGCAAACGCCTGTCCGGCCGCAACGGCTGATTCAACGATCTGTGCGGGCGGAACGGGAATACCAATTTTCGCCAGCAGCTCGCGTGCCTGATATTCGTGTATTTTCATTCCCGGCGGCTCCTTTTCGGAAACTTTAAAGAATACGCGAACCGGCGTGAAAGATAAATGGAGACGCTCGCCATCTTGCCAACGGTGTGACAACTGATATCCACCGGACATCCGGATACCACGGGGGCTATTTCCCCAAGGCGCTGTATAATCTTTCACCATGGCCAAATCCATGAGCGAGCAAAATATTTCCGCAATCGACGCCGCCGCGTTGACTCCCGCGATGCGTCAATACCAGACCTATAAGGCCCAGTATCCGGATTCCATCCTTTTTTTCCGCATCGGCGACTTTTACGAAACATTTTATGAAGACGCCCGCACCATTTCCCGCGTGTTGGGCGTTGCGCTGACCAGCCGCAGCAAAGGTGAAAACGCCGTGCCTATGGCCGGTGTGCCCCACCACGCCGTGGAAACCTATCTGCACCGCATGATCGCCGCCGGCTACCGCGTGGCCATCTGCGAACAGATGGAGGACCCGCGGCAGGCCAAAGGTCTTATCGACCGCCAGGTTACTCGTTTGCTTACTCCCGGTACGCTCACCGAAGACGCCATGCTCGACGGTCGCGAGGAGAATTTTCTGGCGGCCCTGGTTCCCTTGTCCACCGGTGGGACCAACCCCGGCAAGTCTGATCCGAGCGGCGCCTTGTCCGACGACGCCCCCGGTCCGTCCGATCCCGCCGCCGCAGATTCCCCCCCCACCGACTCTTCGGGCCTGGCCGCCCTGGCCTGGTGTGAGCTTTCCACCGGCAAATTCATGACGATGCTCGATACTTTTTCCGCCTGCCGCGAGGAACTCGCCCGCATCCGTCCGCGGGAAATGCTTTGCGACGAATTGCCCGATCACCGCGCGCCGGACTGGGCCGCGAATCTCCAGGACATGCTCAAACTCACGCTTACCGCCCGACCCGCCTGGCAGTTTCAGCAGCATCACGCCGGCGAAGCCCTGCGCGGGCATTACGGCGTGCGACATTTCGCCGCCTTCGGCTACGAGAACCCTTGCGATCCCGCGTTATGGGCCGCCGGGGCGCTGGTGAGTTATCTGCATGAAACCCAGAAGGCCGCCCTGGAACATCTTCAGCCGCCACGGCCGTTTGAGCGCGGCCGACACCTGGTGATCGATCCCACGTCGCTGCGTTCGCTGGAAGTGCTGCGATCTCTGCGAAACAACACGCTGGAAGGCTCGCTGATCTGGGCCTTGGATCGCACCCGCACTCCCATGGGTTCGCGCCTGCTGCGCAACTGGCTTTTGTTCCCCCTGCGTGATCGCAAGGCCATTGAAGAGCGATTGTCCATCGTGACCGAATTGCTTTCCGCAGAAGCGGCGCTGGACCAGGTCCGTCTGATCGCCTCCGACTGCGGCGACATGGAACGCATCGCCGCCCGTCTATGCTGCCGCCGGGCCACCCCGCGCGATTTGATTGCCCTGGCTCGTTCCCTCGATACGCTGCCGGCGATTTTACGGATTCTCGCGGCGGCGCCTGCCCGCCCGGCGCTGTTCGACAAGCTCGCGGAGTCGGCGCCCCCCGCCGGAGAAATCGCGGGCCATATCCGCGCCGCCATCGCCGAGGATCCACCCGCCCATCTGCGCGACGGAGGCGTTATTCGCAGCGGCTACCATGCCGAACTCGACCGCCTGCGCTCCTTGGCGCACAACAGCCGCTCCTGGCTGGCCGATTATCAGGCGTCGCTGGTTCAATCCACGGGGATACACTCGCTGAAGGTCGGTTATAACAAAATCTTCGGCTACTATATTGAAGTCACCCATGCGCACGCGGAAAAAATTCCCCCCGAGTTTATCCGCCGGCAAACCGTCAAAAACGCCGAGCGCTACGTCACCGACCGACTCAAGCAATTTGAATCGGAAATGCTTACCGCCCAGGAACGTTCCCGCGCTCTGGAACAGGATCTTTACGAACAACTGCGGCAGGACCTGGCGGGGCGGGTTCGCACGCTCCAGCAAATCGCCCGACGGATGGCCGCTCTGGATGTTTACTGTTCCATCGCCCACCTGGCCCGCACCCGCCGCTGTTGCCGGCCTGAGATCACCACCGCCCGCGAACTGAAAATTCTTGACGCCCGCCATCCGGTTGTCGAACAGGTATTGGAGGATAAATTTGTTCCCAATGACATCGTCTTCGAAGCCGGCGGACCGACGCTGGAGCTGATCACCGGTCCGAACATGGCCGGCAAATCCACCTATATCCGCCAGGCGGCCCTTCTGGTACTGATGGCGCAGGCCGGTTTTTATCTGCCGGCGCGCCAGGCCGCCGTCGGCCTGGTTGACCGCATCTTTACGCGCGTGGGCGCTTCCGACGACCTGGCCGCCGGCCAGTCCACGTTCATGGTCGAAATGACCGAGACCGCCAACATTCTTCTGCACGCCTCGGCCGATTCGCTGGTGATTCTTGATGAAGTCGGCCGCGGCACCAGCACGCTGGACGGTCTGGCGCTGGCCTGGGCCATCGCCGAATATCTCGCCGACACCTCTCGCTGCCGGGCACTTTTCGCCACGCACTATCACGAATTGACCGAGTTGGCCGAAACCACATCCGCCGTGGTCAATTGCAATGTGTTGGTGCGCGAATGGGAGGACCAGATTCTTTTCATGCACCGCATCGTGCCCGGCCGGGCGGATCGTTCCTACGGCGTGCAAGTGGCGCGCCTCGCCGGCGTGCCGCGCAGCGTGATTCAACGCGCCCGCCGGCTCATGGAGCAGCTTAGCGTGCACGTGGGCAAAATCCGCCCCCGCGCCGCCGCCACCGCCGCCGCGGCTCAGAGCAATCTTTTCGATCCGGTCCAGTCCCAGGTGCTGGCCCAACTACAATCTTTCGATCCGGACCGCATGTCGCCCATGCAGGCGTGGGAAGCCCTTAAAATGCTCCAGGGGATGCTGACGGAAAATCCCTCGGAGCGCGTGTGAGAGGCTGATTTTCGCATTGCGGCGCGCCAGCAGCGGCAGGCGCCACCCAAGAATATTCTCTTATGTATTTTATAAAATAATCACAAGTCGTTTGATCGCAGGCACAACCTCCGGGGGGACTCGGCCCCGCATTCTTCCTGGTGGGGACCCGCACTTTTATGCGGATTTGAACCAGGTTGCCGCGCCGTCAACGACCGCAGCGCACGATTTGCCGATCCGTAACGATCATGTGCATCGGGATATCGTGCGTCTCGAACGGTATCGCCTCATCGATCAATTGCTCGTGAAAACACAAGGCGATCCGTAAACCCTGGAAATCGCCCTGCGAAAGAAACCGATCGTAAAAGCCTTTTCCCCGTCCCACCCGATAGCCGCTCCGGTCGAAAGCCATTCCCGGCACGGCTACCAGGTCGATAAGTCCCAGCGACACCACCGTTCCCTGCACGGGTTCACGAAGACCGGCGCTTCCCTGGCGGGAGGTGGTGTCCAAGCTTTTGATCTCAACCGGCTCGATCTGCCGCTCCCGCCAGTGTATGCGGGGAACGGCGATGGATTTTCCATCTTTCCAAGCTTGCAGGGCCAGCGCGGAAGTTTCAACTTCGTTTTCCATGGAAAGGAAAAGCATGATCAACTGGGCGTTGCGGAACTCCCGGGTTTCAGCGAGCTTCCGGCAGACGGCCAGGGATCGCATATGCCGCTCGTCAGGAGAAATTTCCGTGAGCAGCGAACGCATCCGGGCACGAATTTGCGCCTTGTCCATAAACCATCCTCTATGAACCGAACCGGGTTAATCATCCCGAAGCCCGGCCCGGCGTCAAGGCAAAATTTCATGAAGGGTCACCACCACCGGCTTTCTTCGCGGAATCCGGCGGCACAGCGGCGGCGGCCGCCGCGGAACGAATAGCCGCCAGTTTCTCCAGATAGGCGCGAAAAACCGCCTCATGTCCCCGATCGGTCGGTTGATAATACCGTTTGTCCACGCCCAGGTATTCCTGGGGAACATACCCTTGTGGAAAATCATGGGCGTATTGGTAGCCGGTATGGCCGAGTTCGGTCGCGCCGCGATAGTTTGAATCACGCAAATGGCGCGGTACGGGTTGGGTTCTTTGTTCGCGCACATCCCGCGCGGCCTGGTCGATGGCCACGGTGGCGGCGTTGCTTTTCGCAGAGCAGGCCAGGTAGGTGACCGCTTGCGCCAACGTCAGCCGGCATTCCGGCAGGCCGACGAATTCGGAGATCTGCACGGCGGCGGCGGCGAGCACGATGGCCATCGGATCGGCGTTACCGATGTCCTCGGAAGCACAGATGGCGATCCGCCGGGCGATGAACCGCGGATCTTCACCGGAGGCGAGCATGCGCGCCAGCCAGTACACGGCGGCGTCGGGATCGCTTCCCCTGATGCTTTTGATCAGGGCACTGGCGGTATCGAAGTGTTCATCCCCGGTGGGATCGTAAGCCAGAGCCTTGGTCTGTATCGATTCGCGCGCCGCGTCCAGAGAGATGATGATCGGCTGACCGGCGGCGGAATCCGGCGCGGACTGGGAAAGCACGGCGATTTCCAGGGCCAGCAAAGCGCCGCGGGCGTCGCCATCGCAGATTCGCGCCAGATACTCCATTGCCGCCGGTTCCATCCGCACGCACAAGCCCGGGAACCCGCGCTGCGGGTCGTGAATGGCCCGTTCGAGAATTTGCCCGATGTCCTGGGGCGACAACGGTTCAAATTGAAAAATCCGGCTGCGCGAAACCAGGGGAGCATTGACCGCAAAAAATGGATTCAGGGTGGTCGCGCCAATGAGCACCACGATTCCCTGTTCCACATCGGAAAGAAGTATATCCTGCTGGCCGCGGTTGAAACGATGAATTTCATCAATAAACAGCACGGTTTGCTGGCCGGTGTTCTCAAGCAGCGCCCGGGCGTCGGCCAGCAGGTCGCGCACCTCTTTAACGCCGGCTGCGGCCGCGTGGATCTCAACAAAGCGCCGCCGGGTGGACTGTGCGATGAGCTGGGCGAGAGTTGTTTTACCTGTTCCGGCCGGACCGTAAAAAATAGCGCTCAAGAGCCGGTCCGTCTCAATCATTCGCCGCAGCAGTTTTCCCGACCCCAAGATGTGCTGCTGACCGACAAATTCTTCCAAAGAGCGGGGGCGCATGCGCACCGCCAGAGGCTGTGCGGATTCGAGGCGTTTGAGCCGGCTGGAGGCAAAAAGGTCCGGCACTCTACCTCCCGGTTACGTCAACACGCCTGTTGGAGCGGTGCGCCCCTTTGCATACGGGCACGCACCTTCCAGGGCGGAGCAAGTCCGGCCTGCGATACGTCTATCTTCCGCACCCCTCGTTGGATACATTTCCGGATGCCACACACATGGGACCCGGCACACGCGGATTTTTTCGCAAGCGACGCGACGCCAAATATCCCGAATCCGCCCGCCAGCGGGGCGATGTCGATATCAAGCTACCGGCTTGGCGACCACGGAATCGAGGGCCGCCTTGAACTCTTTTTTCGACGTAAGTCCGACAAATCTTCGAGCGATCTGCCCCTTGTTGAAGAGGATAATCGTGGGAATGGCGCTGATGTTGAATTTCATGGCCGTGTCATGATTGGAGTCCGTGTCCACCTTAGCGACTTTCACACGGTCTTTGTATTCATCAGCCAGTTCATCGATCGTCGGGGCCAACATGCGGCAGGGACCGCACCATTGGGCCCAGAAATCCACGAGAACAGGCTGTGAACTGTTGAGAACCTCCTGCTGAAAGTTGGCATCTGTAATCTGCACGACATTGTTTCCAGCCATTATTTTCTCCTGTAGGCGACTCGCGGGGGCTTACCCGGCATTCATGGAATGGTAGAAGGCGATTTCGGGAGTGTCAAATGGTACTCCTGGATGGCTTGCGACGGGAAGCGGATCGCCGGTTATTTCCCGCCCGCATGGCTGGCTTTTTCGCCCTTGATTTTACGCAGGAGTATTTGGATTGGGTCATAATAGCGGTCCACCACCCGTTCCTTGAGCGGGATGATGGCGTTGTCGGTGATGTGGATGTCTTCGGGGCACACTTCCGTACAGCATTTCGTGATGTTGCACAAACCGAGTCCCGCCTCGTTTTTGAGCAATGGAAGGCGGTCCAGTGAGTCCATCGGATGCATCTGGAGGCTGGCGATACGCACGAAAAACCGCGGCCCAAAAAATTCCGACTTGCGTTCGTGCTCGCGCAAAACGTGGCATACATTCTGGCAGAGGAAACACTCAATGCACTTGCGGAACTCCTGCGCCCGATTCACGTCCTGCTGGAGCATGACCCAGGAGGCGTCCGGGCGGGGCGCAAACGGCGGGATTTTTTTATTGACCTGATAATTCCAGGAGACATCCGTAACCAGATCGCGAATGATTGGAAACGTTTGAAGAGGCTGGATGCGGACCATTTCACCGACGGGTAAAGCATCCAGGCGGGTCTTGCACATGAGGCGGGGCCGGCCGTTCACTTCGGCGCTGCACGAGCCGCATTTGGCGGCTTTGCAGTTCCAGCGGCAGGCCAGATCATGCGCCTGGGTACGTTGAATCTGGTGGATCGCGTCGAGCACCACCATACCTTCTTCGACCTCGACCTGGTACTCCACAAATCGGCCGCCGTTTTTGTCGCCGCGCCAAACACTGAAAGTTCGGATGCTCATTTGGTTTCCTTGGCTTTTTTTTCGTCTACCAGGGGGATCAACTCCGCGACTTTGACCACGGGGCGGGCCTGGACTTTCATACCGTCGGGTTCCTTTTTTATCACGATGTTATGTTCACCCCAGTATTCGTCGTACTTCGGGAAATCCAATCGGCTGTGCGCCCCGCGGCTCTCTTTGCGCAAGAGAGCGGCGCGGACGATCGCCTGGGAGCAGATCAGCATGTTGTGCAGGTCCCGGCACAGATGCCAGCCCGGATTGTACATACGCTGGCCTTCGACGACGCCGACGTGGGCGGCGCGCCGCTGGAGGTCCTCCAGCCTGGCCACGGCCATGGTCAAGTCTTTTTCTTCGCGGAAAATGCCAGCGAGGTTTTGCATCGTATTTTGCAGATCGACATGGAGCTTATAGGGATCCGCAGCGCCGGGTCGATCGAAAAAGCCGATCATTTCACCCGCCGCGTTTTCCACCTGCGTCTGATCGATCCGGGGCGGCGCGGCCCGGTTGGCGTATTCCGCGGCGCCGGCGCCGGCGCGCCGGCCAAACACCAGCAAGTCCGAGAGGGAATTGCCGCCGAGACGGTTGGCGCCGTTCACTCCGCCAGTACATTCGCCCGCGGCGTAAAGACCGGGAACGGTGCTGGCGCCGGTGTCGGCATCCACCTTGATCCCCCCCATGGTGTAATGGCTGGTGGGACCGACTTCCATCGGCTCTTTTGTGATGTCCACGTCGGCGAGTTCCTTGAACTGGTGATACATGCTCGGGAGCTTTTGCCGGATGTAGGGGGCTTTTCGATGAGAGATATCAAGGAAACAGCCGCCATGCGGTGAGCCGCGGCCCTCTTTCACCTCGGTGTAGATCGCCCGCGCCACCACATCGCGCGTAGATAAATCCATTCGTTTGGGATCATATTTTTCCATGAAACGTTCGCCCTGGTTGTTGCGAAGGATGCCGCCTTCACCGCGAACCGCTTCCGTCACCAAAAGACCCATCACCCCCGGCGGCCAGACCATGCCCGTGGGATGAAATTGAACGAACTCCATGTCCACCAACTCCGCGCCGGCTTCGTATCCGAGCGCGTGGCCATCGCCGGTGGATTCCCAGGAGTTGGAGGTAATCTTATAACACTTGCCAATGCCGCCCGTGGCCAGCACCACGGCCTTGGCCTTGTACACCACGAAGCGGCCCGTCTCGCGCCAATAGCCGAATGCCCCGCAGACGCGCTCGCCGTCCTTGAGCAGCTTCGTGATCGTGCATTCCATAAAGACGTCGATGCCCTGGTGCACACCCTTGTCCTGCAAAGTGCGAATCAGTTCCAGTCCTGTGCGGTCGCCGACGTGCGCCAGCCGCCGGTAGGTATGTCCACCGAAGGCGCGCTGCAAAATTTTTCCATCGGGCGTGCGGTCGAACACCGCGCCCCATCGCTCCAATTCGCGCACGCGCTCGGGCGCTTCCCGGGCGTGCAACTCGGCCATGCGCCAGTTGTTGAGGTACTTGCCGCCGAAAAGAGTATCCTGGAAATGGGTCCGCCAACTGTCCTGAGCATCCACATGGGCCAGCGCCGCGGCTACGCCGCCTTCCGCCATGACCGTGTGCGCTTTACCCAGGAGCGATTTGCATATCAGCGCCGTTTTGGCGCCCAGTGCGGAGCACTCAATCGCGGCCCGCAACCCCGCGCCGCCCGCGCCGATGACTATGACGTCGTGTTCGTGTGTTTCGTATTTTTCGTTCATTTCGATTTAGAAAATCCTCACATCATGCCAAACGCCCATCGCGCATAGTCGCACGTAAAGATCGGCGAATCCGACCGCAAATAAGCTGATCCACGCCCATGGCGCATGCTTAAGATTCAACAACGAGACGCCACTCCAGAGCTTGTGCCGAGTCCGCGCCGCCGCCGAGCAGGAGAAACAATCGAGCCGACCTCCGACAAGATGCCGCAGCGAATTGCAGCCGAGGGTAAATGCCGACAACGTAAGCACGTTAAACAACAGGACCAGCGACCCTACGCCCACCCCAAAGTGAAGTTGCCCCGCCGGATCCCGGAAGAAAAACGATCGCACCGCGTCGTACCACAGGGACAAAAGAAGGAGCGTCGCGAGGTAAAAGAAGTACCGGTGGAAGTTCTGGAGGATAAAAGGAAAGGCTCTCTCCCCACGGTAACATCGGCCTTTCGGCTCGCCCACCGCGCACGCGGGCGGATCCAGGAAGTATGAACGGTAGTAGGCTTTGCGGTAATAGTAACACGTGGCGCGAAAACCAAGGGGAATCCACAAAATCAAAAAGGCGAAGGAGAACGGCAACTGTATCCCGAAGAGAACATGAAGATCGGGTGAGTAGAAAGGCGAAAGATAATACGCGCCATGGGCTTGGTACAGGTAATTATTCCCCTGCCATGCCGCCCACATTGCATACACGCCGAATGCCGTGAGCCCCAAAAAAACGAGCAGGGGCTGGAGCCACCAGGCGTCCCGTCGCGCCGTGACGCCCAGCCCGTTGCGTTCAAGAACGGAACCTGTTTGAGCCATATACTTTCAATCCCGATTTTCGTCGCGCGCTTTCCGTGGGCCATCGAAGTTCAAGAGGGCGAAACCCCCCGGCGCGTCTCGCTCTTTTCAAACACAGATATCGGATTCTACGGACACATCCGGAATGTGTCAAAAAACTATCCATGAAATGTTGCAAACATGGCGGCGTGCGGTATATCGGGATGGAATCCCGCGGCCGTTTGGCAGGCGTGCGGGCTGGAAAACACCGAAGTGAAGGGTGCACAAGCCCTCAGATACCCGTGCTGCCGAAGCCGCCGGCGCCGCGAACTGTGGCGGAAAGCTCTTCGCTGGCCGGTAGCACCCGCCAGCTCACTCGCGTGACGGGGCCGATCACCATCTGGGCGATTCGCATGCCACGGGTAATGATAAACGGCTCGTCCCCCAGATTGATCAGAATGACCTGCACTTCCCCGCGGTAATCGGCGTCAATTGTGCCCGGCGCGTTGGCCATGCTGATCCCGTGCCGGAGGGCCAGGCCGGAGCGGGGACGAATCTGCGCTTCATACCCCGGCGGCAGAGCCACCGCCAGGCCGCAGGGAATGACCCGGCGTTCATACGGTAAAAGCGTGACCGGTTCCCGGACCGCAGCGGGAAGGTCCATACCCGCCGACAAAGCCGTCTGATAGGCCGGCGGTTCCAGCCCGCGGCCGTGTTCGAGCCAGGCCAATTCCACCTTGATTGGTTCAGGCATGATGGCATCTCCTTCAGAGCACGTGTGCCGTTCCGGGGCGATCCCGCCGGCTACCGGGATTGGTCACCAGACCGGCCCAGCGGGCGAATACCTGCCCGCCGTATTTTTCCAGGTCAACCATGTATCGGGCCGTCTGGTTAAGAATTTCATCGCCCGACAGGTTCGCCTGCGCCAGTTCGTCCGGGAAAGCCTGGACCATGCGAAGAATCTGCTGCCAGGTGACTTCCAGGTGGCAAAGCAGGCCGTAGGCGTTCGGGCCGTGGCGAAACGCCTGGCAAGCGGTTCCCTCGGAAGCCAGCAACGGTGTGCTTCCGCGGGGCAGGTCGAAAACATCGCCGTGCCAATGGAATGCCGCAAACTCATCCGGCAGGCCCGCCAGCAGCGGATCATCCCTGGCGCCAGCCAGCTTTTTCACAGTATGCCAGCCAATTTCCTTTTTTCCGGCCGCAAATACCCTGGCGCCCAGCGCCGCCGCCAGAAGCTGGCTGCCCAAGCAAATACCCAGGATTGGTTTATGATCGTACAGGGCGGATTCGATCAACCGCAGCTCGTCGCCAAGGAAGGGATATTGATCCCGCTCGTAGACGCTCATGGGACCACCCATCACGATCAGACCGGCGTAACCGTCGAGTGTTTCCGGATAAGACGCGCCGGAAAATACTTCCAGCGTCTGCGGGGCAAGATCGGCCGCGGCCAGAGCGGTGGAGATATCGCCCAGGGTTTCACATTCCACATGCTGAATCGCAAGAATCTTTTGCATCATACATTTCCGCGTGGCGCCGTCCGATTTCCGGTTCGGCTATTTTTTGAAGAGCCGGTCGCCCCGGCGGGCCGGTGCGAGCCTCCCCGGCCATCACCCGAACCACCGCTTTTTTAGATTTCACTCCAAAAACAGTCCGCTTGCAACGCGGTTTTCCGTTCGGCTATAATCATGCATTCGAGTGTTTGCTCCTTGAGCCGCCTGTGGGCCGGCCCATCGCCCCCGGGAAAGGATATGCAAAGGTGAAACTACTCATTGATATTTTCTAAGCCCATGCCCAGGCCGATGGTCGACCCAGGCAGGGGTTGAAACATCGGCGCGGTATGGCGATGTGTGTGCCAACTCCCGTGCCCGCCGGAAACGCCCGCCAAGCGGGTCTTTTTGAATAACAGAACGAAAGAACTGCTGATCCATAGATATCACGGGTGATGGATAAAGGTGAATTATGCCACGCGATCTGACGAAATTACGCAACATTGGTATCGCCGCCCATATCGACGCCGGCAAGACGACCGTCTCCGAACGCATTTTATACTACACCGGCAAGACCCATAAGATCGGCGAAGTGCACGAAGGCACCGCCGTCATGGATCATTTGCAGGAAGAGCAGGAACGGGGTATCACCATCACCGCCGCCGCCACCACCTGTCCCTGGCGCATCGACGGCAAAGAGGACGGCGAAGAATTCATCATCAACCTGATTGACACCCCGGGCCACGTGGACTTCACCGTGGAGGTGGAGAGGTCGCTGCGGGTGCTCGACGGCGCCGTGGCCGTGTTCGATGGTCGTGAAGGGGTGGAAGCCCAATCGGAAACGGTGTGGCGCCAGGCGGCCAAGTACAAGGTGCCGCGCCTCTGTTTTATTAACAAAATGGACAAAGTCGGCGCCGACTTTGAATTTTGTGTGCGGACCATTCACGAGAGGCTGGGGGCCAATCCCGTTCCGATCCAGATTCCCATTGGGGCGGCGGAAATGTTCGCCGGCGTCATTGATCTGGTGGAAATGAAGGCCTACCAGTGGGACGAAACGAGTAAGGGCCGCGTCTGGGGTGAAATTCCAATTCCCCCCGAATGCCTGGCCAAGGCGGACCAGGCCCGGGCGTACATGATTGAGAAGGCCGCCGAGTGCGACGACCATCTCATGGAGCACTACCTTCATGATAAACCGATCGA
Source organism: Planctomycetota bacterium (assembly GCA_021831565.1). Taxonomy (GTDB): domain Bacteria; phylum Planctomycetota; class Phycisphaerae; order WQYP01; family WQYP01; genus JAKBMM01. The sequence continues at coordinate 35,868 of JAKBMM010000012.1, forward strand.
CCGGGACCAGATTAAAGCCGCTCTGCGCAAAGGAACCATTGCCGGCCACATCAACCCCGTGCTCTGCGGCTCGGCCCTGAAATACAAGGGCGTGCAACTTCTGCTCAACGCGGTGGTGTACTACCTGCCCAATCCGCTGGACAAGCCACCGGTGGTCGGCCACGATCCGCGCGACAAAAGCAAGCAGATCATCCGCTCCGCCGAAGGAAGCGAGCCGTTCTGCGGCATCGTGTTCAAGATTGTCAGCGATCAGCACGGCGATTTAAGCTACCTGCGGATATATTCGGGTAAACTCCAGTCCGGCGCCCGTATCCTCAACACCACGCGCGACCGTAAGGAAATCGCCTCGCGCATCTGGGAAATGCACGCCGCCGACCGCATCCAGCGCGACGACGCCGAGGCCGGCGACATCGTGGGCATTGTCGGCTTCAAATACAGCCTCACCGGCGACACCGTGTGCGACGCCGATCATCCGATTTTGCTTGAAAAGATGGAATTTCCCGAGCCGGTCATCAGCATGTCCATTGAACCCAGGAACGCCAACGACAAGAACAAGCTCGGCGAGGCGCTGACCACCCTGCGCCGCGAGGACCCCACTTTCCGAAGCAATTTCGATTCTGAAACCGGCCAGACGATTATTCACGGTATGGGCGAACTGCACCTGGAAATCATCGCCAACAAGCTCCGGCGGGACATGAAAGTCGACGTGCTGGTGGGCAAGCCGAAGGTGGCGTATAAGGAAACCATCACCCGGTCCGCCGAGGCGCAGGGCAAACACATCAAGCAGACCGGCGGTCGCGGCCAGTACGGCGACTGCTGGATAAGGATTGAACCGTACCAGCCGGTGGAAGGCGACGATTCGGAGGACACACTGCTGTTCGTCAATGAGATCAAGGGCGGTGCGATTCCGAGGGAATACATTCCGTCGGTGGAGTACGGCGTGCGCCAGGCGTTCAAATCGGGTATCCTCGGCGGATTTCCGGCGCTGAACATGAAGGTCGCGCTCTTTGACGGCAGCTACCACGACGTGGACTCCTCGCAGATCGCCTTTGAGCAGGCGGGCATTTTGGCCATGCAGGCGGCGATGAAGAAAGCCGGTCCGGTTCTGCTCGAACCAATCATGAAACTCCAGGTGACCACACCGATTGAGTTCGCCGGTCCCGTGCAGGGCGATATCAGCAGCCGGCGGGCGATGATCGAAAACACCGAAAATCGCGGCCATATCCAGGTGATCGACGCCCGGGTTCCCCTGGCGAGCATGTTTGGTTATGCGACCATTTTGCGTTCGCTCACCCAGGGCCGCGCCAATTACACCATGGAGCCGCACAGCTACGCCCAGACACCCAACCACGTGAAGGATGAAGTGCTCGCGGCGCTCAAATAGGCCGATGGGTTAGTTGGCCGGCGGCTTGGCCAGCGCGAGATTGCCGGTGGAAGAGCCGGCCAGAACCAGACGGCCCATGCGGTAGGGCGCAAAGGCCTGCGCCTCCGGAGGAACGGAGAAAAGACTATACTGCACCAGGCGGCGGGGGCCATGACGGCGCGGTTGCCATTGATAGCGGATCAGGTTCAGGCGGAGCTTGCGGCCGGCCCGGGGCGAAAGCCGCAATGGCCGGGGCAGGCGGGTCAACGGTACGCGGACGACCAGCGCCCACGCCGGCTGCCTGCGCCAAATCCCATGATAAGTTTTGACCTTCAGCGTGCGCTCCCGCCAGGGAATGAGGCTGAACGGCTGGGCTAAATTAATTCCGCCGGCGCGCATGGGCTTCGGCGGCACAGCGGCGCGATGCCATACCTCGTTTACCCGTCCGTCGGGGGCGATGGCAATCTCATAAAAGTTCGTGCCGTTCTGGAGGCGGGAGCTGTCCAGCCATATTTCAGCACAATCATATTTCCATATATCTGACTTAGCAGCCGCAGGATTGAACCAGGCCGCCGGACCGGTACAGACAAAGGCGACGTAAAGACTGGTGCGCGAGTACACGACGGCCACCCGTGTTGCGGTGGAGGAAGGCGCATAAGGACTGGAACTGGCGAGCGTATACCAAGTTGTGTCCCGCCAGAATGAATTGATAATGGGGTTATGCATGGCGGCGGAAAACCCGCCAACGCGCGCGGCTTCCACCGCCACGGGTACGGCGTGGGAAGCGGACGCGGCCGAACCGGCGCCACTGGTCGAACTGCCTTTGCAGCCAGGCCATACCGATACCAGCGAGACGGCCAAGACCACCACACCGAGCATTTTTAAAGTTGTCACGCCGGTCCATTTCATGATTCACCAGCCGACTCTCGTTGCCGGGTCAGACGTTCCGCAGCAACCGGCGATTTCCCAAACAGGCTCTGAACAAAACCATTTCCTTTCCTAGTACACGTTCAAACAAGAACTACGATACCATAGTTGCGGGATTTTCGGATGCCAGTGTGGTCATGGCTTGCGGCCCCATTTCACTGCTGTGACCCGGAAAAGCCTTGGCTTTCGGATCAATATACGTCTTTGCGAAGTTAACGGCAATCGCCGCCTCGCCAAATCCGGTTGCAATCAGTTTAAGTTTTCCGTCGAATCCCGCAACATCTCCCGCGGCAAATATTCCTTTCATGTTCGTCTGCATGTGATGATCCACCAGAATCGACTGGCCTTGAAGATTCAGGGGCCAGTTCTTAATGGCTCCCAGGGAACTGATAAACCCAAGCTGCGGCAAGATCGCGTCCACCGGCAACGTTCGCTCCTGGTGGGTCTGATTATTAAAAATGACAACACCGCTGATCTTATTATCGGTCACCACCAGGTCTTTTAATTCGTAAAAAACCAAAATCGGTGTCCCCAATTTCAGCACGCGGGTCACGCTATCCTCATGCGCCCGGAACTGGTTCCGGCGGTGGATGATGGTGATTTGGGAGGCGATTCCATGGAGATTCATGGCCCAATCCAGCGCCGAATCGCCTCCACCAATGATCAGCAGCCGTTTATCTTGGAATGCGGCCATGTTGGACACAAAGTAGTAGACGCCGCGCCCCTCCCAGGCGCCGGCGGCGGCAAGCGGCAATTTTCGCGGCTGGAACGCGCCGGCGCCGGCGCATATAAGAAGCGTCTTGCTGTAATGTTCGCCCTGCTCGGACCCAACCGCAAAACAGTTATGACTTTCATCGCACCGCAGAGTTTGCACCGTTTCCGAGAGACATACGCGGGCTCCGTACTGCAACCCCTGCTCGCTGAGATGTTTGACCAGATCACGCGCAATTATACGGGGAAATCCCGCCACATCATAGATATATTTTTCAGGGTAAAGGGTGGCCAGCTGTCCCCCCAACTGATCAAGCGAATCAATGATTTTGGTCTTCATTTGCCGCAGGCCGGCGTAGTAGGCGGCGAACAGGCCCACCGGTCCACCACCAATAATGGTTATGTCAAACAAATCAATTTCGCTGACCATCTCCAAGACTTCCTTTAGTTCTATTTCCAGACACCGGGTCCAACCGCGCCAAGAATAACTATATTAGGAACCTATCTCAAAAGATAGGCTCTAAGGGACATGGGGGCTTGATTCTACATGCGATTGCCCTGATCTTCCGGGTGTTTACCAACGCACGGCTATTCACAACGACTCCTTCCGGGTCGCAGCGGGCCGGTTAACCAATGACGAAGGGAGCGGTTGGAGGCCAACCGCTCCGCTTACGTTTTCACCAAAACCACAAAAACGGCCACATAAACCGTCACCAGCCCATGGCCGGGTGGATCGTGTATAATCATGCGGTATACGCAGGCTGGGAGTGTTGCGGATTTGACACAAGACCGCCGGGTAAATCTTTCCGTTCGCAGCGAAAAAGCTATTCTCGTGGGAGTGCTCGGACCGGATTCCGACGCTGCCGTGCGCGATCCGCTGGGGGAACTGGCCAGCCTGGCTCATACCGCCGGCGCAACTGTAGTGGAGCGGGTGATCCAGCGCCGTGCGACAATCGAACCAGGCACATATATCGGCCGGGGCAAGGCTGAGGAAATAGCCCTTCTGGTCCAGGCGCACGACGCCGACGTGGTTATTTTTGACAATGACATGTCGCCCCATCAACTTCGCGACCTGGAAAAAGTTATTCAGTGCAAAATCCTTGATCGCAGCGAATTAATTCTCGACATTTTTGCCACGCGGGCGCGCACGCGCGAAGCCCAGCTTCAGGTGGCTCTGGCGCAACTGGAATACACCTATCCGCGCTTGCGACACATGTGGAGCCACCTGGAACGCATCGGAGCCGGCGCCGGTGCGGGTGTGGGGGCGCGCGGGCCGGGTGAAATGCAATTGGAAATCGACCGCCGCCTGGTCCGCCGGCGCATCGCCGATATCAAAGAACAACTTCGCCAGGTGCAACAACGCAAAACGTGCGAAGTCAGCGTGCGCAAGCAGCAGCATTTCACGGTCAGTCTGGTCGGCTACACCAACGCCGGCAAAAGCACCATGTTCAACACCCTTACCGGCGCCGGCGCCTTTGTGCAAGATAAGCTCTTTGCCACGCTGGACACGAAAACACGCGCCTGGCGGCTGGGCGCGGCCCATGGCGCCCTGCTTTCCGATACGGTCGGTTTCGTCCGCGACCTGCCGCACCATCTTGTGGCCTCATTCAAGGCCACGCTGGAGGAAGCCACCCGTGCCGATCTGTTGCTGCTGGTGCTGGACGTGGCGCATCCGCACGCGCTGCGGCAATTGCAAAGTGTACGGCGGGTTCTACTGGACATCGGCTGCGGCGGCCAGCCGGCCTTACTGTTATTGAATAAGATCGACGCGGTGGAATCACCGGATGAATTGGCGTTCTGGCGGCTGAAATTTCCCGCTGCCCTGCCGGTGAGTGCACGCCGGGGCGCGGGGCTGGGCCGCCTGGCCGAGACGGTGCTCGAGCACATGCTCGGGCGCACCTTGCAGGCGACCATCAGCGTGCCGCTGAGCGACGCCCGGGGCATCACCTTTCTTGAAAAATTTGCCGGCGTGCAGGCGCGTGATTACGACTCGCATCCGGGGCGGGCGGCTTTGCGCGTGCGCATCAGCACGCGCATTCTCGATCAACTCTACAACCACGTCCGCGATCCGGTGATTCTTGAAAAAAGTCCCGTTGTAGACCGGGAATATTCATCTCTGCCGGCGCCCGCTCCCGTCGGCGACCTGTTGCCGGACGAAGCGCGGCAATCAATAAAATAATAATGCATTTCGATTACGATATATATCGGCGCCGCCAGTCCGGCGAATCGAAAAACCCGCGTCGGCCGTTTTTATCGGCGGGATCTTGCCGGCGCGCCCGCGGGGGGGGAGGCCTTGCGCCCCCATGCGGGGTCGACCGGCACGGCCGGCGGAATCGCGCCGCGAACAAACATCCCGGAAAGGTCATGGACGCCGGGGGCGCCGGCTCCGTTCAAAAGAGGCAACCCGAAAAGCTCTTCCCACGTCTTCAAATCCGAGGAATGCGTGTAATACACCTTGCTGTCATACGCGTTGCCCTTGGCCAGCGGCGATATGACGATCTCCGGCAGCGTGTGACTTGCAGTGTCCGGATGATGTCCCGCCGTTTCATCCGTCCAAATCACGATCACTCCGTTGTGCCGATAGGCCTGCGACGCCATGATTTCCGGAACGATGATCGAGAGAAAGTTATCCCCCTCCGCCACCGCCGCCTGATCCCCCGTGTAACGAACCCCATGGTAGGTAAAGCTCGCCAACGCGGAATGCATATCGTTGTATAGATCCGGCGTGATCCAGTTGTAGCGCCCTACTGTATGGTGCGCCAGATCCCTCGCCAGTTGCTGCAGCGGCGCATAGTGGGAAATTTCCGGGTTCGACGTGCTGGTATTATCACCGCCGTTGGTGTCCGTGAAATACAATTGCCCATCATGTTTCGGTTTGAAAAAGTACTGGTGGCTGCCGTTGTAGGCGTTGACGCCGTGGATAAACGCCCCGCTTTGCGCGTTCAATGGAACCGTCCACAGGTTCCGCGGCAGCACGGTGTTGTTGCTGGTGTTAATGTCGATATCTTCCTGGAAGGACATCCACAATATGCCCGCGTTCTGCAACTGCCCGCACAGATTCAGTGTCCCCTGGTTGCTGCCCCCCTTGCCGAACGGCGGATGGTCGTTCTTCACTCCAAAATTGTCGCCCGCTTCCGCCCAGATGTAATTGGGCGCCGACGGATGAAGTCCCGGAATGTTGTGATAATTGCTCGCGTACGATGTCTGCCTTGCGTTGGCGTTCCCCGGTGTCACCAGGCTGTTGAGATAAGGCGCCGCTGGATTCCCCAGCAACTGCTCCGGCGACGCGGTATAGGGCCGTGGCTGTGTAAAGTTGTGATTCTCCAAAGGAATCACAAACACGTCCCCCAGTTTCGCGGCGCCGGCCGCCGGCGCTGCCGCCACGACCAGCGAAATCCATACCAATTGCAAACATACCGATGTGAATATTCGAGAACAATTCATTTAAGGAGGCCTCCTTGAGTTTGTCCCGTATCCGTCCTTTACGTTCCGCGGCCTTTGACCGGTGTTATGCGAGGGCGACGGGGATCGAACCCGCAACCTTCGGATCGACAATCGTCATAATACACGGCGTCCAAAAGTCACAAAACCCTTATAAACGTTGGTATCTTACGCTTTGCGGTGCGACTTGCAAGTGGTTTAAGAACTACGGTCTATCAGTTGAAACCGATTCTCAACACACATAATATGTCATCAATCTGACCATGCGGTTCGGGAATATTGCGAGGCGCATCGGAAATTGTTCCGCGGCGGCTACCTGGAGACACCTTACGTGCCCACAAATAACGATTTGTCTTCTGAAAAAAGTGTTCAACCCAAAGCAGAAAAGAAGAGAGATTTTCGTCCCTTGGGCTACCATGGTTCCCACCAAATTAAAGCCGCCTTTTATGCCACAGTTATCGCGGCGGCGCTCATTGTGGCCGGCGTTCTGGTCTGGCAAGGTGTTACGGAAGGTGGAAATCCAGCGGTTCCCACCGGGATGGCTTCGGAAAACATCAGCCCCATCGCTGGAATAGTCAACGCCGGCATCCTGGTATTCCGAGAGGGACTCGAAGCAATTCTGGTACTCGCGGCGCTCACGGCAAGTCTGGCTCGCATCGAACGCGACTACTGGAAGCCAGTGGCGATAGGTTCGGGCTTTGCATTTCTTGCGAGCGTAATAACGTATTTTGTGGTTGTGGCGATTCTGACGGCCATTGACGCGAACAATAGCCGCCAGGCGCTGAACGTTCAGGCGGCTAGCGGCCTCTTGGCGATCATCGTGCTGATGGTAATCATGAACTGGTTTTTCCACAAAATATATTGGACCGGCTGGATTACCCACCACAACCGCCGCTGGCGCAATCTGATGAACACGCCCGACCGCAACAAGGCGGCGATTTATTGGGGCCTGGTGACCATAGGATTCACATCCGTATATCGCGAAGGGGTTGAAGTGGTGATCATGCTGCAGTCCTGGCGACTTCGGACCGGCGGGAGAGTGGTTCTGGCGGGGTTTCTGATCGGACTGATCCTGACCGTGTTGGTCGCATTTCTAACATTTTCCGCCCATTACCGGCTCCCCTACAGGAAAATGCTCATTCTTACCGGCGTGATGATCGGCGGCGTACTGCTGGTAATGGTCGGTGAAAGCGTGCAGGAAATGCAGCAGGCCAACTGGATTCCCACGCACACGATTGGCGTTCCCATGCCGGACTGGCTGGGAACATGGTTCGCGGTATTTCCAAACATCGAAGGTTTGACATCCCAGGCGGCAGCCGGGATATTTGTGGCCGGCACGTATTTTATAGCCCAGTATTTCCGCGTATGGCGGCCGGCGCGGCTGGCGGTGCAGGAAGCATGAGCCACGTGCTTTGCACGGTATTTTTATGTCTCCAAAATGTAAGCAAGATGCGCCCCTATAAACAATGTCCGCTTTCCCACAATGTAAATACCCGCGGACAAATGGCTTGTGCGTCCGGAACCGGGCCGTCGGCCAAGCTGGTCGGCGGCATCATGGTCACATCCGCCTTTTTAGTTGGAATACTCCACGCATCGGCGCCTTGCCGAGCCGGCGCCATGCCCGCCACGATGCCCGGCGATATTTTCGCGCATGCCGGTTCACCGGGTTCCAGTTCCCCCGCCCCCTTATCTTCCGAACCTCCAGGGGCTTCTCCGAAAATATTCCTGGCGTGGCGGCGCCTGGGACTTCCTTTCAATGACCTGCGCAATACACTCACCGACAACTGGTGGGGGGTTCGCACCGCACTGGAGAATCATGGCCTCACGCCGGAAGTATCGTTGCTCCAGGCCGCAAGCGAGAATTTCTCAGGTGGAATCCGCACCAACCGCATAGACTGGCGCTACCGGTTTGATGCGGGCCTGGAGTTGAACACCGACAAACTCTTCGGCTGGAAAGGTGGTACGGCGTTTGTCGATTTCATGGCGCACGGCGGTCAGAATCCTCAAAATGATCTGGTCGGGGCGCTGCAAGCCATCAGCGCCATTGATCAGAATCCGGCGACGCGGCTGGACCAAATCTGGTATAAGCAGGAACTCCTGGACCATCGGTTCTGGTTTAAACTTGGGCGAATCGACACCACGTATGATTTTGACAACATCCGCGATGCCGAGCCTTTTCTCAACGGTTCATTTGGCTTTACGCCGGTGATTTTTGTTTTTCCGAGCTACCCTTTTTCCGCCTGGGGCGGAGATTTTTCCTGGCGGCCGATCCGGGACGTTACGCTCCGGGGCGGCCTTTTTGACGGCAACACCGAAAACACCGTGCCGGCCATCCCCAGCACCAACCCCTATGCAATCGAGAATCCTTATGGAATGCTGGCGCAGGCTGAAGAAAGCCTGGATTGGCGGGTGGGGACGCGCCGCCTTGGCGGAACGCTGACTCTGGGCGAATGGTATCACACCGGTAAATTCGATACTTATCAGGGAACCCATGTGCAAGGCGCGCATGGTTTTTATGGTTATCTGGATCAAACACTGTGGAAATCCTCCCCAGCCAAAGCCCGGAGCGACTCGCGGATCGGAGCGTTTATTCAATATGCGTGGGCGAACGACCGGCTCACGGAGATCGATCAGAACCTGCTCGGCGGCCTGCGCTGGCGCGGTCTGATTCCCGGCCGCCCGGACGACAATACCGGCATCGGTTTCACCTGGGCGCACCTGAGTCGCTATGCGCAAAGCCCGAAAAATTATGAATTATCCATCGAAAGTTTTTACTCCGCGCAGGTCACCCCGTGGCTGAACGTTCAACCGGACTTGCAGTACATCATCAATCCCGGCGGAATATATCCAAATGCCCTGGTGGCCACGATACAAGTTGCGATCAGCTTTTAATCGTCGTGGTCAAAAGGCGCCGGTGTCCGTTACAATACCGTCATGAAACATGCGTGTCCGCGTCTTGTCGCCATGCTCGCCGCGCTCGGCCTGATGCTGGGCGTAAGTGGGTGCCATACCATTATCGCACCGCTTCAACCGGCCGCGATCGGAGCGCCCTGGGCTCTGCCGCCGGTGCGTCCCGCGCCCGTCCGCCCAGCGGCGGCGCGGCGCGTGGCCGTATCGCCGCACTGGTTTGCCAATACCCGCAATGCCTCCATGCGCCTTGTCCGCATCGCCAATTACGGCCATATCTGGCGGCAAAGCATCGCGCTTCTGCGGCGAATGGGCTATCGCATCAATTGGAGCAACTACCGGCTGGGCGTCATCACCACCTATCCGCGCATGGGGCCGGAACTGCTTCAATGGTGGCGGCCGGACGCCACCACCGGCGCGTCGCTTCTGGAAAGCACGCTCAATACTTATCGCCGCACGGTGCGACTGGTTATCACGCACGCGGCGCATTCGGATACCTTCATGATCACGGTGGAAGTGCTGGTGGAGCAAAGAGAAAATCCCACCGGCGAAGTCGGCAATATGGCTTTTTACGGGCCGTCCGCTTTCGGCGGCAACGCCCTTACCCTCCAGTCCAGCCACGCCCCTTTGAACGCGGGGAAACAGTATTGGATGACCATCGGTCGTGATCCGCTGCTGGAGAAGAAAATACTCGCGGCGCTGGGCAAGCGTATTTAACCACCGGAAGGTTTCTTCTCCAAGGCATTTTGCAGGAGACTTGTTGTGACGAACCAACCCGCCGCCGCAGAGGCCGCCTCCGACATGACGGTTACCCCGGACGAACTTAGCGTCGTCACCCGGCTGCGGGAAAGCCACGCGCGACTGAAGGCGCAACTGGGTAAAACCATCGTCGGCCAGGAACAGGTCATCGAAGAACTGCTGATTGTGCTATTCTCCCGCGGCCATTGTCTGCTGGTGGGCGTACCGGGGCTGGCCAAGACGCTCCTGGTTTCCACCATGGCCCGCACGCTCAATCTCACCTTCAACCGCATTCAGTTCACGCCCGACCTGATGCCTTCCGACATCACCGGCACGGAAATGATCGAAGAAGATAAAACCACCGGTCAGCGTTCGCTGCGCTACGTCAAAGGCCCGATCTTCGCCAACGCCATTCTGGCTGATGAAATCAACCGTACTCCGCCGAAAACGCAAGCCGCGCTTCTGGAGGCCATGCAGGAACACCAGGTGACCGCCGGCGGCGTGCAGCGGCGGCTGCCGGAGCCGTTCTTCGTCATGGCCACCCAGAACCCCATTGAGCAGGAAGGTACTTATCCGCTGCCGGAAGCCCAGCTCGACCGCTTTATGTTCAACGTGTTGGTGAACTATCCCAGCGAGCAGGAGGAATTCGATATCGTGCGTCTGACCGCCGCGCCGCGTCAAGTACAGGTGGAGCAGGTTCTGACCGCCGACGACGTGCTCAAACTTCAGGATCTGGTGCGCAAGGTTCCGGTGGCGGATCACGTCATCCGTTATGCGCTGCGCTTGACGCGGCAAACCCGCGTTTCGCAGGGTAACGTTCCAAAATTCGTCAAAGATTACGTGGACTGGGGCGCCGGTCCGCGCGCTTCGCAGTACCTGGTTCTGGCCGGAAAGGCCCGGGCACTCCTGCGCGGCCGCTATCATGTGAGCACCGCGGACATCCGGGCCGTGGCTTATCCCACGCTTCGGCACCGCGTTTTGACCAACTTCAACGCCGAGGCGGAGGGCATACGTTCCGATGAGATTATTCGGATGCTCATCGAGCAGACGCCGCAGGACGGCGCAGAGGATTCAACCACCGCCGGAATGCCGAAGGTATTCGCGGGTCCGGCGAAGCCGTAATCAAGTTGCGCGGGCGGAAAAAACAGGGCTGGGGCGGTGGGCACCCGCGCGAAATGTGGATTCTCCCCGCGGCGAAGGCCCACGTCGGGAATCCCGATGGCTCCCGCGGCCGCCAGGAACCGGGATGAGAATTCGCCGGATGGTCCCGAGAGCCATGGATGGTTTTTCCCCGGCAGGAGCCGTGATGGGTAAATCGGATCAACCAAACATCGACTATCGCCGGTATCTGGACCCGCGCACTCTGGCCAAGATCGCCGCGCTGGACATCCGCGCCCGCCTGATTGTGGAAGGATTTGTCACCGGCATGCACCGTTCGCCTTACCGGGGCTTCTCCGTCGAATTCGCCCAACACCGGCCTTATGCCAGCGGCGACGACATCAAGTACATCGATTGGAAAGTGTTCGGGCGCACCGATCGACACTACATCAAACAATACGAGGAGGAAACCAATCTCCAGGTGTTGCTGGTGGTGGACGCGTCTTCGTCGATGAATTACGCCGGCCAGGTCAACACCGATTGGCGCAAGTTCGATCACGCCACCAGCATCGCCGCGAGCATGGCCTACGTGGCCCTGCGCCAGCAGGACGGCGCCGGACTGGCAATTTTTGATTCGCGTCTGCGCCATCTGATTCGCCCCTCCAACAATCCGCGCCAGTGGCGCATCATCATCGAGGAGCTTTCGACCACTCCGGGCGAGCCGAAAACCGACACCGGCCACGTGCTGGAGGAAATCGCCGGAGAAATCCGCCACCGCAGTCTGGTTGTGCTCATCAGCGATTTATTTGACGATCCCGAACGCATCATCAAAGGCATTCGCCGCCTGCGCCATCGCCGGCATGATTTGATTGTCCTCCAGACGCTCGATCACGACGAAATCGAATTTCCATTTCGCGCCACCACCATGTTCCGGGGCATGGAGGAAGCGAACGACGTCCTCGTTGAGCCGCAGGCGCTGCGCGACGCTTACCTCAATGAGTTGCACCGGCATACCGCGCAAATTCGCACCGCGTGCCACCAACTGCATGTTGATTATGCCCAGGTGGACACCAGCGTACCGCTGGATATATCGCTGCCGGGATTCCTGGCCACCCGCGCGGCCCGCATGGCGTAAGAGCCTGTGGATGCCGTAGAGGAGGCGGCCTTCCAAGCCGCCATGGTCTAAGCCGCAAGTCGGGCGGGATGCCCGCACCCCGTGCAGGATGTCGTTGCGGGACGGAAAGCACCCCGCCGGCAAGAAAATCGGATATGAATGGAATTGCTTTGTTATCACCGCCGTATTTGATCGCCGTGTTCCCGTTTGTCACGCCGTGGCTTTTCGGCGCCGGCGCCGCGGCCGCGGCCATTCCCATTGTGATTCACCTGTTCAACCGGCGCCGTTTTCGCATGGTGCCCTGGGCGGCCATGGAGTTTCTGCGGGTGGCCCATCGGCGCAACTTTCGCCGACTCCAGTTGGAACGCTGGCTGCTGTTGCTGCTGCGCTGCCTGGCCATTCTGCTGCTGGCCGCCGCCATCGCCCAGTTCACACCCGCCGGCACGGCCCTGGCGCCGCTGCTGGGATCCAGCAACCGCTTGACGGTTGTGGTCTGGAATGACGCTTATCCCATGGCTTACCGCCCGCCGAGATCACCCTCGGTTTTCATCCGATCCCGCCGATTACTTACGAACTGGCTTGGCTCCGCTCCCGGCGGACGCGTCGCCATCGTCCGCGGCTCGATCTATGACCAGCCGATGCTGGATCGGCCCACCCGTGACTTGTCGCTGGCGGAAAAGATCGTTCATCGCCGTCACGTTACGCAGGCGGCGGTGGACTTGCGATCCGGTTTGCAGCGGGCACTGAAAATTCTCCGCGGCGCCCGCGCGCGAACCGCTAATCGACGAATATGGGTGATTACCGATTCCGCCGCGGCTGATTTTGGCGAGAGCAACGGTCGCGGAACAGGTTCGTCCGTCGCCGCCGCACTGCGCCGGACCATCCGCGCTATCCGGGCCACGGGAGCCAAACTGCGATGGGTCGATGTCGGCGACCCCCATGCGGCCAATATGGCTCTGACCTCCCTGCAAGTCACCCACCCCGTCGTTCTTGTCGATAAACCTCTGCGGCTTCGCTACGGAGTGTTCAACGGTACAACCTCCATGCAAGCCGACGTACGGGTGCGATTTTTCCTGGACCATACGCCCGCCGGAGAACAGACCATTCGCCGCATCAAACCGGGGCAAACCCGGACGATGGAATTTTTACTCCCGCGGCAGATACGTTCACCGGGCGATCATGCCCTGGAGGCCCGCGTCGGCGCAGATTCTCTGCCCATCGACAATGTCCGCCGGCTGGTGGTCCAGGCCGTGCGGCACGTCAAGCTTTTGCTCGTCGACGGCGAACCGGGCGATCCGCTCCCGCATACGCTCGCGAGCACCGCCTGGCTGCGGGCGGCCCTGGCGCCGCACCGCCGCCATAACACCTTCCAGCCCACATCCATCGATAATTTACAACTTGTCGATGAAGTGCTACGTCCATACAACGGCATTATCCTGAGCGATCCGGCCGCGCCCGGCGGGCGTCTGGCCGCAAGGCTGCGCCGTTACGTCAGAGCCGGCGGACTGCTGATGATCTTTCCCGGCCCTGGTTGGCAAGCCACGCGCTGGAACCAGGCCCTGGGCATCGGCCGCAAAGGAATCCTTCCCGCCAGCATGGGCGCCCTCATCCACCTGTCCGGTCAGGGACAAACGGGCGGAGCCACCATCGGCTTCGATCCGCACCGGTCCGTCAATCCCGTCACTGCGCCTTTTCTGGCCGCAGAACAAAGCGGCATCCACACCGGTCTGGCCGGCGTGGCTACCCGTCAATATCTCGCCCTGCGTGTTCCGGCCAATGTCGGCGCGCGCGTGATCCTGCGGTTTTCCAACGGTGCGCCGGCGGTGGTCCAGCGGTCGGTGGGACGGGGTACCGTGATACTCTGGGCCACCACTTGCGATATCCGCTGGACCGATTTTCCGGCCGAGCCGTCCTGGCTGCCATTCCTGTACGAGTTGCTGTACCACTCGGCGCCCAACCGCGATGCCGGGCGGAACCTTCTGGTCGCAGATGCGCTAAATATCTCCCGGCCCGGCGCGCCGGGATCCCTGGCGACGAGACCTGCCGAAGAATGGCGCGGACCGGATGGGATGATGATACATGTTTCGAGTACGCAGGATTCGAGAGCGGGCGGCGGCGTTCGGCTGGTGAGTCCGCCGCTATGGCGGGCGGGATTCTATGGTCCCGTCCATGGAGCGCCGATGATCGCCGTGAACGTCGATCCGCGCGACGCCGACATTCGCCATGTGCCGCCGGCGCGCGTGGCGGCTCTGCTGGGTCTTCCAGTCCGCGACATTCGGGAACAGCCGGAATCGTTGGCCGGTATGATGCCGCATCGGGCCTCCAGCGGCGCCGCCGGCGAACATTTGTTATGGCTGGCCCTGTTGATTCTAGCGGCGGAAGCCCTGCTGGCGCGGGCGTTTTCCCGTTATCGGCCGGCATCCAACGGGGTATCGAGGGGATAGATCGGCAAACGGCACGTCCCCTCACGCATTGATTGTCCGTCCCTCCACCGCCAGCGCTGCTTCACGCAACGCCTCGGGCAGACTCGGATGGGCATGGCAGGTGCGGGCAATGTCTTCGCTGCTGGCGCCCAGCTCCATCGCCATGACGGCCTGGGCGATCAGGCTCGACGCCTGCGGCCCGAGAATATGAACGCCCAGAATCCGGTCGCTGTGCTTGTCGGCGAGAATTTTCACCATCCCCTGGGTCTCATCCATACACAACGCCCGCGCGTTGGCCGCGAAGCGGAATTTCCCCACGTTGTATTGTACTCCGGCGGCCTGGAGCTGTTCTTGCGTTTTACCCACCCACGCCAGTTCCGGCGACGTATAGACCACCAGCGGAATCGTATCATAATTCACATGGCCGGCTTTGCCCGCCATCAGTTCCGCCACCGCGATTCCCTCTTCCTGGGCTTTATGCGCCAACATCGGACCGGCAATCACGTCGCCGATGGCATAGATATTGGATACGGACGTCTGCCACGCACGGTTCACGACGATTCTTCCCCGCTGATCCGTTGCCACGCCGGCCTTGTCCAGATCCAGCCCCTGCGTATAAGCCCGCCGCCCCACCGCCACCAGCACCACGTCGGCCGGCAAGGCTGATTCATTCTCCGCAAGTCCAGCCTGGGACGGAGCAAAACGCACGCTCAGGCGGCCTTTCTCTTCCCGCAAACCCGTAGCCTGCACGCCGAAGTGAAATTTCAGCCCCTGCCCCTTGAGCGTGCGTTCCATCAGCCGCCCCATTTCCTCATCCGCGCCCGGAAGAGTGCTGTGATATATCTCCAACACCGTTACATCGGCCCCCAGCCGCTTCCATACCGACGATAGCTCCAGGCCGATGGCCCCGGCGCCAATGACCACCATTCGCTTCGGAACCGCGCCGAGCGCGATAGCCTGATCCGAACTGATCACCCGCCTGGCGTCGAACGGCATATTGGGCAATTCAATCGGCGCGCTACCCGTGGCGATCAGCACGCGTGCGGCTTGGATTAACCGCCGGCCTCCGGCCGCCGCTATTTGCAGCTCATTGGCGCTAACGAACGACGCCGTTGCGTTGATTCGTTCAATCCTGTTCTTTCGGAAAAGTCCCGCCACTCCATGGCTCAGCGTGGCGACAATATGGTCTTTACGAGCCAGCAACGCCGCCAGATCCATTTGCACCTTGTCGCATGTGATTCCGCTGGGAGCCAATCGCTCGCGCACCAGGGCGAATTGCGCGGTGGCCTCCAGCAGGGTTTTGCTGGGAATACACCCCACACGCAAGCACGTGCCGCCCAGTTGGCCCTCCTTTTCAATACACGCCACCTTCATTCCCAGTTGCGCGGCGCGGATCGCGGCGGTGTAGCCGCCCGGGCCGGCGCCAATGATCGCCAGGTCAAATTCCGTTTCTGTCGCCGCCATCGGCTCAAATCTCCTAATTAAGAGCCTGTCCGGACAGGCTCTAAACAAATTCACAAGGTCAAAAAAAATTCATCCCGTGGCGCGCCTTTCGCCATCTTTTTTCTTTTGAAAACGGGTTTTTATGTCAGTGAGGCTCCCTGAGTTGTTCGGCTTTGGGCAAATCCTTGAGACTCGCCAAACCAAACACCTCCAGAAAATGGCGGGAGGTGCCATAAAGCATCGGCCGGCCGATTTCTTCCGCCCGGCCGACAATCTTCACCAGGTTGTATTCCATCAGCGTGCGGATTACTTCGCCGCAGGTCACGCCGCGTATCGCTTCCACGTCGACCCGTAAAATCGGCTGCTTGTAGGCGATGATCGCGAGTGTTTCCAGCGCCGCCGGCGTAAGCCGGCCCTCGTCGCGCTTGCGCAGGAGCCGCTGAACATACTGGGCATACTGCGGCAAAGTAAGAAGCTGGTAGCCGCCCGCCCGTTCTTCGATCCGATACGCCGCCTGCCGCCGGGTATAGATTTCATTGAGCGCTTCAATTGCCTGACGAATGGGACGGGTAGTCTCCAGGCCGAGTGTCTGGCCGAGTTTGCCGAGGGAAAGCGGCATGTCACTGGCGAACAGAATCGCTTCGAGCACCTGCGGCAAAGGCATAGGCTCCGCCGTATCGCTGGCGGAAGACAACTCGGCGGATCCAGCGTCGGGCGCAGAGGCAAGGGGTGGCACCGGTTCCGATGTCCGCGGTTGCGATTCATCCGGCGGATCGGATGACGCTTCCGGTACGGAAGAGTAATTTTCCGGGATTTCGTTCATTCCGTGAATCTATCTCGGTGAGCCGTGCGCGTCCAGTTTCACCGGAGTCATCGCAGTCTATAAACAGTTATTGGGCGTTGAGGGACTCGAACCCCCGACCTTACGGGTGTGATCCGTACGCTCTAACCAACTGAGCTAAACGCCCGCCTATAGACCGGAATATACCGCCGGCTAACGGGAAGGCCAAGGGGGCAATTCCTGGGCGACATGGCAATTTATCGCAAGACGCCGGCAAGGACCGGCGGCGACGCATTTGGCCGTTTGGCAGGCGGCTTGAGAAAAATCGGCTAGCGCTCAGTCACACCTACAGAGAGTTCCGACAACCCCACAAGCCATTGGGAAGTCAGTTCATACCGCCACATGCGCCTTTTACTTTTCCGCAGGCGCACATACCCGGCTCGGCATCGCCGGCCAATGGCGATTGCGCCGCGCCCACCGCAAACACGGAAACCTTTCGGATGGTCCGGCACGATCGGCACTTCGGACACGCCACGGCATCATCGCGCGTGGCCATGGCCGGAGAAAGATGCTCGAAGCTTGATCCGCAATCCCGGCACTGGAATTCATAAATGGGCATTGGTACGGCCTCCAAAAATTTATATTCAATTATAGCATGGCCCGTAGTCAAACGTTGCGGCATTTTTCATGAGACTTTTCGGAAGGTCCTACCGAAAAGGCGGAGATTCCACCCCGACTGAGGATCAGGAGAATGGCGGCCTGGAAGACCGCTCCCCGGCCCCTTACTCCGGCATACGGTAGCGACTGACTTGGGAAGATCCGGAACGCGCCGGAGAGCGGTACTTAAGCAGCGAAGCAGGTTGTCGTCCACGACGACCAAACCGCCGGCCGGCGAACCCGGCAGCCGACAGGCGCGGCCTGCGTGTGAAACGGTTGATTACTTCATCCACGGTAAGCCACTCGATGTTTTTACTGGCAAGCTGCCGCCACGTCATATCGCCTTCATAAGGATCGCGCAGTCCAAAGCCATCTTTGACGATGGCCACTTTCTGCCGCCGCTGGATCAGCCCCAGGACGGCCATGCGCACCGACGACTCCAACGGACCGCCGGCGGTGATCCAGAGGCCGGCATCCGTTTCCGAGAGCAGGCGGTCGAGGCGGGGAGAATCGAAGGGGTTGGGGGTCGGGAGATCAAAAATATACTGGCGGTATTCCGTGAACATGCCTACGGGTAAATCAGTTCCGCAATCGATGGGCAATTCCAGATGAGCGGGAAGCATGGTAAAGGAGAGCTTGGCGTAACCGCGCGTGCCCGCCAAGCATATCGGCGCATGATGTTTCGGATCCGGCATCACCACGCCGTGCAGCCGGGTACTCACGACGGGAATCCGGGCAGTATCCAGCCAAGCAAAGAGTTTTCGCAGCGCCGGGAGCGTTTGCGCCGCTTGCTGGAGCGGATACCCCCCATGGGGATTAAACAAATCATACTGAGTGTTGATGTCAAGAACCGCCGGACCGTTGATAGTCGTCATACCCCGCCTCCTTTCGGATCAGTCCGCGAGCATCGCCATGGCGGTGTATTCACGGACATGTCGCCGCATGCCCGGCACCCCCGGGCTCTATGCGGCTTATTTATGCTCATCGGCACGTCCGCCTATTTGACTATACGCGGATAAATAGCCTTTGGTAAAAAAAAAGAGCCTGGGTGGAACTGGCGGTGGAACTGGCGGTTGCCCAATTGGAGTCAAGGATGTTATCCTCAGCGCGTTTTGTGAGACGAATTATTTCGCGTTTATAAAATTCGGTTCATAACACCTCATTTTTCTTCTGGTTGAAAAAGCGGGGTGGAAGTAGTGGCGGCGGGGTGGCAATCAACCTTTTTTCACATTTGCGTTAATAAAGGATTGCAATCATACAGGATTCGGATGATAAATATTTTTCTTTTCGACCCCGCATCGCCGAATTTTCATCTGCCGGACCGATAAGATAACTGCATGGCAGGCAGCGCGTGGCCGGATATTTTACTAACAGGACTCTACTGTGGCTATAAAAACATCGGAAAAAAATGGGATGGCGCTGGTGATCGTGGAATCGCCCGCCAAGGCCAAAACCATCAATAAGTATCTCGGGCCGAGTTTCATTGTCAAAGCCTCGCTGGGACACGTTCGCGATTTGCCGGAACGCGACATCGGCGTGGACGTGGAAAAAGATTTTGAGCCTACCTACGAGATTCTTTCTTCCCGTAAACGGGTGATCACAGAACTCAAGGCGATCGCAAAAAAAACGCGGGAAGTGTATCTCGCCACCGACTTGGACCGCGAGGGCGAGGCGATCGCCTGGCATCTGACCCAGGCGCTGGCGTTGGATAAGACGATAGTCAAGCGCGTAGTCTTCAACGAAATAACCAGGGGCGCCATTCTTAGAGCCTTCCAGAATCCGCAGAATATTAACATCGATAAAGTCAACGCGCAGCAGGCGCGGCGCATTCTGGACCGCCTGGTCGGCTATAAAATTTCCCCCTTGCTCTGGAAAAAAGTCGCCCGCGGTCTTTCCGCCGGCCGCGTCCAGAGCGTCGCGGTGAAATTGATCGTGGACCGCGAGCGCGAGATCAGCGCCTTTATTCCCGAGGAATACTGGAAGCTTCAGGCGGTTTTCACGACCGACGTTAATCACGCCAATGAACTGGGCCGCCAGTGGCAGGCGCTTCTGCGGGGTGACGAGGGCGAACCGGCCGTCGACGAAAGTGATTCTCCACCCGCCGCGGCGCCATCCGGCGCGCTCAAACGCCAGTGGCTGGATCAGAACCAGGCGTTTCGCGCTGATCTGGTGGAATTTGAGGGCCGCAAATTTGAACCACGCAACAGCGAAGAATCCCGCCGCGCCGCCCTGGCTGTCGGCCTGGAGAATGTCGAAATCCAGACGGTCGATAACGACGGAACCAATGGGCCGCGGGGAATTCCGCCGCGGGGACCGGCGGCCAGGCTTACGCGGATTTCCGGAACCGTACCGACCCGCGGCGATCGCCGACCGGAATTTCGTATTCGCTCGCTAAACACCCGGTCGTCCACCGCGCGGCCGCCGGGACCGTTTACCACGAGCACGCTTCAGCAGGCGGCGAGCAACCAGCTCGGTTACGGCGCCCGGCGGACCATGCGTGTCGCCCAGCAGCTTTACGAGGGCGTAGATCTCCCCGGGCAGGGCGCCGTGGGATTGATCACCTACATGCGAACCGATTCGCTCAACATCAGCGGCGACGCGTTGACCGCTGTCCGCCAATACATTCATAAAAATTTCGGCGAAGCCTACCGGCCGGAAACACCCAACGTCTACGCCTCCCGGCAGGGTGCGCAGGAAGCTCACGAATCCATCCGCCCCACCGAGGTGTCGCTCACACCGACACAAATCCGCACGGCTCTAACCGATGAGCAATATCGACTTTATGAACTGATCTGGAAACGCTTTGTTGCCTGCCAGATGACGCCGGCCCAGTGGCAGATAACCGAGGCTCTCATCGAAACGAAACCGATGAGCGGCCCCGGCGCTGCGGGAGGCGATCCGGCGCTTTGGCCGGTATTTAAGGCCGTGGGCCGAGCGCTGAAATTCGACGGCTATACCCGCGTGGCCGGCGTATGGTCGCGTTTCGACGAGCAACTGCTGCCGCCGCTGCGGGAGGGCATACGGGTAGCGCCGCTGGATTTAACACCCACGCAACACTTTACCAGTCCACCACCGCGCTACACCGAGGCCAGTCTGGTGAAGGTTCTGGAAATGGAGGGCATTGGGCGCCCGAGCACGTATGCCTCCATCATCGCCACGATTCAGGATCGGCGTTACGTGGAACTGCGCGATCGGCGTTTTTCCGCCACGGACCTGGGTATCAAAGTGACGGAAAAACTCATGGAAGGATTTCCGGACCTAATGGAATTGGGTTTCACGCGGAGAATTGAAAGCGAACTCGACCATATCGAAGAATCGCACCGCGACTGGGTGCAAGTGGTCCGTGCTTTTTATGATCCGCTGGCCCGCGACTTGGCGACCGCGGAAGACCGCATGACCCACGCCCGGGCCGAGGCTACGCCTTCATCCCACAAGTGTCCCAAATGCGGGGCGATGATGGCGTACCGGCTTTCCAAGCGCGGCAAGACGTTCCTTTCCTGTTCACGCTACCCCGACTGCACCGCCGCCCTGAGCATCGACCGCGAAGGAAACCCTGTGGAACCGGAAATCACCGACTACAAGTGCCCCACCTGCGGCAAACCCATGATCAAACGGATCGGACGGTTTGGTCCGTTCTACGGCTGCTCCGGCTACCCGCAATGCCGAACCCTTCAGCCGGCGGACCGGAAAACCGGCCTGCCGCTGCCGCCTAAACCACCGCCCAAACCCACCGGTTTGACGTGCCCCAAATGCGGTAAGAAGGAATTGGTTGTTCGCACGGGCAAACGTGGCGATTTCCTCAGTTGCACCGGCTACCCGCGTTGCCGCTTGACTCTGCCCGCCGAGCGTTTGGATGAGTTCCTTCAGCTCAAGGCAAACAACAAATGGCCCCCGGCGGATATCGTGGCTAAACTGGAAGGGAAATCCTCTTCCCCGGCGGCTGGGGCCAAACCGCCGGAGAAACTCGCCCGTGCAGGTTCGAAAAAGTCCAAGGCAAAATCCACAACCGCCGCACATCCTTAGGCCCCGTGACAAAATAAACTGACTCACTTTCTGTGGTCAGCGGGCAGGATAGCGTAATTCCATTCTCCGTGGAACGATGCAGGGTGAAGGTTTACGGTAGCGAGTAGCCGATTACTGACCTTCAA
>JAKBMM010000059.1 GCA_021831565.1 Planctomycetota bacterium
AAGGTGACCAACGCTCAGATGGAACAAATCCACCTGCGTCCCGACGCCTTTCATGGCGAGTGGAACTATCTCATTCGACCAGGATGATCCCGCCTTAATCATCATATTATTTCGTTACAATCCCTAAGCCGGAATCCCGATGGACAGCGGGACTCTCGATATTCCCGCATGGATAATTTTTTTAGGTACCGGTATGGCTGGAACGCGGGTAACCGTTCACGCCCCGGATGTTTTTCGCGTACATCCCGGCGGGCACGGGTTTTCCCGGTGTGCCGGGACCGCCAATCACCGCGCCGCCCCAGCCACGCAGCCGCGTGGATCGCAATCCCGCGGCCGTTTTCCGCGCCGCCGTGAACGGTTACGAACGCGGCCAGATCGCGCTTTACTCCGGCCAGGATTGAAACTCTCCGAGAATCGGTGGGAGCTGGCGAAGGCCGCGCCGGCGGGCGAGGCGCACATAATGGTACATGCTGCGCCGATAGTGCCGCAGGACGCGCGGATTGATGGGAATTCCGTACCGGCGCATCTGGGCGAAAGCCCACTGCCAGACGTGGTATTCCTCCAGGCAACGCGGTCGAAATTTGCGAAACCCTATGGCGTGATGGCCCACTTCGTGAAGAAAGATGCACGCGCTGACCGGCGAGCGCGGGCGGGGAGCCGAAACCATGCGCTTCATCCGGCCATTGCTGTAGCGCAGCTCGTAGGCGACCCCCGTCATACTCATACGCCATTTGCGGATGGCAATGTTGTGGGCATTTTTCATCCGCTGAACCAATTCGTCATAGAAACGCCGCTGCGCACGGATCCGGAACCGCGCCAGATTCGCCGCCGTAGCAGGCGGATTCCCGCCTGTTTTTTGTCTGCCGGCAGGTGGGGGGGGTGGCAGCCGGTGGGGCGGGAGCGATTGGGGAAACGGAAGTTTCCTGCGATTCATGCGAGCGCCTTGAATAAACTGCGAACGTGGTAATTTATATCGGCTGGCCGGTTGTTTTTCCCAAGTTTTTTTCAATCAGACCTCGATCCTCCACCAGCGCCGCCAGCAGAGTTGGATACATGGCGGGGTATCGCTCGATCATGCCGGCGCATGATTCCACGGTCTCCAGCGCGAGCCGGCGATATTTTTTCTCCGGGTATTTCCGGGCAAGGCGTAAAAGGGAACGTACCGCCACCGCATTGGATGAAGGAATGGCGTTGTCGGTGGTGGGCTTGAACCGGGCCAGGAGACGCCGGTGGGAAGCGCCGGTGGCGAAAAATCCGCCGTCAACGGGATCATGAAAAACGGCGATCATGCCGTCGGCCAGGTCTCGCGCTTCGGTCAACCAATGGCGGGCGGCAGCGGATTTTTCAAAAACGGCGGAAGCGAGCGCCTCGGCCAGGTCGAGCACGCCCTGAAGAACAAAAGCATAGTCTTCCAGATAGGCGGCAGTGGCGGCGGGTGTTGCGTCACGACTTATATGCAGCCAGACGCCGTGCGGATCGCGATGAATGGAAAAAAGCGCCTCGCTGGCCTTGATCGCGGCTTGCAGATACTTCGGATCACCCAGCGCCGTGGCTGATTGAGCCAGGGCGGAAATCATCAAACCATTCCAGCCGGCGAGAATTTTCTCATCGACCGCCGGCGCCAGTCGTTGGTTTCGCATCGCCAGCATCCGGTTGGAGAGGACTTGTATACGCGCAACGACAGCGCGCGGCTCCAAGTTCAGGCGTGGGGCGATATGTTCGGCGTCTTGTACAATGGAAAGAACATTGGTTCCATCGTGGTTGCCCTGCGGCGAGTAGCCAAAATAAAGCGTCAGCAACGTGCGATCAAGATCGTTGTCACAAACCCGGTCAATCTCATCTGCCGACCAGACGTAAAATTTTCCTTCCCGGCCTTCGCTGTCGGCATCGAGGCTGCTGTAAAAAAGACCCGCCGCCGACGTCATGGATTCCAGCCAGAAGTCCAGTGTGCGGCGGCCCGCGCGCGTCCAGAAATCATTGGAAAATAGTCGGCCGGCGCGGATGTAGATGGGAGCGAGCTGGGCATTGTCGTAAAGCATTTTTTCAAAATGCGGGACCAGCCAGTGCGTATCGGTGCTGTAACGGGAGAAGCCGCCGGCGAGTTGATCGAAAATACCGCCGCGGGCCATTCGTTCAAGTGTAACGGCGAGCATTTGGCGGGTTTGCTTTTTTTGATTCTCCGCGTCGCATGGATCGGCGGCCCAGGAATCAAAATCCGGATATTCCAGAAGAAACAGCCAGAACAGCAGGGTCTGATGAGGGGGGAATTTGGGTGCGCCGCGAAAGCCGCCCCATTCGCCATCGAAACGGTTGCTATCGTGCCGCAAAGCGGTGGCAATCCAGGCGGCGGCGGCCATGCGCCCCGGGGAGAGATGGGTTTGGCGCACATGTTCGATAATATCGGCGGCAACGCGCCGCGCCTGTTGCGCAATCTCATTCCGCCGCGATTGGTAAGCTTCCGCCAGGGCGCGCAAAACGCGCGGGAAACCGGGCCGGCCGGGCATATCGACCGGCGGAAAATAAGTGCCGGCGTAAAAAGGCTCCAGATCGGGTGTGAGCCAGACGCTCATGGGCCAACCGCCGGAACCGGTTAATAGCTGGGTCGCCAGCATGTAAATCTCGTCAATATCCGGATGCTCCTCGCGGTCGACTTTGATATTGATGAAGTTTCGATTCATCAGCGCGGCGATGGATGTGTTTTCAAAAATCTCGCGCTCCATGACGTGGCACCAATGGCAGGCCGAGTAGCCGACGGAGAGAAAAATCGGCTTGTCGAGCCGGCGGGCGGATTCCAGGGCCTCGTCGCACCACGGCCACCAGTCGACGGGATTATGGGCATGCTGGAGTAAGTATGGACTGCGGCTGGCGGCAAGGCGATTGGCCGGCCGTGCCGGTGGCTCGCCCGGCGAGCCGGATTCAGATGGAACTGATTCAGTCATATTCGCGGAAACATCCCGTATGGTCCTATACGGATGGGTCTTCTTAGCCTTCAGCGACGGCGGGAGAACTCGGACCGGCAATCACGGGAGGAACCACATGGGGGTTTACGCCGTCGCGCCGCAGGTCCCGGTGGGGGGCCACATCGGCCCGCGTGTCCGGCGGCGGCGAATACCAGCCTGGATCCTCATAGGTTTTAATGCCGTCGCGCACCTTGAGGATGGTGAACATGCCGCTCCTGTCGATAACCCCATAAGGTCCCTTGCCGCCGGCCATCGGCTGCGAATTCGGCTCACCGGGCATCCGCCTCATGCCGGGCATGTCGTTTGGCCCCATGGTCATGCAATCCGGCGGCAGGCGCCGCACCGGGCGGCCCAGGTCCCCCGGTTTCATGCCGATCATGTTGCCGCAGTGGCGCCCCATCTGCGTCATCGGGTGATGGGTCATGGGGCGGTGCATGGCCCAGTCGCCGGGATTGGTGGCGGAAAATTCAATGGTTTGGGTTGTTCCCACCGGAACCAGAACGGTGGTTTCCCGCTGCTGGGCCGATTCCGGAATGTCGCCGCCATCGGTGGCAACAATATTAAATGAATAATTGTGCAGATGAATCGGATGGTGATCCATCGGCCCGAGATTGCCCAGGCGGATGCGCACCCGCTGGCCCGTGCGCGCCACCAGCGGATGCGTCGCCGGAAACGATTTGGCGTTCATGGTGAACACGTTGAAATCGGTCATGGCCGGCGGATCGGGGCGGTAAGCGCCCGGCGCAATCCGCCATTCATGAAGCATGATGGCGAAATCGCGATCGACACGCCGCCGGGGGCCGCGGGGGTGAATCACAAACAGGCCGGTCAACCCCAGGGCGATCTGAGTCATCTCATCATACTGCGCGTGAAACATTTTCGTTCCGTGTTCCACCAGGTTGAATTCGTACTTGAATGTTTCGCCGGGGGGAATCGGCGCCTGCGTCAAACCGCCCACGCCATCCATGCCGTTGGGCACGTACAGACCGTGCCAGTGAACCGTAGTGGCCTCCGGCAGGCGGTTGGTCACGTACATACGCACCCGTTCGCCTTCCATGGCCTCCAGCACCGGGTGAACCATGCCGTTGTAACCCCGGCATAGAGCTTTAAGCCCCGGCATAAATTCATTCCATACCTCCATCGCCACCAGATGAAATACCTTGACGCCATCGACAATTTGGAAAGGAATTTTGCCGGAATTGGGCGCCTCCACCGGCAGGTAGTCGCGATCGGGCAATCCCGGCGGCAGAGGACGCGCCTCCAACGCGCGGCGAAGTTTTGATTCATGTTCCGAGAGCCTTTGGGATGATGGCGCCACGGCGATTCCGGGACCGTCTGTCCACGCCTGCGGCGACGCGGCCAGCGCGCCGCCGGCGATCGCCAGAGCGCTGGAAGCAAGCATGTTGCGGCGTGTCACGCCGGGTGTTGGCGGCGGCGTTGGATCCCCGGCGACGCCATCCGCCGAAGCGCCGTCCTGAAGCCCGATAGCCGGCGGGATTCCCGGCGAGCCACGGCGTCGCGCGTCCCGATAGCCGGCGGGATTTTTTTCACAAGCGTTGTCCGCGCGCCTGCGGGAGAGGATGTTCAAGTACCGTCCAAACATGAGTGCCTCCTTTGCTCTGATTTTAGCGTGCTCTCCATGGCCGCATCGAGACTTTATATTTCCGGTGAAACTTCTCCCCGCTCATGAAGAAATCCCAGCAGCACCGGCAGCAGCAACAACGTCAGTGGCATTTGCACCAGCAGTCCGCTGATGATCGCGATCGCCAACGGCTGCTGCATCGCCGCGCCCGGGCTTAATACCATCGCCAGCGGCAGAAGCGCCAGGATGGCGGCGATGGTGGTCATGGCTATCGGCCGCATGCGGTTTTTACCAGCCTGGATCAGACGTTTGACCCCGTGTTCATGGTCTCGCAGTTCGTAGTATTCCGAATAGTAGAAGATGGTCACCTCGGTCACAATACCCACCACCATGGTCATGCCCATCATCGAGGAAATGTTCAGTTGCGTATGGGTGATCCATAATCCAACAAAGACGCACGCCAGCGCCAGCAGTGGAATGACCATCATGGCGATCGCGGCGCCGAAGCTTTCATACAAAAACAAAAGCAATAAGAACACCAGCACCACGCCGCCGAGCATCACCACCACCAACCCCCGAAAGGCAATCTGCTGCTGGCGATACAACCCGCCGAGCCGGTAATACACACCTTTCGGAAACATGCCCGGCCGATTCAGGACGTTTTTAACGTCCACCATCGTCGAGCCCATGTCCCGGCCATGAATTCGCGCCGTTACCGCGATCATTCGCTTGAGGTTGATGTGGTCGATTTCCTGCTCGCCGGTCCGGATTTGGACTTTTGCGACCCTGTTGAGGGTAAATTGGCGGCCATTCGGCGAACGAAGCCGTAGGTTTCCCAGCTCGGCCGCAGTCCGGCGCATGTCCTTGGGCGCCCAGACCCGTACGCCGATCATTTGCGGTCCGCGCCGAATTCTTGTGGCAACGACCCCATATACATATTCATGGACGAAGCGGGATATCTGTTTCGGGGTCATGCCGTGAATACCGGCGGCGACCGAATTGACTTTGACGTACAGCGAATCGCCCGCCACGACCACGCCGCTTCGCGCGTCGCGCACGCCGCGAACCTTTTCAATGGCCGCGAGCACCTTGTGGGCCTCACGATCCAACACGTTTTGATGGTCGGAAAAAATTTCCACCCGGATCGGCTGCGGCACGGCCGTCAGATCGCCGATTTGGTCCTGCATGAGTTGTTCCGGGTCAACATATAAACTCGGTACCTTCCGATGGACCTCCCTGGCGATCTGTGCCATAATCTGCTCAATAGGGGGGCGGGGAAAGGGCTTGAGCTGGACGTAATAGTCACCCGCGTATGATTCGGTCAGGCTGCCGCCAAGCTGCATTCCGGTGCGGCGGGAGTACGTTTGTACGTAAGGGTTCGCCCGCAGAATTTTTCCAACTTGTCCGAGCAGGCGATCGGTCTCCGTCAACGAACCTCCGGACGGCGCTATGTAGAACATACTGAAGCCGCCCTCATCCATCTCGGGCATAAAGCCGCTGCCGACGTTTTCATACGCCAGATAACCGATCGCCAGCACCGGCACGACGATCCAGAGTACCAGGGCCGGCCGGGAAATAAGTCGGCTTACAATCCACTCGTAGCCCGCGTGCAGGCTCCGTGTGATCCACCCCGGTTCGTGCGGCACGGCGTCTTTCTCCCCGATCATCCGGACCGCCAGCACCGGCACCACCAGCCAGGATAGAAGAAACGAAACCAGCAGCGCCGCCGCCATGGTAAACGAAAGGGCTTTAAAAAATTCTCCCACCAACCCCGACCAGAACGCCAGCGGTGCGAAAATGATGGTGGTTGAGGCCGAAGAGCCGGCCAGCGGACGCGTAAATTCCGCGCTGGCGCGGATGATTTTTTCCTTGTATGTCCCGCCTTTTTCACTGACCCGGCGGATAATGTGTTCGATCATCACGATCGCGTCGTCAATAATCAGTCCGACGGCTGCGGCCATACCTCCCAGCGTCATGATGTTAAAACTCATCTTCAGCACATACAACAGCAGCACCGTCGTGGCCAGCGCGGCGGGAACAACCAGGGCGGCCATTAAGGTGGTTTTCCAGTTGCGCAGGAAGACCAGCAGCACCACCACCGCCATCACCATGCCCACGATCACCGCATCACGGACACTGACCGCCGATTCCATCAGGACGTGGCCTTGGTTATACCAGAGGTTGACCGCCACGCCGGAAGGCAATTTGCTTTTGATCTTCTTCATCTCCACCCGGGTTTGACTGATTATTTTGACGGTGTTGCCGTCCGGTTGCTGATAAACGTCAATCAGAACGGCGGGTTTACCGTTGGCCGTGGCGCGTGTCCAGATCGGCGCGAAGGATGACTCTATGCGGGCCACGTCTCGTAAATGTATAACACCATTACCACTGGTCTTGACCGCAATCCGGCCGATTTGCCGCACGTTGTGGAACCGCGAATCGGTTGCCACAAGGTAGAGTTTGTCGTGATCCTGCATTTTTCCGGAGGTTTTGAAGATGTTGTTGGCCGCCACGGCGCGGGTCACGTCGTTGATGGTCAGGTTAAACGCCGCGAGCTTTGCGGGATTAATGATGACGTGGTACTCGCGGGTGCGCCCCCCCTCCACGCCGACCTTGGCCACGCCACGGATCCCCAGCAGCAACGGGCGGATCTGAAAGAGGGCTATTCGCCGCAATTGCGACGGCGAAACTTTATTGGAAGTAAGGCTGTAGCTGATGATCTGGTAATTGGTTGGATTGCGCAGCCGGATCACCGCCTTGGTGCCCGCCGGCAGCGATGGCAGCACGGTGTTCACCGCCGACTGCACCAGCGTCAGCGCCTGGACCATATTTTTACCCCAGCCGAAATCCGCGTAAATGTCGGCGGTGCCGCGACTGGTGACCGAGGTGACGCGTTGCACTCCCAAAACGGCGCGTATGGCTTTTTCAATCGGATAGGTGACTTGTACGGCGATAATCTTCGCCGTCCGGGAACCGGAATTGACGGTCACTTCCACCCGCGGCCAACTGGACCTCGGAAACAGCGACACCGGAAGGATAAACGCCGACAACCCGCCGGCCAGGGCCAGCGCGATCATCACGAACAACACCGAACGCGTATGCTGATGAATCCATTCGCTCAAACTCATGGTTGTTTCCCTGGTTTTACAGGCATGCCGTCGGTCAATTCCGCGTTCCCCACGACCACCACCGGTTCGCCGGCGCGCAGACCCGGCGCGGAAACTTCAGCTTCCCGGTCGTTGGATAACCCTATTCGCACATGGTGCACAATGGCGTGAGAGTTCTTGACGGTATACATGTCTTCCTGACCGCCGACCGGCAAAACCGCCGAGTGCGGAACAATCAGTCCGATGCTTGACGCGGTGTGAAGTTTGCCCGAGGCGAATTGGCCGATCACCAAGGCGCCCGGTTTACTCGGCGTCACATATACGCTCACCAATCCGCTGACGGGATTGACTTGGTCGGTAATCATACTGATGGTTCCCCGCTCGTGGACTTCAGCACCGTGTATGGCCAGAGCAATATCCACGTTTTGGCCCCGCCGCAGTTGCCGAACGTTCGTGGGCGGCACCCATAATTCCACTCGGATTTTGTCTACCGGCAATAAGTCGATCAGCACTGTGCCGCGGGGTTCGAGTTTGCCCGTAACCGCGGGGGTATCCACCACCACCGCTTCCTCTGGTGCCCGCAGCGTCACCAGAGTTCCAATCCCCAGACGCTCCATGGATGCCAGCCGCAGCGAAGCCGTGGTCAGGGTGTTCCGGGCCGCGATAAGATCGGCCTGTGTGGCCAACTGGAGCTTAAGCTTTGCTTGGGTCAACTGCAGTTGCGCGGTGGCGATTTTCACCTGGTTTTCCGCCTCGGCCAGCTTCAGCCGTTCCGCCGGGCCGGCCCGAATCTCTAGCAGAGGTTGGTTGGCCAAGACCCTCTGGCCCCTGACGACGTATACTTTTACCACGCGCGATTCAAAGGCAACCGCCAGGCTCTTCTCCAACACAGGGTTTGCGGCGACAGCGCCATAAACTGTGATCGACTGCGCAATTTTGCCTTGGCGAATCGGGGTGGTTTGAACGCTCGTAACGGCGGTCGTGGCGACCCCGGTGCTGCTTCCACTTGCTGGAGCACCCCATTTCGCCAGCGCAAATCCGATGGCGATTCCCGCCGCCAGCACCAAAACCATCGTCATAAAAGAGATAAAACGTTTCATGGCGCGTCTCCACGGTTGTTCGAAGTCCCTGTTGTCGGCCTGCCCCGTGACGCAATAAAGGCGTCGCCCGACGAAAGCTCCAGGGCGATCAGATTTCTCGCGAGTTGATACTGCAATTGCACCCGCAGAATCCGCTCCCGCTCCAATTGCTCCATGGCGGCTGCGTATGCCTGAATGTCAACGCTGTGGATGCGTAAGCCCTGCAGATCGCGGCGTACCAATGCGCTGTATTTGCCGAGAGCCGATTGCGCCTGACGGATACGCCGCTGAAGCAACCGGATGTTCATCGCCGCCGTGGCGATCTCGCAGCGCGCGGCAAACACACGCGCCATGTAATCGTCGTAGAGAGCCTGGCGCGTCGCCTTGGCCAGAGCGATTCGACCCTGGTTGCGGTTAAATATCGGCAAATCAATGTTCACGCCGAAGCTTGTGTAGTGTACGTTGTTGGGATCGCTGTTCTGCGTAAAACCAATGCTGACGTTGGGAAACTGCCGCAGCACGGCGGCGCGCAACTGTTCCTGCCGGCTTTGATAACCCATCTGCAGCGCCAGCAAATCCAGGCGCCGATTTTCCACATTGTGTTCCAGCTTCGCCACGTTCGGCAGGTGAACCGCCGTCGGCAGCCGGACTGTGGGGCTTAGGGTAAATACCGTTTGCGGCCCCAGCCCCATGGCGCGCGCCAGGTTCAACTGCCCGCGCGCCAACTGTTGCCGGGACCGGAGCACCGTCGCGTCCGCTTGCTGGCCGGCGGTAAGCGCGACGCCCAAATTGTACAGCGTGATCAGCCCCAGCCTATTGGCGCGCCGCGCCAGTTTGTAAATCCGGTCAAGCTGCCGTTGCGCGACCCGCGCCTCATGGAGTCGTTCCTTCGCCGCGGCGATGGCGTAGACCGCGAGTCGGGCGGCTTGGGCGATCTGCCATTCCCGCCACGCCGCTTCCAGATCAACCTGCTTAAGCTGGTCGCGTGCGGAACGTATCCGCGCCTGGCGGTCGATTAATTGCCGGATGTTCCAGTTAACGCCGATGCCGTAAGGATTGAACGTATTCGTGCGGTCGCCCCCGGTTATATCACCAAAACCGGTGGTGAGTACCGGATTGGTTAAAATACCCGCCTGAAGAAGTTGGGCGGACGCTTCGCCATGCAAGTCGCGGATTGCCCGCAGCGAAGGATTCAAAATCAGCGCCAACACCGCGGCTCTTTCCGGCGTAATGGCCTGCGACGGAGAAAGCATGGTTTTCGGGAATTGCTCTGAACTTGTTTTTTTCACCGCTATGCGAAGTTCACGCCACGAAGGGGTTTTTAGCGACTGCGTCACCGCTTGCGTCGTTAGCGGCTTGCTGTGGTAGGACTGGCACCCCGCCGGTAGCAGCAGCGTGAAAACAACCGTCCAGCGGAGTCGTTTGGCCGGCGAAGTTGTCTCTATCTTATTTATTTGCAATGGTCTATCCCGTTTGGCTTGCGGTGTTTGAGTCGTCCCGGCGCCGCCCTTTGCTCGGCCATCGTCGGAAACGAAATCACCTGATAAATATATTCGTTTGGGTTTTGGCGGTATTTTTCCCGCGGGTGCGCCCGGCCGCGCTGCGAACGATCCGAGTCGTCAGGGCGCAACGCAATTCAAGCCGGGAGGATCAGATCGTCAGGGCGCAATGCAACGCAAGCAGAGAAGATGCCATCCAGGGAGGGTGCGGAGGGATTCCGGAAAACCGGCGACAAACCGTCATCCGGGGATGAGTGCCAGCCGGATTGGCCGACACCGCAATCTCATGGGGATTGTGATCACGAAGACTTATTGGCGAACACAACTCGAACGTGCCGGATCGATGACCGCAGGAAAAGCAGCAACCATGCTGATCCATGAGCGAGGGACTTCTCGAATTCACGCAGAACGCCGTCCGTGCGGCCTGCGGAGAAGACCGGGCGGGATTGATAGAGTGTAAGTGTTGTCCCGATGACGCAGCAGCCGGCGGCAAATGCCCCGCCAAAACCGCCCCCATCGTCACAATGAAAACGATGGCGGCTACAACAATTTTACACATGCTCGTAATCACAATGCGCATGATAACCAGCCAGGTTCGCGCCGCCAAGTTGGTTCTTCCCGTTACGTCAACGATCCGGAGCGATCCTGATCGGCCGTTACCAACGGTGGAACGCCTTCCACCGGCGGCGGGCCGTTGAGAACGTCCACGTGCGTATATTCGTCCAGGTTCAGCACGATTTTCTCTCCATCCTCTTTTTCAACGATCAACCGGTCCAGCCACAACCGATCGGCCTTGTTGCGGGCGAACCAGCTTCCGCTTTCCTGCCGCTCTTGCCGGAGAATCCGGCCCGTGAGCGCAATCGAATATACGTGCGCCCGGTGGACGATCTGCTGGGTCACTCGAACGTGTGTTCCCGGTTGGTATAGGAGCGTCCTGGGCAAGCTCATCCCGTGCGGTGCATGGAGCGATTGGTTCACAAAAACCTCCAGTGGTGGGTCCGGTTTCGTACGCTCTGGCCTGATGAACCACTCTCGCTCCATCAGACCAATCCGCCCGGCACTCTAGCACGGCCCTCCCATCCCGGCAAGATTTTGCCGCGGTGTGGTCAAACCAAGATAGAAATTTTTTCTACTTGGTTAGTACTACAACGCTACGGAAGAGGCCAATTGCACATGCGTAGGTCTTCGGGTTCCTCTACTCTACATTCCTCCGCGGTGCAAACTCCAACCCCGCCGCCGCTCTATTTCGGGAGTGGCCCGTGCAGGTTAGGATGATCGCAAGGCGTGAGAATTGTTGCTTGCTTGAGGCTTCTGAATCGATGGAAATACGTAATTTTTGCATTATCGCCCATATCGACCATGGTAAGTCGACGCTGGCCGATCGCATATTGGAGCGAACCGGCGCCATTACCGAACGTGAAATGCATGCCCAGTTTCTCGATGATATGGACCTGGAACGCGAACGCGGCATCACCATCAAGGCCAGTGCCGTAACTGTTTTTCACGTGTGCAACTCGCAGCGCTACATGCTGAATCTGATCGATACGCCCGGTCACGTGGATTTTCATTACGAAGTGGCCAAGGCCCTCCAGGCCTGCGAAGGCGCGCTGCTGGTGGTGGATGCCACGCAGGGCGTCCAGGCCCAGACCGTCGCCAACGCCTACGCGGCCATTGAAGCCGGCTTGGACATGATCCCGGTTATCAACAAGATTGATCTGCCCAGCGCCCGGCCCGACGAAGTGGCCGAGGAAATGGAGCAGGTTCTTGGCATAGACGCCTTAAGCTGCATTCGCATATCCGCCAAAAGCGGCCTGGGCATGGACGAGCTGTTCCAGGCGATCTGTCTCAAACTGCCTGGACCAAAGGGCGATCCGCTCCAGCCCCTCCAGGCGCTCATTTTCGACAGCAAATACGACGATTATCGCGGGGTGATCGTGTACGTGCGCGTACTGAACGGAAAACTCGCCATCGGGCGGAAAATAAGAATGATGGGCCGGCAGCGCGTGTACCAGATCACCGACCTGGGAAAGTTCATGCCCAAGCCCGCGCATGTCGATTCCCTGGGCGCCGGCGAAGTTGGCTTCCTCGTGGCTAACATCAAAACGCTCGGCGATGTGACCATCGGCGATACCGTCACCGACGCCGATGCTCCGGCCACCTTAGCCCTGCCCGGCTATCGCCTCCCCAAGCAAATGGTCTACTGCGATTTCTATCCGGGGCCGGGCTCCGAATACACCCACCTGCGCGAAGCCTTGGAAAAACTGCGGCTGAATGATTCCTCTTTTACCTTCGAACCGGAAACGTCCGATGCCCTTGGCTTCGGTTTTCGCTGCGGGTTTCTCGGCCTGCTGCACATGGAAATCGTGCAGGAACGGTTGGAACGGGAGCAACATGTACAGGTGGTGCAGACCGCCCCGACCGTACCTTATGAAGTGGTTTTGAACGACGGCGCCGTCAAAACCATTGACAGTGCTTCGGCTCTGCCGGACTTAAGCAAAGTCAGGGAAATTCGTGAACCGATGATCCGGGCCAGCATCATTGTTCCGGCGGAGAACATCGGCGATATTTCCAAGCTCTGCCAGGATCGGCGCGGCGTCTATCGCAAGACGGAATACCTTGGACCCCAACGGGTCATCATCGAATACGACATGCCGCTGGCGGAAGTGATTTTCGACTTTTTTGACCGGCTCAAAACCGCCACCCGCGGTTACGGCACGCTGGATTACAACTTTCTCGGATTCCGGGCGGACGATCTGGCGCGGATGGACATTCTGGTCAATGGCCTGATCGTCGACGCGCTGAGCCTGATTGTGCATCGCGACAAGGCGGAATCGCGCGGCCGGGCGATCGTCAAAAAACTCAAGAAAGAAATCGGCAGGCATTTGTTTGAGGTGCCGTTGCAGGCGGCCATCGGATCGCGCGTCATCGCCCGCGAAACCATCAGCGCCATGCGCAAGAACGTGACGGCCAAGTGCTACGGTGGCGATGTGAGCCGCAAACGCAAGCTGCTGGAAAAACAAAAAGAGGGCAAAAAGCGGATGAAACAAGTGGGGCGGGTGGAAATACCGCAGGAAGCCTTCATGGCCGTCCTGGAACCCGGGGAGTAATCGTTTGGCTTGCTATCCGGGGTTAACCGGTGAGCCTGCTCAGCGCGTCACCAATTCCTACAACGGCCTGGGCCAGGTGACGCAGCAGTACCAGGCCGTCTCCGGCGCGGTGGACACCAGCACCACGCCGTCGGTACAATACACGTACAGTGATCCAAGTATCGGGAGCCTGCTGACAGGCATGGTGTACCCCAATGGCCGCACGATTAATTATAATTATGGCGATACCAATTACGGAAGCGGGGCCGTGCTTATGAGCAATTCCAACGCCATGCTTGACAACGCCATCGGCCGGCTCGACGCCATCGTCGATGGCGCCAACTCCGGCGACTCCGGCCAAATCCTTGAACAATACAGCTATCTCGGCCTGTCCACCATCGTCGCCCGCAACCATCCGCAAACCGGGATCGACTTGACCTATATCGGCGCGGCGGGTTCCATCGGCGCCGGCGGCGATCAGTATGTCGGCCTCGACCAGTTCGGCCGGGTGGTCAACCAGAACTGGATCAACTCCGCAACGGGAGCATCCGCCGACAATTTCACCTACACCTATGACGCCAACTCCAACGTCACCGCCAGGAACAATCTGCTGGATTCCGCCTATTCCCAAACATTCACCTATGATCCCCTGAACAGACTTGCCAGTAGTACCCTTGGCGGCGTGGCCAATCAAAGTTGGACGCTGGACAGCCAGGGCAACTGGAGCAGCTTCACCAGCAACGGCACAACCCAGACCCGCGCCGCCAATGCCCAGAACCAGATCACATCCATCAGCGGCACGTCGGCTACGCCGACATACGATGCCAACGGCAATATGACCACGGATCAGAGCGGGAACACGTACACGTACAATGCGTGGAATCAGTTGGTATCGGCGAAGAATTCCTCTGGACAAGTCATTGCCACTTATACGTATGATGCCCGAGGCTATCGCGTCA
>JAKBMM010000060.1 GCA_021831565.1 Planctomycetota bacterium
CCCCATGGTCGCCCCCCCCGCAGCCGTGGATGGAAATCCACGGCCGTCCGTAACCGCAAACCATCATGCCTCGGTGCGTGAACGGTTACGCCGGTTTTTTTGCCCACTTGCTCCCGAACGATTGCCGCGTCTTATACGGCGGCCCGATCCAAAAGTCAAGCCACCGCGCCGGTCAATATAAGATGGTCAGTAACCGTTCACGGCTGCGCGGAAAACGGCCGCGGGATTGCGATCCTCGCGGCTGCCCCATGGTCGCCCCCCCGCAGCCGTGGATGGAAATCCACGGCCGTCCGTAACCGCAAACCATCATGCCTCGTAATCATCCAACCACCGCTCTATTACCAACCACGAGCGTGAAAAGCCGCCCCGGAGGTGGGCGCAAAACGGCCGCGGGATTCCACCACGCGGCGGCATAACTGGGGCGGCGCGGTGATTGGCGGTCCCGGCATACCGGGAAAACCCGTGCCCGCCGGGATGTACGCGAAAAACATCCGGGGCGTGAACGGTTACGGTGGTCAAAAAAGGCGCTTGGCGGGTGGCAGTCGCCGGATTATCATCAGGCGGCTGTAAGGGCGTAAGTGTGAAGACGGCGTGCGCCGCGGCCTGGATATCTTCTTGCATAGGTACTATAGAAAGGACCCCATGAGCGTGCCCATTTCGCAGATGTGGACGGTTGCCCGCTACGTGCTGTGGCAAAAAATCCGCGGCCGCGCGCGCTATCCCCTGGTGCTGATGCTCGAGCCGCTGTTCCGCTGCAATTTAGCCTGCGCCGGCTGTGGAAAAATTCAGTATCCGGCGCACGTATTGAAAATGCAGTTGACGCCCGAAGAGTGCTTTGCGGCGGTTGCGGAATGCGGGGCGCCAATGGTAAGCATTCCCGGCGGAGAGCCGCTGCTGCATCCGCAAATACGGGAAATCGTGCAAGGGCTGGTAGAACGCAGGAAATATGTTTACTTGTGTACTAATGCGCTGCTTCTGGAGGAAAAGATCGACTTGTTCCGGCCGTCAAAATACCTGACGTTGAGCGTGCACATGGACGGCCAGCGCGCGCATCATGATTTTTCCGTATGCCGCACGGGCGTTTATGATATCGCCGCCAGGGCGATACGCGAAGCGGTGCGGCGCGGCTTCCGCGTGACGACCAATACCACGCTTTTCGACGGAGCGGATCCCGCCGGCGTGCGGAAATTTTTCGATGAAATGATGGCGATGGGCGTGGAGGGCATGATGCTTTCTCCCGGCTACAGCTACGATAAGGCGCCCGATCAGGAACATTTTCTGGGCCGGGCCAGGACCCGCCGGCTTTTTGGCGCGATCCTGAGCAACCGGAAAAAATCCTGGCGGTTCAATCAAAGCCCCCTGTTTCTGGAGTTTCTCATGGGCCGGCGGTCCTACGCCTGCACGCCCTGGGGCATGCCCACCTACAACATTTTCGGCTGGCAGAAACCGTGCTACCTTCTTCAGGACGGCTATGCCCGGAGTTTTGCGGAGCTGCTCGCCGCCACCCGCTGGGAGAATTACGGTACGGAGTCGGGCAATCCCCGCTGCGCTAATTGCATGGTTCACAGCGGTTACGAGGCCAGCGCGGTCCACGACACATTCAGCTCCATCCGGGGGCTTGTGTCCGTCATCAAGGCCGCGTTTTTCAACGGTTCCTACGCCAACAAGGCGGCGCTGGAGGAACTGGAACAACCGCAAGCCCGATGCACGCCGCTGCATATCAGCGCGACCGGGTCGAAATCTCCAACCATGCCCGCCTCCGGCGACGCCCAAACGTACCGGCCCGCGGAGGCGGTCAAGCTATGATGCGAAAGGTTGCCCGGTCGCCGATCGACAGGCCGGCGGGTTCCCGGCCCGCCGCGGACAAAACGTAACCGTTCACGGCGGCGCGGAAAACGGCCGCGGGATTGCGATCCACGCGGCTGCGTGGCTGGGGCGGCGCGGTGATTGGCGGTCCCGGCACACCGGGAAAACCCGTGCCCGCCGGGATGTACGCGAAAAACATCCGGGACGTGAACGGTTACGACAAAACAAGGGAATCGCCTCGATCCGGGTTTTTTAATAAGAAATGACGCCAAGGAGAACTCGCCCATGCCGGAACCGTTAGAGAATTTGGCGCCGCCGCCGCGCGAAAATCTGGAAGGTTACGTTCCCTCTCTCGGCTCGGAACGGGAACTTCGCGACGCGCTGGAGAAGGCCTTGTGCTATCGCGGCGATATCACCCTGCGCACCCGCGGGGGAACCGTGGTCACGGGTTATCTGTTTGACCGCAGCGCCGAAAGCGCGGACCTGGGGCAATGCCATATCCGCGTGCTCACGAGCGCGGACGCCCGCCGGCTTTCCATCCGCTACGGAGATATTGTCCATCTGGAATTCACCGGCAAAGACGCCGCCGCCGGAAAGAGCTTTCAAACCTGGTTGAAAAAATGCGAAGAGAAAAAAGCCGCCGGCGAAAAGAACATCAGAATTGAACCGGAACCGCTGGTTTGAATGGTTCCCGGTCGCTCCGCGCCACGTCCACCATGTGCATATCGAGCCGCTTAAATCCGTTGTAATGATCCACATGCGGTTCCGCCACCAGGTCCACGCCCAGTCCGACCGGCAATGCCGGCTCCAGGGCGCCCATGCGAAACCCGATGGCGCGCAGGCTCCGGCCGCCGAGGCGCAACTGCAACTGCAAATGGGCGCCGGAGGCTCCCACGCGGCGCGGCGGCGCGGCGATGGTGGCGCCGGAAAGCAGGAATTTCGGTTGCGGGTTGCCGTGTCCGAAAGGCGCCAGGCGCTCCATTTCCTCGAAGGCGCACAAAACCAGATCACTCTCTTCCAGAGCGCCATCGAGTTCAATGGCGGGAACAAAGGGAGCGGACTCCATGTGCCGGCCGGCCAATTCACTTAACCGCCGCCGGAACAAGTCCAGATTGGCCAGCGGCAGGCGAACTCCGCCGGCGGCGGCGTGGCCGCCGCCGCTGATAAGCAAATCGCGGCACCGCTCAATGGCTTCATGCAGAGGAAAGCCTTCCACGCTGCGGCCGGAACCGGTGGCGGTCTGATGATCCTCGGTGGTGAAGATGAACGTGGGACGATAAAAGGCATCCACCATCCTTGCCGCCACAATGCCCAGCACGCCTCCGTGCCAGTGCGGTTCGCACAGCACAATGGCCGGTGGAATCGTTTCCATGGCGCGAACCGTCTCCAGGGCCAACGCGGTCATTTTTCTTTCCGTCGCCTGGCGCCGGCTGTTGAGCTTTTCCAGGCAATCGGCGATCTGACGGGCACGGGTGGGAGAGTCGGTGGTTAAAAGATCAAAAGCCTCCCGGGCATGTCCCATGCGCCCCGCGGCATTGAGGCGCGGCGCCAGGGAAAAGCCGACCGCCGCGCCATCGATCTTCCGGTTTTCCCAACCGGCGGCGCCAATCAGCGCCTGCACGCCGGCGAGCGCACAGCGCGGCAAGTGGGCCAGGCCATAGCGGGCCCAAATACGGTTTTCCCCGGTCAGCGGCATTACGTCCGCAATGGTGGCCAGTGCGACCAGCGCGGTGAATTCAATGAGCAATTCCCGCCAGGCCGGGGTGAGGCGGGGCGAACCGCATAATCGCCTGGCGAGAGCCCAGGCGAGCTTGTAAGCGATGGCGGCGCCGCAGAGATTTCTGTTGTCGCCGGCGCTTTCGGCCAGGGCTGGATGCACCAGGGCATCGGCCGGCGGAAGTTGCGCGCCAATTTCGTGATGATCGGTAATCACCACCTTCATACCGCGGCGCCGCGCCAGCGCCGTCGGTTCCAGGGCGGTGATGCCGCAATCCACGGTCAGGAGCAAACCGGTGGAGCACGCGGCGATTTGTTCGACCGCTTCACACGATAGCCCGTAACCTTCCGCAAGGCGATGGGGAATGTAGATGTCGCAAGAGGCGCCGGCGGCCCGCAGGAGGCGCCACAACATGGCCGCGCCGGTAATGCCGTCCACGTCATAATCGCCGAAGATGGTGATTTTTTCCCGCTTGGATACGGCCTGGGCGACCAGATCGGCGGCCCGATCCATGCCCGGCAGAGTTTCCGGCGGCGCCAGGTTCCTGAATTCCGGATGGATAAACGCCCGCGCCTGTTCGGGATCGCGGATCGAGCGGTTCAGCAGCAGCCGCGCGGTCAGCGGATGACAGCTCGCAGACCGGGCCAGATGTTCCACGGCGGCGTGGTCATGGGTCGGGCGCGGCGAATTCCATCGCCGTTTACGAAATCCCACAGCTTCCGTGCCATGATTCATGAATGTCGATCCTTCGGCGCCGCCGCCCGGCGGAATCATGTTTTCATGGTAACCGCCATCCCGCCGCGGACAAAATGCACCGCGTGGAGAAAAAATTCCATTCCGTCCGGAGAAGGCGCCCGGGCGCAACGGCTCCAGAATGGATGCACCAGCGAATCGGTAAATCTTTCCGGGTGCGGCATCAAGCCCAGCACCCGCCCCGTGATATCGCAGATGCCGGCAATGGCCGCGGCGCTGCCGTTGGGATTGTCGGGAAATTCGGCGGCGGGCATGCCATCGGCGGTTACATATTGCAATACAATTTGATCGTTGGAGCGCAGGGCGGCGAGCACCTCCGGCCGGCGCACCAGGAATCGGCCCTCGCCGTGGGCGATGGGCAGATACAGAGACCGGCCCGCGGGTATCCATTTGCAGATGTTCGATTGCGAAGCGAGGCGCACCCAGCGGTCTTCAAAACGGGCGTGGCTGTTCGGCGCCAGCGTGGCCGTAAAAAGATCGTCCGGGGAAAGTTGCGGCATGGGGCCGGGCAGCAGTCCGGCCTTCACCAGCGCCTGAAATCCATTGCAGATTCCGATGATCAGCTTGCCGTCCTGGACCCACCGCCGCAGCGGATCGCGCAGATGGCGCAACAGTTGATTGGCCAGAATTTTTCCGCTGGCGATGTCATCTCCATAGGAAAAACCGCCGGGAATAGCGAGAATCTGGTAATCAGCCAACTGCCCGGGGTTCGCCATCAGACGGTTGATGTGCAGCGCGACAACTTCCGCACCAGCTTTTTGAAAGGCCAGCACCAGTTCACGATCGCAGTTGGTACCCGCGCTGCGCAACACCAGTACGCGGACATTCGATGATTCCATGCCTGAACCTCTCACGAAAACCACCGCCATTATGCCCGTGAAGGCACTTGGGCCTCAAGTCAATAAGCCATGGGCGGTACGGCGCCGGGCGGGAGTCTTTGACCGTTAAGCCGCAGCAGTCGCACACGGACAATTCGCCAGTTTCCCGGGCGGGAATGATCCCTCCACGAGAGACGCCAGGCCGTGGTGAACGGTCCCCTGTTGCGTGTTTGGGTCCAGACGACCAATTGTGTTTGAGCCTTTCGTCCTTTGATTCGTATCTTGAGCAGTCGAATCAGGTTGCCGGTGATATGGGCCGCGGCCAGCCGGAGGCGAAGTTGCTGTTTCATCCGCCGGCGATTCCAGCCGTCAAAAAGAGTGTGTGGCGCCACAAAATGGATCATGCGCGCCACGTCGTTCCGGGTCGCCGCCCGCACAATGCTTGTGACGGCGTTGCGGAGCCGTTCGCGCGGCGTTACCACGGCCCAGGCGGATAGCATCCAGAGAAGGCCCAATGCGAAAACAATCGCTCCCGCCAGGCGCATGCGACGGTTTGACTGAATCCCGCCGCGCCAAAAGAGCGCGGCGCTCACTCCCAGGAGTGTCAGCCATAGCAACCAGTGTGCTTCAAACAGGGAGGAGAGAAAGGAAGGCATTCCGGCGGGAAAGCGGATCAGAGCAAACCCGCGGCCGCCGATCCGGATAATCCGTAATATGATGAAATTGTATGACATTCTTGAGCCACCGGCATGGAAACGATCCATCCGCCGAATCGAATCGTGAACACAGCCCCAACAACCGATGCCATCCGCGCACGGAATGGAATCTCCGGTTCGCCGGAGCGGGTTGACGGTTTGGCCGCTACCTGCCGCCGGCGGCCCCTGGCGCGCCCTGTTGACCGACCAGGCCGGTCTGATCATGGAGGATGCGCAGGTTCACGGTTGGCAAAGTTCGGCCACTAAGTCCATCGTAGCGGGGATTGTAGTCGCTGTTCGCCTGCCTATGGCCGCACCCACCGAGCAGGCCGGCAAGCAAAAGAGCTGATAACATCCATCTTCGCTTCATGGCCAAGTGTCAGCCTTGAAAATAACCCCGCGGACCGGGGTTGTGCCGCAGAAAAGCCCAATACCCAAGTGTTGTACGCCCCAAGCTTGAGCCTTGGAGCTATTTTTTTCATCCTCTGCCGGATGCGACCACGCACCATGTTCAACTTATGAGATTACCCCGGCGCGGCGCTTGCGCCAAGAGTTGACGGCGATCGGTTGCCTGTGATCGGTTGCGGAACATCCCTTGTTTACTTTATTGTTGGCATGTCTGACCGGAGGGCTTCCGGCGCGACGCCGCCGGCGGGCGATCCCGATGGCTAAGTACTCTGCCCCACCGCTTGTTTGGGAATACGGATGACCCGGGAACAACCGATCGAATCAGCTCCCACACAACGGCCGGCCTGGATACGACGCCCCTGGTGCGTCGCCACGGCGGTGGGATTGCTGGTTTTAAGCTTCATCAGCAATCTGGTTTTTCTCTATAATCATTGCCCGTTGGATCTTTCCGAAGATGAGAGCCAATACTGGCAGTGGTCCCAGCGTCTGGCCTGGGGTTATTACTCCAAAGGGCCGGGTATTGCCGCGATCATTCATGCCGCGGTGGTGGTGGGACACTGGTTCGGCCAGGCGCAAGCGACCATGCCCGTGATTCGCACGCCGGCGGTGATCTTTTCCCTGGTCAGCGGCCTGACGAGCATGTTGTTTGTCCGCAGAATTTTCCGCGACGATCGCGCCGGCCTGATGGTGATTATTCTTTCCGCGGGCATGCCGGTATTCGCCGTCGGCAGCCTGATCATGACCATAGATTCGCCGATGTATTGCGCCTGGGCACTGGCAACGCTATGTTTGTGGCTGGCGGTCGAACCGCGGCCAGGCGACGACAACCGGGCGGCTCCAACCCGCCAGGGCAAGGCGCGATGGTGGTGGCTGTACGCCGCGGGCGTGTTCACGGGCCTGGGTATTCTCTGCAAACCGGTGCTGCTTTTTTTACCGCCATCTCTGGCCATCGCCGCCGGATGCAATCGCTGGTTGCGAAGTCGCCTGGCCACCTGGAACAGCCTGGGCGCTTTGCTGGTGGCGTTGCTCATGCAGGTTCCGACTATCCTCTGGAACGCCGCGCACCATTGGGTGACGTTCCGCACCATTGGGGGCGAAGGCGGATTGGGAGGAAAGATTCATCTAGGGAGCCGGATTGAGCAATTACCGGGTCATGTTCTGTTGTACATCGGCTCCCAGGCGGGTATCTGCGCCGGTATCCTTTTTGTTCTACTGGTGCTGGCGATCGTGGACGGTATCCTCCGCTGCCGCCGCAACACGGATCCAGTCCAGGCGGCGCCCTGGTGTTTTCTGCTGGCGATGACACTGCCGATTTTCGCCTTCTATTTCCTTGTAAGTCTCTGGAACAAGGTGCAGCCGAACTGGCCCGCGGCCGGCTATTTCAGCGGCATGGCGTTGTTGGCGGGAATCGCGACGGAGCGATGGAACGCGCCGGCCCACAACCGCTGGTATCGCCGCTGGGTGGTGGCCGCCGTGGCGGTGGGTTTTATCCTGACCGTTTTCGCGGAAAATGTTCAGCGGCTTTATCCCGTGCTGGGCCGGCTGGAAATAAACTCCAAGCGTATTTCTCCCAAAAAATGGGATCCCGCTTTTCGCCTGCATGATCTCAAGCTGCGCGGCCGGGCGATCCAGAAAGTGCGCCTTTCCATGTGGTCCGGCCGCGGGCCATTGCCGTTGGTCATCGCCCGCCGGTGGGATACCGCCAGTTCCCTGGCGTTTTATCTGCCGGGGCGCCCCTTTGTCTTCTGCATCCAATCCTTGGTTGGCGGCCCCGTAAACCAGTTTGATTTCTGGCCCGGAATCGATCAGATCAATCCGAAAACCGGAAAGCTTCGTTATGCGGGCCGCGACGCGGTGCTCACCGGAAATTTTCCACCGGCGGCCTTTGAGAAAATCATTGTGCCGGCGTTTGCGCGGATCAGCCCCCTGGAAATTGTCCCGCTGTATTACGACGGCATTTACATTGAACATCTAAATGTATGGAAATGTTATGGATTCAAAGGTTTTCCCCGCGGGTAACCGTTCACGGCGGCGCGGAAAACGGCCGCAGGATTGCG
This sequence comes from Planctomycetota bacterium, assembly GCA_021831565.1. Classification (GTDB taxonomy): domain Bacteria; phylum Planctomycetota; class Phycisphaerae; order WQYP01; family WQYP01; genus JAKBMM01. The sequence continues at coordinate 8,255 of JAKBMM010000060.1, forward strand.
ATCCTCGCGGCTGCCCCATGGTCGCCCCCCCGCAGCCGTGGATGGAAATCCACGGCCGTCCGTAACCGCAAACCATCATGCCTCGTAATCCAACCACCGCTCGATTACCAACCACGAGCGTGAAAAGCCGCCCGGAGGTGGACGCAAAACGGCCGCGGGATTCCACCACGCAGCTGCATAACTGGTGGCGGCGCGGTGATGGGCGGTTCCGGCGCGCCGGGATCAGCCGGCCATCTCAACGCGCCAGCCTCTCCCGATGGAAAGCGGCGGAGGCAGCGCGCACCACCGCCCCGGCCTCGGCAGTCATCCCGGCGCGCCGCGGGGAATATTCAGTTCCCTTCATCCAGGGTGATGGTGAACGGCGGAACCGTAAACTTCAGCGACCGGCGCAGACCCTTGGCGGTGCTGCTGAGGAAATAAATCACCTGCTTGCCGTGTCGCTTGTTGATGATCAGCCGGTTCATGCGCAACAGCCCCAAGTGGTGGCTGACCGTCGGCTGGGGAAGTTTGAGGTCCTTGCACAGACTGCCGACGGTGCGTTCGCCTTCCGCCAGGTACAACACGATTTGCAGACGCGTCCTGTCCGACAAGAGGCGGAATACCGTACACGCCGAGGAGAGAGCTTGTTCGTTGGTGATGGACTTGAAAGCCATAATGCCTCCGAAAAAAATTAAACAACCATAGCCCGACCAGCCCGCCGCGGTCCAACCGCACCCATCCCGATAGCCAGCGGGACAGACGGGCGACGGATGCGCCGGAACCTGTTCCGATTCCGGCTTGCATCCATCAACTTATATCATCCTCGATCATAGGAACATTGTTATAGTTGTCAACCATTCCTTTGAAAAAAATATCCCGCCGCGCTTGTCAAAGCCACGCGGATTGGGTACAAACACTTCCCTGGAATCCAGACGACCTTCGGCCAGCGGCGGAGCGCCGCGCCGCAGGCGGTGGAATGTTCCACTTGTTGCGGATGGCAAACGCGTGAATTTCTCCCTGGTCGACCGTTTGATCAGTCTTACGCCCGCGCAATCAATCACCATGGCCAAACATGTAAGCCTGGCGGAAGAATATCTTGCGGATCATTTTCCCGGGTTTCCCGTTTTGCCGGGGGTCTTGATGCTGGAAGCCGCCGTGCAGGCCGCGGCGTGGCTGGTGCGGGAATGGGAACATTTTTCGCATAGTCTCATTGTGCTCCGGGAAGCGCGGCAGATACGCTATGGAGCGTTCGTGCAACCGGGCCAGGCGCTGACGATTCAGGCGGAGGTATTGCGGTTGGAACCGGCCGGCAGCGAATTCAAAATCCGGGGCGGCGCCGGCGCGGCTCTGGCCATCCAGGGCCGGATCGAACTGGCGCACCGCAACCTCTCCGAAAGTGATCCGACGCTGGCGGCGCTGGATAAAATGATGACTGACGCCGCGCGGGCTCGTTGGAAACAACTGCTTGCGGCGCCACAATATGCGGTCTGAGCCGTGCGGGTTTTTTCCGAACCGACCCGTTTGCCGTAAAGAATGGATGCCGGGTTGCGTGTGAAAATATTTTTCGGAATTTTCCGCGGCCCATAGACAGGGGATTATTATGTCGATGACGCAGGATGAAGTGTTTGCCAAAGTTCGCACCGTGCTGACCGGCGCTTTGGCGGTGGACGCCGACGAGGTGACGCCGCAAGCCCGTTTGAATGAGGACCTGGGGGCGGAATCAATTGATTATCTCGACATCACGTTTCAGTTGGAGAAGGCTTTCGGCATCAAGATTCCCCAGGCGGATCTTTCACCGGAGAGCGTTTTTTCCAATCCTGAATGTGTGGTCAACGGGAAGGTAACGCCCAAAGGTCTGGAAGAGTTAAAACACCGAATGCCCTTCGCCGATCTGACCGAATTTGAGAAGGATCCCGACATCAACAAGTTCCGCGACGTGTTTACCGTGGATACGCTGGTCCGCTATGTGATGAGCAAGCTTGGCGTCGCTTGAAAAGAGCGTTCCCGCCAGGAACTCATGGACGCGCCTTCCTTGTCGGCGAATGCCGCGCCAAAACGAAGTCCAGATTGAAGATAACGAACACCCGGTCGCGCGCCCGGAAAAGACCGAAAAATGCGCGGGGCGGGGTAATCCCGAAATCGCTCATCCGCACGGCATGGCGCGCGTAGACGTGGAAATGCCCGTGTGCATCCCGCCATATAAACATATTCGCGGAGAGCGTCCGCTCTTTGCCGGCCATGGCGAGTTTTCCGATGACGCGCAATTGCAGAGCCGGCGGACCGCCGGGCGGAGTTCGCCGAACTTGCACCTTTTGTAGTTTCACAAATACATATTGAATCATCGGATGCCGCCGGGCCTGCAAGGCCGCGTGCATCGCGTGGTTCATGCCGGCGCTATCGCCGCGCAGCGACAGCACGGGCACAAACAAATTCCCCAGCGGCGGGCGACGAAGAGGCAAGTCCAGTTGGGGGGTGGGGATTCCGGCCCGATTCGAATGGGCGGCGGCGGCTTGAATCTGGTTGAACAACGCCTTGAGTCTCGACCGATCAGCGGCCAGGACGACCGCGCTGCGCACGTGATTACTCCGCGAGTACCACGGGAAGCCGATATTCGTCATTCCGTCAAGTTCCACGTAACTGTCGGAAGCGAGAGTAAAATCCAGCGGCATGGCGGCAACGCGAGCGGCGGCCGCCGGGGGTCGCGCAATTTGCCGTTTGGGCGGGGACGCCTGGGAGCGGAGACAGGGACAATGCGCCAGAAAAAGCAGGCCGACTCCCAGCCACGCGCCACACGTCCACCCGCAAGGCCGCCGCAGTTTGCCGGACCCGGGTTGGATGGTTTGACGGTTCATTTTCGCACGTCGGATACCGAGTTTCGCCTCGTGAGTCGCCAGGTTACTTTCACGGTGATCGAATTTCCGGACCGGATGATTCCAAACATGGCGGTCGGAGGAGCAACGCCGAAATCAGTCATCTTCATCCGGACCGTGGTGGACACCGTCAGGCGACCATGCGGCCGGGGCAATACGCCCAGTTGCAGTTTTAACGGGCGCGTGACTCCGGCGACGGTAAGCCGACCGATGGCGGCAAAACGATACTCCGGGTCCCGCCGGGATGGTCTCGCCTGCAGAGTCGCCGCAGTCAAACGATAAGTAATGACGGGGTGTTGCCGCTGCTTCAGGGAGTTATATACCGTGCTGTCCATGCCGCCGCCCTCGCTGCTCTTGAGGGAGGCGACGGGAATGGCCAGACGAATGGATCGGATGGCCGCGGGTGAACCTGTCTGCGCCACGGCGGGAAGGGTGGTCCTGGCCTTGGATTTCGTGGGCAACATCAATACGGCATGGCCAAGGATGGCGCCGGATTGGAGCGACCAGGCGTGGAGCGTTGAAGTGCCGTTGACCACCACTTCACCGGCCTTGGCGCTGCTGACGTACGTGACGCCGGAAGGGATGGCGGCGGCCGCGCCAGCTATCGGCATTCGGCTGATGGCAAAAAAAACCGCCAGCGCGGCCGCACTCCACCATATCCTGGACCAACCCACCGACGAGATTCGAAAAAAGCGGCCCGGGCGCCACCCCTGGCGCGATTGCCGGCTCTTCACCGCCGGCCAATGGCCGGGCCACATAAATACACCGCAGTTACTGCTCATGGTTAAACTCCTCATCAGAAGCTGAAGGACACCTCCATTACCACACCGCTGAAACGCGGATTATCGACGGCCTCGACACCGTCGACAACGCCGGCGGCCGAGTTGAAATTATTGTATTGCTGATAGACATATTCGAGCTTGGCCAGCAGACTTTTGGTGAACCAGTAACCGCCGCCGATCTGGAAGCGATCCACCCAGCCGCTGGTATCAACGCCGTGGACCGCGCCCGCGACGCCGTAGCTGAAACGTCCCGCCAGGTACAAAGCGGAATTGATGTGATAAACCGACTCGGCCGAGCCGTAGAGCCACCGTTCGTCGTAGGCGGAATCTCCCGTCCAGCCGACGAATGAATAAACCTCCCACGGCCAATGCTCCCAAGTGATATCCGCCTGGTAAGCTTGCACGTCCAGCCCGTCCAGCGGGGTGATCTGCCCGGGATTATCACCACCACCGAAGACCGCGGCGTAAACTCCGCCGCTGCGTTCGGCGGAATACAAGTGCGATGTTTCGTAGTCCGTGGCCAGGTTGGCCGCGGCGGTGGTACCGGCCAAGTTGGCGTAATAGGCGGAGAAAGATAAGCGCAGATCATGCAGCGGATAACCCCAAAGCTTGCCATGGACATCGGGCAGGCTGCCGTAGTCAAAGTGCTCCGTGGTGGTGCCGCTGCCAAGACCGACCAACCAGTAAAGCGGGCCTTTGACACTGTAAACTTCCGCGCCGATTTCTTCGGTGTTGGGATCGACGACGTAATTTCCGATCAGCGGGTTTCGCTGAACGAACGCGTTATTCGAACGGTGATAGTTCTGGTCGCCGAAATCAATGTCAAACGCGCCGGCCTTGACATTGATATAGTCAAAAAGATTGCTCAACGGGCCGCCGGCGAAGGGGGCGGGTAATTGTTTGAGCAAAATATAACCCTGGTGGCCGTACATCTGGTTGGGATGCGGCCGGCTGGCGACGTAAGTATCGAAGAATACATCCAATTTTCCAGGAATCGACGCAAGGAAGTCGAGGTTGGCAAAAGGCGTCTGGAACCCTGGGTCCAGTCCGGGATACTGCTTGGTGGGGCTGGAATAGGCGCTCTGTTGGGTAAGCGCCTGCCATCGCCCGACGGTCTGCAAGCCCATGTACAGGCGCATATCACCCAATTGGCCGATCTGCATGTGCATGGGAGGCCGAATATGCGCGGGATTTTCGATGCGGAATGGAGAAAAATAGTTCTCGCCCGTCGGCGGAGCGAACATGGATTGGACAGTCTGATTGATATTATTCGTGGGGACCCCTTCGGCCGCCCGCGTGGAAATCGCCCGGGAGTTGGCCATGACCTGCTTGTAAAGCCGCTGGATCTCCTCTTTGGTAGCCGCTTCGTTCATGGTTGCGGACTGGGTTGCCGCAATCCTGGCGTTTTGCGCCTTGAGGCGGGCAATCTGGTTTTCGAGATTCGCCTCCTTAGTTTGGCTGGTGGTCTGATTCTTTTTAAGGACAGCCAGCTCTTTGGCCATTGCCGCGATCTGGGCTTGCAGCGCCGCATTGGTTGTCGGCACTGCCGAGACTCCCTGTGTGGCAGGCGCAGACGACGCTGTTGCAGCCCGTAACGCCGGCAACGGCAAGGTCGCCGCCGCCGCCAGCCCGATGTACATAGCCATTTTTCGTTGGTGTGTCATGGTTGGTTCCTTTCCTAAAAAGTTCCATAAACCTCCAAAACCAAAGGGCAATGGCTACTCGCCCTTAACGATCCACGACTTTCATCCGCGGCAATTCGTGAAATATTTCACAATACGTCGCAACGCTAACAGCGAAACATTTCACACGGTGGCGCACCATTTGAACCCTCATGGGCGAACATCCTGTCCTGAGCCTGTCACGTAATATCGTGAAATATTTCACACGCGGATTCATGATGCTTTCCTTCGTATTTGTAACGCCAGCCATCAGCTAAAAAATTCCAAGTTGCAAACAGCAACACTGTGTGTTCTCCATCAGTAACAGAGTTGGAGATGGTTTTTACGATGCCTGTGAAATATTTCACGATACATCCTAACCACCTTCCACTACAATAATTGAAGATTATCCATAAAGAGGTTGAGAAAAAATCAGGAAAATACCGCGATTTACTATAGGGAATTGTACTCGTTCATCTAAGGGAATTGTACTCGTTCAACTATAGGCAAATGGCTTATACAACGCCCCGTAACCGATCACGGCGGCGCGGAAAACGGCCGCGGGATTGCGATCCACGCGGCTGCGTGGCTGGGGCGGCGCGGTGATTGGCGGTCCCGGCACACCGGGAAAACCCGTGCCCGCCGGGATGTACGCGAAAAACAT
>JAKBMM010000061.1 GCA_021831565.1 Planctomycetota bacterium
CGACATTCAAGAGGCGGTACTTGCGCCGGATCCGTCCGAGTGATGGTGCATCCATCTTCCCTATATCGACTGGAGTACGCGCATGTCATTAAAATTTGTTCAAGTTATTGTTGAGCGCGCCCTTACCCAAAACGCCACTGGCGGAAACAGTGGTGGCACCTATCAAGGCGGCAACTTTGCCGGCACGGCTGGCAACGCCTCTTCCATCTTGGACCTCACCTTTTCCGGCGCCGATGCGCCAAACTACCTGATCGGCAATTCCGACGCTTATGCCGGCAGCGGCGGCAACAGCAGCGGCGGCGGCAACGAAGCAGCCAACTTCGGCCAAGCCGGAACCGCCGTTGCCCAAATCAATCTCAGAAATGTTGGCAATGTCAGCGCCACCGCCAACGCGACCGGCGGCAATGGCAGCCAAGACGCCGGCTTCGGATATGCCGGCGGCCAAGGTGGGATTGCCACCGCCTCCGCGTCCGGAAATTCCACCGGCGGCGGTAATGTCAACGTTACCGCCAACCAGATTGGCGGTTCGGGTGGGTACGGAAGTAACGACGCTGTGGGCGGTAATGGCGCCAATTCCATCCTGATGAATGCCGTCTCCGGCGCCACCACCGGCAAACTTACCCTTACCCAGAACGCCACCGGCGGTAATAGTGGTGGTACCGATGGCGGCGACTTTACCGGCATGGCCGGCAACGCCTCTTCCATCATGGACCTCACTTTTTCCGGCGACAGTACGCCAAGCTACCTGATCGGCAATTCCAACGCTTATGCTGGCAGCGGCGGTGACAGCATTATGTCCGGCAACGAGGTAGCCAACTTCGGCCAGGCCGGAACCGCCGATGCTCAAATCAATCTCAGAAATGTGGGCAATGTCAGCGCCACCGCCAACGCCAACAACGGAAACCAGCATGGCAGCAAAATTATCTTTAACTTTTACGCTTCTAACGGCGACCATGCCGGCAACGGCAATACCGCCACCGCAAGCGCCGAGGGTATATCGACCGGCACAGGTTCCGCCGGCGGCTACAGCATTGTTACAGCCAGCGCCACAGGCTCTTCCGGCGGCTACAATAATAGTTATCTGGGCAATGGCGGGACCGGCGGAAATGCCACCGCTGAGGCCTTTGGCTCGAATGCCTCATCCAACCCCGTCACCGTCACCTCGAATGCGACCGGCGGCGCCGGCGGGTATGGTTATACTGGTGGCGGCAACGGCGGGATTGCCACCGCTTCCGCGTCCGGAAATTCCACCGGCGGCGGTAATGTCAACGTTACCGCCAACCAGATTGGCGGCTCGGGTGGAGTAGGATCTTACGGCGCTATGGGCGGCAATGGTGCTAATTCCTTCCTGAGGAATGCCGTCTCCGGCGCCACCACCGGCAAGCTTACTCTTACCCAGAACGCCACCGGCGGTAATAGTGGTAGTACATATAGTGGCGGCAATGCCGGCATGGCCGGCAACGCCTCTTCCATCATGGACTTCACCTTCTCCGGCACTGATGTGCCAAGCTACCTGATCGGCAATTCCAACGCTTATGCCGGCAGCGGCGGCTACATCATCAACCCCAACCCCGGCAACGAAGCAGCCAACTTCGGCCAGGCCGGAACCGCCGATGCTCAAATCAATCTCAGCAATGTGGGCAATGTCAGCGCCAACGCCACCGCCAACAATGGCGACCAGCACGGCGGCAACATTTACCTTTACGGTTTTACCGGCGTCCCTGCCGGCAATGGCAATACCGCCACCGCCAACTCCGAGGGAATCTCGACTGGCACAGGTTCCACTGGCGGCTACAGCCGTGTGACGGCCAACGCCACAGGCTCTTCCGGTGGCTATATTAATCAGGGCAATGGCGGGACTGGCGGCTATGCCACCGCCGAGGCCACCGGCTCCAATGCCTCATCCAACACCGTCACCGTCACCGCCAATGCGACCGGCGGCAATGGCGGTATCGGCTCGGGGATCAGTAATAGCGGCGGCAACGGCGGTGATGCCGTTGCCACGGCAACCGGCGAGTCTTCCGGATCGGCGGTGGTCAATGTGACCGCCAACGCCACCGGCGGCGCGGGCGGTGGTGGTCTGCATGGCGCCATGGATGGCATCAGTGGCTCGGGCTTGGCCGATGCTTACGGAACCGGCGCAAGCGGCCTGGTGAAAGCGACCGCGTCATCTAATTTTGCCGGCCTTGTCAACGTAACCGCATTGGCCAGCGCACCGGTGATCTCCGGCAACACCAGCCCTACGCATACGGAGGCGTTTGCCAATGTTCAAGGTTCCATTCGTAGCGAAACCTTGGCCAATGGTATCCAGGCTGCCGCCTTTATTTCCGCCATGCCCAACTCTACCGATGTCAAAAACGCTTTAACCTCCCAGGTGGCCAATGCCATTATTTCAGCCGGCGACAGTGTATTGGGCCTGATGACTCTCGCCACGGAAAACATGACCCCCGGCTCAACAACCGCATATCAGAGCGAAATCGACTGGACGATCAACACCGCCAACATGGAGAACCCCAGCCGGCATTTGATCCTCGGCCTGAATTCGGTCCATTCCAGCGGCAACGGCCGGGTTACGTTCAACATCAATCTCAATAACGGTGCGAGCATAATTTCCGATGGCTTTTCCAGTTTCGCGTCCGCCGAGAGTTATTTCACCAACAATCCGGTGATTGACCTCGGCCCGCTCGCCGGTCTTTCCTCCGGCGGGAATTTGACGCTGGCGGTATCGCTCGACGTAATTCCCACCACCGCCGGGGCTTCGTTCGATCCGGGCATCGCGTTTGGCGGGCCTGCGGTGCCCGAACCGTCCACGCTGGCTTTACTGGCATTGGGCGGATTGGGGCTGCTGAAGCGTCGGCGGAAGAAAGTGGAAAGTAGAGAGTAGAGCTGCGGCTGCGCCGCCGGCGGGCGAAAGTAGAAAGTAGAGAGTGGAGCTGCGGCTGCGCCGCGCAGTAGTGCCCCTTCGTGATCGGAGATCGCCCGTTCCCGCCGGTGGGGCGTATCACTCTCCGATGATTTTCACCAGCACGCGTTTGTTCCGCCGGCCATCGAACTCGCCATAGAATACCTGCTCCCAAGGACCGAAGTCGAGCCGGCCGTTGGTGATGGCGACGACCACTTGGCGCCCCATGACCTGACGTTTAAGGTGCGCATCGGCGTTGTCCTCGCCGGTATCGTTATGGCGATATTGTGAAACTGGCGCGTGCGGGGCCAGTCGTTCCAGCCACTGCTTGTAATCTTGATGCAGGCCGGATTCATTGTCGTTGATGAACACCGCCGCGGTGATGTGCATGGCGTTGCACAGCAGCAGTCCCTCCCGAACGCCGCTTTTTTCGACAATCTCCTCCAACCGCGGCGTGATATTCACAAAGTCCATCCGTGCCGGTACGTTGAACGTAAGATATTCGGTATAGCTTTTCATGGGCGAATACTGTTTCCCAAAATGGATTGAATTTCCTGGCGACTCCTGTTGTCTCCCCGCCTTACGGATCATAATTCACAGGCGTTCCGGATGCCACCCGCTACCGCCCGGCGCCCAGGAGTATGGCGGTTCATCCCCGCATGTTCCCCGATCGCCGGCGCCAGGAAGGACGCTTCATTGGCGTTCAGAAACGGTTAGAATGCCAGACGCCGGCGTCCGGGAACCGCGGTTGAGACATGTCGCGGCGGTTCGATGCGGCCGACCGGCGGCAGGAGCCGTTATGATTCTCAATATCATTCGTTTGATTTTCATCGTGCTGGTATCGGCCGTGGCGCTGGCATACCTGTCGCAGACGGTTTCCGGCCAGTATCTCTGGCCATACCTGGTGATGACCAGCGGCGTGGTGATTTCCATTGCCGTAATTCTGCTGGACTTCCTGATGGAAAGGAAGAACTTGGCGGCGTTATCGGGCATGTTCATGGGCATTCTGGTGGGTATGCTGGTGGCGCTGGCGCTGGGTTACCTGGTGCAGCAAGTGGCGGACATCTTTTTTTCCCATGTCGATATGCGGGTGGAAGAACCGCTGATTACGGGGATTAAACTGCTGATCGGGCTGATATGCGTCTACCTGTCGATTTCATTTATCTTGCAGACCAAGGATGATTTTCGCTTCATCATTCCCTACGTGGAGTTCAGCCGGGCGATGCGGGGATCGCGTCCATTCATCCTGGACACCAGCGTGATTATCGATGGGCGGATTGCGGATATCGCCGCGACGGGCGTTTTTGAAAGCCGGCTGATTGTTCCGCGGTTCGTCCTCAACGAGCTGCAAACCGTGGCGGATTCGGCGGACAAACTCAAACGGGGTCGCGGACGCCGCGGGCTGGATGTGCTCCACCGTCTGCAGACGATGCGGCGCGTCGAGCTGCGCATGTGGGATGGAACACTCGCCGACGCCTCGTCCCTGGAGGGTGTGGACCAGAAACTGGTGGCGCTGGCCCGGCAGGAGAACGGGCGGATCGTCACCAACGATTACAATCTCAACAAGGTTGCCTCGTTGCACGGGGTGGAGGTGGTCAATCTTAACGATCTGGCCAATGCGCTCAAACCCATGGTGCTGCCGGGCGAACCGATGCGCGTGCGAATTGTCAAACCCGGCGAAACGGTCAGCCAGGGCGTCGGCTATTTGGAAGACGGAACGATGGTGGTGGTGGAGGGAGCCAGAGGCAGTATCGGACAGGAGGTGGAATTGCTCGTGACCAACGCGGTTCAGACCTCGGCCGGCAGAATGATCTTCGGCCGGATGGAAACGCCGCCATCCGGTGCGGCCGGGCGGTCCCACCCGCCGGCATCGTCATAAGAGCCTACCTATTGAGCCAGGCTTAAGTCGGGCTATCGTCCACGAGGCGGGACTCTTGACGGCGCGCCGGCGCCAGTCAGGGAACCAACCCGGAAGGGGGCCGATCCGCCGGGGCGGACGCCCATTCCTTGTTGGGCTTTGAACCCATCCGGAAGCGCAGTTCCCCGCCCGCGAGTATATCCGCATGCGCAAACCAGGACCGCGGCAAATCCTTGCCGTTGAGTTGAACATTTTGTATATATACATTCTCATGTGAATTGTTCTCGGCTATGATGGCAAAGGTGGTCCCCTGCGCCGGGTTGTGAATTGCAGCCCGATTTACCAGCGGGCTGCCAATCACATAAACCCCCGTTGCGGGGTTAACCGGATAGAAGCCCAGTGCCGCAAAAACAAACCAGCTTGACAACTGGCCGCAATCATCGTTGCCTGGAATACCCCCCGGAGTGTGGCGATACAACGCCGCCACCTTTCGCATCCAATACTGCGTCTTCCAGGCCGCGCCGCCAAAAGGATACAGGTACGGAATATGGTTGCTTGGTTCATTGCCCTGGGCGTCCTGACCCACCATGCCGGTGATATCGATATCCGATGGACCGTGGGATGGCGCGGCAAACAGAGCATCCAGCTTGGCGATAAACGGCTTATCTCCGCCAAAAAGATCAATCAAGCCCTGCACATCCTGCATGACATTAAATGTCGCCTGCCAGGCGTCGCACTCCGTGTACCCATGTTCCTGATCCGGGCGGAACGGCGCACGCCATCGGCCCTCTTTCGTTTTGCACCGCATAAATCCGGTCTTTGGATCAAAGAGATTCTTATAGTTCTGTCCCAGTTTGTAGAACATTGCGGCGTCATCGCGCTTGCCCAGCAACTCGGCCATGGCGCCCACACACCAGCAATCGTAGGCGAAATCGAGTGAGCGCGAGACCGATCCCTGGCCGTGCCCCGTGGGCACATAGCCATCATGCCGAAATTGTTCCTGCGATTCCCTGTTGCCGTTGGGGATGGCGCCAACCAAAGCCGTATCACGCATGGCGGCGTAGGCGGCCGGCACATCAAAATTGCGGAACCCACGGACATAGGCTCCCAGGATCATGCTCACAACATGAAATCCGTCCATGCACCACGTTTCATTACCCCATAAAGGCCAGATCGGCAGCGAGTGCTGATTGAGCTGCCGGTAGTCGACCAGGAGTGTGTGGATAATATCCGTGGTGCGGTGCGGCTGCATGAGCATAATCAAGGGAAATTCACTGCGAAAAATATCCCATATCGACAAAGTGGTGTAGTTGGTGAATCCCGGATTGGGATGATTTCCATGATCCTGGCCGCGGTAGGTTCCGTCCACATCATTAAATGTCGCCGGGGCCACCAAGCCATGGTAAGCGCCGGTATAGAAAGTTTGAGCAAGCGCCTGATCCGGAAAATCGGCATCCAGGACCGCTAACGCCTGATTCCAGGCCTGTTCGGCCTGCTGCCGAAGGGCGTCAAAATCCCAGTGTGGCATCTCGGCGGCCAGATTCTTTTTTGCGCCGGCGATGCTGGTGCAGGAAATGCCCACGCGAATCACCAGCGATTCCGATCCCGGCGCCGGGTGGAACATGGCCTTGATATGTGTACCCGCGAATCGGTCCCCCGTGGCGGCCCGGCGGATCTTGCCATCCACCTTAACCTGCGCACCAGCCAGGGGGCGGGAGAACTCCATGACAAAATAGATTTGCCTGTCCTTGGCCCATCCATGGGTATAACGTTTGCCGCTGATGCGCGATGGACTTTCCATGTTCAACGCCGCGTGGTAAACCGTGCATCCCAGGCCATGGACCAGATCCATGATCACGCCCCGCTGCGTAGAGGCCGGCAATGCCGGGTATGTATACCGGTGCATACCGCAGCGGGTCGTCGCCGTAAGCTCCGCTTTCACGCGCGGTGTTTGCAGGTACACGCTGTAATAACCAGTCCGAACCACCTCCTGCTGATGCGAAAAACGCGAGGCGTAACCATGGTGATCGGACCTGGATACCCAGCCGGTATTGGGCCCCAACGCTTCGATCTGCACTTCATGCTCGGCGCCCGGAGCGCCGGCATCCCAACCCCAATTCCGCCCCTCCACCACCGGCATGAGCAACACGTCGCCAAGATCCCTTGCGCCCGTGCCCTGCAGATGCGTATGGCTGAATCCCAACACCGTCTGATCCGGATAGTGATAACCCGAACAATGATTCCAGTTGTAATTCGGCTCCGGTGGCCCGGCGGTATCCGGGCTTAACTGCAGCAGTCCAAACGGCGCCGTGGCTCCGGGAAACGTATGCCCGCGCCATCCGGTGCCGATAATCGGAAGCACCCGCTGGGTGTGCCCGGGGTATGGTGATGAACCTTTTTTATGAATTCGCCCGCTAACGGAGGCAATAGGATCCGCCGCCCACAAGGGGCCGGAAAAAGAACCGGCGGTGGCGGCCAGAGCGCAGGCCTTCAAAAAAACCCGCCGCGGCAAACGATGAAAAACACGGCCTTTCATCATGACCTCATCAATAAAGAAACCAACCGTTCCATGACACTATGCGACGGGTTAAGCTCTTGCAACACTACTGTTTTGAGACAGAGCACTAACCGCCAGTGCGGAAAGTATATGACGAATTCGACGGGGTGGCGATTGGACGATTCCTCTGGCCATCCATCGGGTCGCTATCCATCGGGACTATCGGGAGACAATCGAACCTTGGCCCGCGCGTGGCCGGAAAGCCAACGCGGGGGATCAGCCATCGCGGCGTAAGATACAGATAAAGCCGCCATCGCGGCGCTGCGCGGGATCGCCGGTATCCGCGGGCAACACGGCTTTTTCGCTAAGCACGCGCCAGGAACTTTGCCGGTCTTGCAACAGCGCTTCGGTTACGCCGGAACGGTTCTCCTCCGGATCGATGCTGCACGTGCTGTAAACCAGCCATCCCCGGTTGGCGAGAACCCCCGCCGCCCACTGGAGCAATTTACGCTGTTGCTCAAACAGGGCGGCGCGGTTCAGCACGGGCCAGCGCCAGCGCGACTGGACGCGACGAGCCAAAACGCCGGTATTGGAGCAGGGCGCGTCGACCAAAATAATATCGAACGACCTGTCCCGAGCGCCGTCGGGATAGCTCCCGGTATCGGATTCAATCATTGCCACCGGTAAAACACGCACGTTGGTCAGACCCAGCCGGCGAACACAAAGCGAGAGTCGCTGGAGTTTTTCCGGCGCCATATCGGCGGCGGTGATATCAGCGGTGGGCAAGGCGCGCGCCAGTTGTACGGTCTTGGTGCCCAGGCCGGCGCATAAATCAAGAATTTTCAGATTGGCCGATCTTTCCGTGTGCGCGGACGCATCGACGGGTTGTTCCATGGATCGGTTCTTGAGCAGCCCGATCAACTCGCGCACGGCAAGACCGGCGGTGGAATCCTGGGGAGAAAGTTCGCCACGCTGGACAAGTTCTTCCACGGACGGCGTCCAACCGGCGGCGGCAAGAAAATAGCCCGGCTCTTCATGAGGTCGCAAGCCGGCATCGAGCGGCGGTGAGAAATCCGTCCGATCCGCCCGCAGTACAATCGGCGGCCGGCAATTATCAGCGATCATCATCGGCAAAATGAGATCCGGCCCGAGCCAGGCCAGCATGGCCGCGACCAGTTCCGGCGGATGACTGGCGGCGGCGGCAAGATAGGCGGGAAAATCCGTTTTCGGGTCAGGAAAAATTGGTTTGGATAATCGCATTTGTCGCCGGGCATCGAGTGCAAACGTATCGGGCCGCGGCGCCTGCCGCGGTTGGGCGCCCACGCGCAGCCGCTGAATATGACGCAGAACGGCATTGACCAGGCCCGCAGCGCGTGCCGCGCCGCGCTGGCGAGCCAGGTTCACGCTAGTGTCGATGACGGCGTAATCGGCCGCGCCGTCCTGCATAAGCAATTGATAGGCCCCCAGTTGAAGAATGGCTCGTACCAGCGGCTCCAGTTGATCGTCGGAGCGGCGCAGCGAAATCCGTATAATATGATCCAGCGTGCCGCGCCAGCGTATGATTCCGTGAATCAGATCGAACGCCAACACCCGATCGCGCGGGGAAAGATTGGACCAGAATGCGCTCTTATGCTCCGGAATAAGCGGCGGCTCGTGAAGATGCCGCCATCGCGCCAGCAACTCCACCGCCACCGCACGGGCATTGGTCTCCATGGTGAACATCATAGCAACATTCATAAACGTTCACGGGAAAAAGTGTTAGACTCAAGTGGTATTTGGGGATGGCGGGGGAGAATTCCCAATCGTCATGAACCGGCGGGATTTTTTCCAAGGACTTCGCCTATTCTATCCGGGAACGTTTGCCAAAATCGAAGTTCGCAACGACGCCAATCACTGCCAGGGGTGAGGCTGCCAGCAACGGCGCTGGTTGCAGTTTTTCTATTGACTATCTCATCGCCGCGAGTTTCAGCGGTTGCCGTCCGCCTGGCTGCCGGTGCGCCGCCGAAACCGGGCGGCTGGGCTGCGCTGCGGATTGCGTTGTCACACCGGCTGAGCCGGCAATCGCTGCGTTTAACCATTCGCGACGCCCGCGGCGGACCGGAGACGGTGTGCCGCGACAACAATGGTCGCCGGCATGTCCTGGTCCCGCTGGCGTATGTCGCCCCCGCCACACTGCCGATGGGCCGTTGGCCTGTAATTCTGACTGAGCAAACAAACGGCGGGCGCAAGCGAACATGGAAAATTCAAGTACGAATTCCGGCAAGCCTCGGCGCGCCGCGCGTGGTCGTGGCGATACCGCCGGGCACAACCGGTTTGCTCTCGAAAATCGCAGTCTTGTTTAAGCCGGCCCGTCTCGCCGCCATGCCGATCACCGCCGCAGAATTGTTGCGCTCGCCTCCACTGGATTTTTCATCCTGCTGCGCCATACTGCTCAACCGCCGAAGCGCAGCGCTTCTGAGCCGTCGGCGGGCGCTGCAATTCTTCGGCGTCGGAACCCGACTGATTTACGCCGGCCATCAGCCGCCCCGCTGGTTGCCGGCGAGCGCGTGGGTGACCCCGCCGGCTGCCAACCGGAAATTGTGGGAGAGCCGGGCCGCCACATCCCTTCCGCCGGTAATAGTAGAGCGATTGCGGCGATTGGGCGCACCCGCGCCGCCGGCGCCAAAGATTTGGCGTATCGCGGCCCTGGCGTGCGGACCGATTGTGCTCGTGGTGATATTGCTGATTCGCCTGGCGACGCGGCGAATTCGGACGGGGCTGTTCGGATTGGCGGTGATGACCGCGACGATAAGCGCCGGCACAATTTATTTTTTGGACCTCCACGCGGGAGAGCGGGCGCAGCGCTGGTCCTGGCTAGTGCTCTGTCAGCCGTGTAATGATGGATTGATTGGCCGGAAACGGGCCAGATGCAAGGAGCCAGCGGCGAAAACCGGGTCCGTAGACCCCTTGAGCCGCCGCGACGCCGCAGATGGCCCGTTTCCGGCCAACCCTGCGGGCGGGGGCCAGAGGGCCGTGGGCTTTGTCGCTCGTCGTCAACGTATGTTTGCATACGCCATCCTCCTCGCTTCGCGCCCACGGCCCTCTGGCCCGCCGTCAATCCATCATTACACGGCTGACAGAGCACTAGTACTCTTCCACACCGGTTGCGTTCAAACATCATGCACCCTCACGGCGCTGCAGACGCCGCGACCGGAAACTTATGCGATGCGGAGCAACACCGGCCGGGAAGATTTACCAATCTCCTGGTCCCCGCGCGCCTGGTTTTCCATTCGCGGAAAGATTTTTTTCCATCCGCGATCCTGCGGACTTCAGGTGAAACTTCAGCCGGGAAGGCCGACCTTTTTTTATCAACAGCAGGTATTGCCGTCATCCCTTCGACTGTCCGGGCCTCCCGATGCGGGCCTTGCGGTGTGGATCAAGCAAAAAGAGTTCAAGGCGGCGGCCAACGCCGCCGTTATTTCCCGGGGGTGGGTTTTTCAACTCAACCATCCTGAACACGCGCACGGCATCGAGAGTTGGCTGGAACGGCAGCCCCGCGCTCTTCGGCAAGCCGTAAGGGCCTGGTTGGCACTGCAGTTCAAGGCCAGCCGGCGGTACCTTGTTTATAGCGGGACCAGCCCTGGATCATCGGTTTTGCACGTGGTCGACTTTGGCCGCCGGCCGTCGTCCAGGCGGTAACAACTACTATTGCGGCGTGCGGGGACAGACAAAAACTCCTCCCCGCACGTCCCGATGGCGATCATAATCGCGGTCTTGATATCTTCTCGGATATACTCTTAACCGTTTAGCCGGCTACGGCCCAGGAAATAGTAAATCAGCACGCCGAGGTAAGGCAGCACCACGATCGCTATGATCCAAGGAAGTTTGGCGCTCATGGCGGCATTGGTCTTGAGTATCTCCAGGATCATCACAATATCGATCAACACCACGAGAATGATGAGTATAATCCACATCATCGCCATCGTTCACCCATCCTTTCCAAAATGGCGGACGCGAAAACTTTTTGCGTTCCGCCGATATGCGGCGAAATACACCGCCAAATTCGTGTTTATCGCATCACCCATTTCTTGCTTAAAAGCCGGGAGCGAGGCCGGATGCGAATGGCCTTGCCCGGAATCCAATAGTGAAGCACCAGCGTCTTATGGAGTACGACCGGCTTGTGCGTGAGGGGATTTTTCTGTACGGCGGTCTCACCCGAAAGGCCGCCAATGAAAATTCTAAAGGCGCGTGCGGCGGCCGGAATGCCGGTGAATACCGCCACGCTTTCCCTGGCGTTATCCGCCCCCTGGAGCAACCTGCCCGCAATAAGTGCCGGATTGATGATGAACGGATCCCCCGTCGCCGTTCTGATTTTTTTGAGCATTTTGGGTGAAACGGTTATCACCGGCCGGATGATTTTTCCGGTATCGGCGACCAATTCAATCCGTGGGATAAAAAACAGGTTTCGGTGTGTATTGTTGGCGACGGTGTAGCGCAGAAACCAGAAAGTTTTCAACCGGCGCTTGGCGCCTGCGCCGACAAACATCATAAGGCGCATCGGCCGATGCCACGTGAACGTGATCTGCCAGCTTCGGGTTTCCAGCCCCGGCGTCGGATAGGGATGTTTGGCCCATGCCGTTTTCGTGACGCTTACCCCGGCCGCGGTCCAGGCGACCATCGTCAATATCAGAGCCACACCCGGTAGTCGTTTCAACGTCACCGATACCTCCATTTGCTTGTATGGGCGGGGCGACATTCTCCGGAGCTTTTGCGCCTGGCCGTCGGGCGGGCGGGCGCCTGCTCCTCCGCCTCCAATAAACTAACTTTGCCAAGCCAATTGGGCAAGGAGTCCTTCTGCACATCGTGCTGGGCGAGTTGACAAATCTCTGGACAAGTGGGAAAAATCAGTGCGCGGTTGTTTGGTTTGAGGGGATGCTCCTTCCGGACGGAACACGCAATCTCTTATGGAGACATCATGACCGGAATCGGCAAAGTGAAAATCCGGCGCCGGGCGGCGGCGATCCCGCTCGTGCTCGGGATTCTGACCGCCGCCGCGGTGCGGGCGGCAATCCCGCCGGCTATCGTGCCGTTCCATCCGGCATCATCCGGCAAGTGGTCGAAGGGTCCGGCCCGTTACGTGGACCCGTTCGTCGGCACGGGCAATACTCCCGGCGGCTCCGGCAATTTGTTTCCCGGAGCGGTCATGCCCTTCGGCATGGCGCAGTTAAGCCCCGATACGCAATCCCATGGCTACGGCTACCGCTATGACCAGCCGGACATCCAGGGATTCAGCATGACGCACATGAGCGGCCCCGGCTGCTCCAACGAAGGCGACGTATTTTTCACCGCCACCACCGGCGCCATTCACACGCAGATAAAAAACTTCCAGTCGCCGTATTCGCACAAACAGGAGACAGCCCGGCCGGGCTATTACCAGGTTCTTCTGCGCAAGTGGGGCGTGAACGCGCAACTTACCGCCACCGACCGCTGCGGTCTGGCGCGATTGAGCTTCCCCGCCGGCCGGCGGGCCAACGTGCTGATTCCCATCAGCCATACGCTTGCGCACGTATTCGCCGCGCACGTGCGTATGGTCAATCACCATGAAGTGACTGGTTACGTGGAGGACCAATGCTTCTGCGGCACCCGGGCGTTCTACAGAGTTTATTTCGTGATGACGTTCAGCCGGCCATTTGAATCCTTCGGCACGTGGCGTGGGAACAAGTTAAAACCCGGTTCCAAAACCGTCACGCGAAACGAACCCGGCAGGTGGATCGGTGCTTATGCCAGTTGGCCGGCCCGGAATAAAAAACGGGTGATTACCGTAAAAGTCGGTATTTCCTATGTGGATCTGGCCGGTGCAGAAAACAACCTCAAACAGGAAGCGGCGGGGAAAAGCTTCAACACCATCCGCCAGATGGCATGGAAAACATGGAACAAAGCGCTGCGGGTCATCACGGTAAAAGGCGGACAGCCGACTCAGCGCGAGGTGTTTTACACCGCGCTGTATCATTGCCTGCTGATGCCCAGCATTTTCAGCGACGCCGACGGGCGCTATCGGGGCTTCAACAGCAGTAAAATTTATCATATCGCCCCCGGCCATCGGGTGTACTGCAATTATTCCGACTGGGACATTTACCGCAGCGAAATGCCGCTGCTGGCTCTGATTGCGCCAGCGCGGATGCAGGATATGTGCCAGTCGATCGTGCTGGATTACCAGCAGGGCGGATGGATGCCGCGCTGGCCGCAGATCAACCGTTACACCAACCAGCAGTGCGGCAGCCCGTTGACCATAGTGTTGTGCACCGCCTGGCTGGACGGTCTGCACGGTTTTAACATCCAAGCCGCTTGGCGGGGAATGTTCCAGGACGCCACGCAGGCGGTGCCGCCCAATGCGCCGTATCATGGTGAATACAACATCACCTGGATCAACAAGCTGCATTACGATCCGGACGGAATATATAGCCCGGAGGCGCTGAACCATTCTTCCGATTACGGTTCGGTTTCGCAGCTTCAGGAAGACTGCATCGCCTACGCCTCGCTGTACTATCTGGCCAAGGCGCTGGACAAAACCAAAGACGCCGCGTTGTTCCACAAACGCGCGCTGTACTATCGCAAT
>JAKBMM010000062.1 GCA_021831565.1 Planctomycetota bacterium
TCCGCTCGTCCAGCAGCGTCCAGACTGAGGCAAATTTCTCCTGGAGTTGGCTGAAGGTTCTCATGCCCCCACAGCATACTCACTCCTGGACCTACTTGCTACCTTTATTTATTAACGACGCCTAAGCGATGACCCGCGCGGTAACTGATCTCGAGGCGAACGCGGCATTATTCTGGCCGAAACAGCTATCCGAACGCGAACAGCGAGCCATGGTGCCATTGTGCTTAAAGATGGACAAGCCGCAATAGTACCTGCAACGCCAGGTTCACCTGGATGCCCGCCGCCACGTCATCGAACAATATTCCCCATCCGGCGGGAAGCTTTTCCAATTTTCGGCAAGGTGGTAGTTTGAGTGTGTCGGCCAGGCGGAAAAGAATGTACACCCCCGCCGCCATCAGCCAGGATCGCCAGATATTCCCCGTCGCCGCAACTGGCGTCGGCAACCAGAGGCATGCGATCCAGTACCCGCAGAATTCATCAAGCACCACCGCCGGGGGATCCTCATCCTTGAAATATGCGCACGCCCAGGGGGCCAGTCGTATGATAAGGACGCTGGCCAGGATCGCGCCCGCAAGACAAAGCAGCGATCTCCAGGGATCCACCAGAGCAGCCCACAATAGCAGCCAGTAAACGGTGGCCGGTGCTATGGTTCCCCAACTACCGGGCGCGGGTTTAAGCAAGCCCAGGCCGCCACCGCTGACGATCCAGCGCCGCCACCCCCCCCCGGTCAACGCCGGAGAGATCGTAAAATCCGGTTTGGAATGGGATTCAGTCAAGTTGGTGCAATCCCGCCTGTCTGGAAAGCCCGCTTTATATATCCATCACGCGCCACGCCCGGTGAATATACTGCCCCGCGGAAAACACCGTTACGGTAATAGCCAGCCATATCACAACATCGCGCAGAACGGCCACCCGGCGCGCCAATTCGATCAACCCCGGCTCGCCCAGCAGCGCCAGATAAATAAGGACGATTCCCACGGCTACGGATTGAATGGTCATTTTCAGCTTGCCCGTCCACAGGGCGCGAAAATCAAGGCCTTTGGATTCCGCCAGACCGCGAATGCTGGTTACGAGAAATTCCCGGGCAATAAGCACCACCGCCATCCACGGGACAACCCCGGTGACGCCGTACCGGCGCAACGCGGCCGGCAAGGCCAAATGCGGCGGAAGAATATGCGGGGTGGAAAAAAACACAAACGCTCCGCAGATGAGGATTTTATCGACGAAGGGATCAACCACCCGGCCGAAGGCGCTTTCCGCTTTCCAAATCCGCGCCAGATATCCATCGAGCGCATCGCTGGCCGCCGCGAGGATGAATATTCCCAGGGAAACCCACATCAGAACGGGGAATTCACGTCCGCGCGCCGGCCAGTTGATGACAAGAAAGAACAGGCCCGTCAGCAGCAGCCGGCCCAGGGTAATCAAGTTGGGAATGCGACGGTACATGATCAAACTCGCCCGCTTCTAATGAGGCGCTACCGGTAGGCGCACCGGCATACGCCTTTCCCGCGGTTCCCCCGGCCCATGCGTAGCCATTTGTGGCCGGCCGATCAAATCGTAATGCTTCCAATCCTCGATAACGGCTTGAATAAGTTCACCCGGTGCGACGGTACAATCATGCAGCAGCACCTGGCCGTCGATGTCCGGCGCCTGCCCGGCATAACGTCCCACGGCGGTGCGCCGGCGGGGATCGGTCTGGTCGATCAGCACGCTTGGCGTATGACCGATCATCGCCGCATTCTTCTTGAACACGATCTCCTGTTGGGTCCGCATGATCTCTTCTCTCCGGCGCGCCGCCACCGCGGCCGGTACGCCGCTGGTTCGCCACAGGCGGCCGGCGGGTGTTTCCGGCTCCGGCGAATACTCAAATACGCCCAGGCAATCAAAACCGAACTGCCGCACGAAATCGACAAGTTCCCTGTGCTGGGCTTCGGTTTCGCCCGGAAATCCGCTGATGAATGTGGTGCGTATCGTGATGCCGGGAACCCGGCGGCGCAGCTTGTCTAAAAGCGTTTCAATCGCTCGGCGCGTCACTTTGCGGCGCATGGCGTGGAGGATTTCATCATTAATATGTTGCAACGGTATGTCGAGATATTTAACCACGCGCCGGGCGTCGGCCAGCGCGCGAATCATATCATCGGTAAAATTGCTGGGGTAGACGTACAGGAGCCGAATCCAGCCGACATCCTGGAGTTGATCGAGTGTTCTAAGCAGTCCTGAAAGGCCTTGTCCGGGACCGTTGTAGCCGATGTCGCCTCCATAGCTGGTGGTGTCTTGGCCGATCAGGTTCAGTTCCCAGGCTCCGTCGGCGATAAGCTCCCTGGCCTCGCCGACAATTTGTTCCACGGGCTTGCTTCGCATGCGTCCGCGAATGCCGGGTATGGTGCAGAAGGTGCAACCCTGGTTGCAGCCTTCGGAAATACGCAGGTAGGCGTAATGACGCGGCGTAAGCCGCAGGCGGGCGCCATCCTGTTCGGTATAGCCTGGCTGGGACCGGTCGTGTCGACCAATCATCCGCGTAACGGCGTGAAACTTCCCCAAGTCGGCCGGCGGACTGGCGATAGCCGCCGGTCCACGAACGGCCGCGACAATACTCTCACGATCAAACACGCCGACTAGAGCGTCAATTCCCGGCGCTTCTTCCAGAAGACGGGACTTATCTCTTTGTACGAGACAGCCGGCAACCACCACGCGTTTGGACCGGCCGCGCTGGATGGCCCGGTTCTTCGATTCCACCGCCTGGTGGATAACTTCCAGCGCTTCCCGCCGGCTGGCCTCCAGAAAGCCGCAGGTGTTGATGACAATGGTGTCGGCGGTGGTTGAATCGTCCGTGACGGCGATGCCGTCGGCCGCCAGCAGGCCCAGCATTCGCTCGCTGTCGACAAGATTTTTCGCACAGCCCAGCGACACGAAAGCGACGGATTCCACGCGATGGGTCTTTTCCGCATTCGTCATTTTAGTAGTTGATTTCGCCATCACGCCGCGCCAGATAACCTAATGGATTTACAAATACTTGAAATTAACAACGGCTTCCACCAGTTGCCGACAAAGTCCCGGTGTCCCCGGTTCTGTCCACCCGGCTCATCGGAGTGTCTCTCCTTCGCACCGCTGCGCAGTATACCTTCATTAAGGCAATTTTCTTAGGGAGCCGCCGGGAGCGCCCAAATTTTTTTCGAATTGTGCTTGCATTCCATGATAGTTGCTGTACACTGTGTCCCATAAATGGCCATTTGGCTGTGAGCGTTGCACCGATGAAGTATTCGGCGCGGTATGTTCCGGCGGGGCCCTGCAGGTCCAGAATTTTTTGATGGTCGCGCCAGCAAACAAACGTCCGGCGGATACGTACCGCACAAAGGAAAAATAAAAAAATCTCTCTCGGCGCAGCCCATAGCAGGGATGCCGAATGCCAGAACGAACGGATTCGTTATGCTGGTGCCTATTAGCGAGTTGCAGCGATTGAACTTTTCGGAACCGTGGGCCTTATTCTTTGGGCTTGCGGCCGATGGTGCGTTAGCGTCTTTTGCGGACATTTCTCACTATTCCGGCCAATCAATCCATCATTACACGGCTGACAGAGCACTAGAACCTGTCCCAATGGAGATTAGGGCGCGAGTGTCTATGGCGATGGGTTCTCAATGCATACTCGTGGCGAAGGGCTTCGGGGAGCGGCGTCGTCCACGGAGTAGGGCATGGCGAATTACCCGGGCGATGGAGGACCCGCGCACCGTTTCCGCGAACCAGAGATGTGCGGCGCGGGCGCATTTTACGTCAAGGAGTGACCCCTCATGGCAAAAACACGCACGACCACAGTCCCGGTTGAACGGGATATCCGCGCTGTTTGGCGCGACTTCGGGCAGAACAAGACGCAGGCGTTGCGCAATCTGCTGATGATGGAATATCTCCCTCTGGTGCGCTACAACGCCGAGCGCATCGGCTCTAAGTTGCCCAACGAAGTGGAGGTGGACGATCTGATCCAGGCCGGCACCTTCGGCCTTAAGGACGCCATCGAATCTTTCGATCCCGAACGGGGCGTAAAATTTGAAACCTACTGCTCGCCCCGCATCCGTGGCGCCATTCTTGACGAACTGCGCAACATGGATTGGGTGCCGCGCCTGGTTCGAGCCCGCAGCGGAAAGATCGAACAGGCCAAACGCCAACGGGAAATGGAACTCGGCCGGCCGCCGACCGAAGAGGAAATCATCCAGCGCCTCGAAATCTCGAAAAAGGAATATGAAAAACTGGACAAAGACTCCACCGCGGCTTCGCAGATAAGCCTTTCCCGCAAATGGTTCGATCCGCACAACACCAAAGACGTGCGGGAAATCGACGTGCTGGAGGACAAGCAGTCGCCGCCTCTTCTGGATGAGCTGCATCGCCGCGGCCTCAAGGACCTGATCATGCGCGGCTTGTCCCGCGAGGAAAAGGTAATACTAGACTGTTATTATTATAAAGATATGACAATGAAAGAAATCGGCGAGGAGTTGAAACTCTCCGAATCGCGCGTGAGTCAAATGCATTCGAGCATGATCGCCCGGCTTAGAAGCCGCCTGGCCGCGCGGGAAAAAGAATTCACGGATGAGTAATACCAGTTGTTCGCCAGGGAGCCGGGTATGAAAACTGGTGTGGCGCTTCTGGGCTGCGGTACGGTGGGCGCCGCCGTGGCTCAAATGCTTCTGAATGAAAAGGAACACTTGCTTCGGCGAACAGGCCAGTCGCTGGAACTGCGCCGCGTGCTGGTGCGGGATATTCACAAACGACGCGACGGCATACCCAAAAGCCTGCTGACCACGGCGCCGGCGGATATCTGGCGGGACGAATCCATCCGCGTCGTGGTGGAGCTGATCGGTGGATTGGAACCGGCCCAATCGCTTATTTTCGAGGCGCTGGCGGCGGGAAAACGCGTGGTCACCGCCAACAAGCATCTGCTGGCGACGCACGGAACGAAAATATTTCAGGCCGCGGCGCGGGCCGGTTCTTGCGTCAGCTTCGAAGCCTCCTGCGGGGGAGCCATTCCCATTGTGCTGGCGCTGACGCGCGGTTTGATCGCCAACGATATCGACCGCCTGATCGGCATCGTCAACGGCACCTGCAATTACATTCTGACCCAGATGAATGCGGGCAACCAGACCTATGTCCAGGCGCTGGCGGGCGCGCAGGCGGCTGGTTTCGCCGAGGCGGACCCGGCCATGGACGTGCGCGGGATGGACAGCGCCCATAAACTGGCGGTGCTGGCGGCGCTGGCGTTCGGCATCGATGTGCCGCCGGAGAAAATCGACGTGACGGGCATTGATTCATTGCAGGATACGGACCTGCGTTATGGACGGGAACTGGGTTACGTCTGCAAGCTGCTGGCGATCGCGGAAAAATTCCAGAAGGGCATATCGCTGCGGGTTCATCCGGCGTTTCTGCCGATCCGGCATCTGCTGGCCAATGTCAATGGGCCTTTCAACGCGATTGACGTGTATGGACACGCCAGCGGGCAGACGATTTATTATGGTCGCGGCGCCGGCGGACGCCCCACCGCCGGCGCGGTCATCGCCGACATCGTGGATGCGGCGATGGGAACCGCCGAACTGCTCTTCCGCCATTCGCCGTTGCTCACGCGGCGACGCAAGGCGACGCTGCTGCCGACGCGTAAAATTCTCTGCCGCCAGTATCTGCGGATGAACGCCTTGGATCGGCCGGGCGTCATGCACCGGATTACCGGCGTGCTGGGACGCAACGGCATCAGTCTGGCCGCGGTAGTGCAGCATGAATCGCGCGCCGGCGATTATGTGCCGCTGGTGGTCATGACCCACGCGGCCCGCGACGGGGCCGTGGACCGGGCGGTCACGCAGATTGACCGGCTCTCGTGCGTCCGCGGCAAGACGGCGCGGATCCGCGTGATGGATCCCGGGGCATGAACCGGTCCCGGCCCGCCCGTGTGCGCTCGCACGCGGACAGTCGGCCGACGGGAGGAGTATGATCCTATGAAATATGCGATTGTAATTCCGGACGGAGCGGCGGATTCGCCCATCGAAGAACTCGGCGGAAAAACGCCGCTGGAAGCGGCCCGCAAGCCGAACATGGATGAAACGGCGATGACCGGGCGCATCGGCACCGTGCGAACCACGCCGCCCGGTTGCGACGCCGGCAGCGACGTATGCACGCTGTGCCTGCTGGGCTATGAACCGGCGAAATATCATCCCGGCCGGGCGCCGCTGGAGGCCGCGGCTCTGGGGCTGGCGCTGGACGCCGCCGATTGGGTTTTCCGCTGCAATTTCGTCACCATTGTGGACGGCAAAATGGTGGATCATTCCGCCGGCCACATCAAGGATACGGAAGGTCGCCATCTGCTCGCGGCGGTGCAGCAGGCGCTGGTTCCTCCCGGGGCGCAATCACCCGTGAAATTTCATCCGGGCGTGAGCTACCGGAACCTGATGACGATCCATGGCGGCGATTTTTCCCGGGTGAAAACCACGCCCCCGCACGACATTCCCGATCAGCCGGTCAAGCCGCATCTGCCCCGGGGGCGCGGCGCCGCGCTGCTTGTGGACCTCATGCAGCGCGCGCACGTGGTGCTCCGGGAACACGACGTGAACGTGGTGCGGCGGCAGTTTGAGGAAAACGAGGCCACCGACATCTGGCTCTGGGGCCAGGGGCGGGCGGCGAAGATTCCGAGTTTCCAGGAACGTTTCGGCCGCCAAGGAGCGATGATTACCGCGGTGGACCTGCTGCGGGGCATTGCCAACCTCCTCGGCTGGCGGAACATCGACGTGCCGGGGATCACCGGTTACCACGACACGGATTACCAGGCCCAGGGCCGCTATGCCTGCGACGCCCTGGACGAATACGACCTGGTATGCTGCCACGTCGAGGCGCCGGATGAAGCGAGCCACCAGGGCGACTTCGCCACCAAGATCGCCAGCATTGAGGCGATCGATCAGCACGTGGTCGGGCCGCTGCTGGCGAAACTGCGCTCCTTCGGCGACGACTGGCGGATTCTGATCATGCCCGACCACGCCACGCAATGCGCCACGCGCAAACATGACGACGCGCCGGTGCCCTTCGCCATGGCGGGCAAGCAGCGCCGCGGATCCATCGCCCGGCCCTATACCGAAAAGTCCGCCGGCCAGAGCGATCTGCACGTGGAAGCCGGTTACGAACTGATGGATTACTTCCTGAACGTGGGCAAAACATAAAAGCCCCGCCCCGGCGGCGCTACGTGGCTGGTCGCGCGGCTGTCCAACGTTCCCGCGGTTCCTTCCAGTGGCGCAAGCCAAGCGCGCAGTTTCTCACGAAGTTATTTCGGCAATATTCCATGCCCCCATGCCCAGACCTCGATTCGCTGCCTCTCCAAGTGTTTGTGAAGCCGTCCTCGTAACCTTTCACGCACCGGATGTTTTCGCGCACGTCCCGGCGGGCATCGGTTTTCCCGGTGTGCCGGGACCGCCAATCGCCGCGCCGCCCAGACACGCAGCCGCGTGGTGGAATCCCGCAGCCGTTTTTCGTCCACCTCCGGGCGGCTTTTCACGGTCGTGGATGGTAATAGAGCGGTGGTTGGATTACGAGGCATGATGGTTTGTGGTTACGGACGGCCGTGGATTTCCATCCACGGCTGCGGGGGAGGCGACTATAGAGCAGCCGTGAGGATCGCAATCCCGCGGCCGTTTTCCGCGCCGCCGTGAACGGTTACAACTCACCTAACGTTCTTTAAAACCAAAAACTGGCTGGTACGGCCAAAATCTTCTGCCCGCCGCACAGCGGCGATTTTTGAAGGGTCGCGACGAATGTGGCCGCCTCCACTTGTGGAGGCAATCCGTGGTTAAGCGGTTCTTAAAATATTTCCTGGCGTTCTTGGCGTCTTGGCGGTTCAGATAGTTTGCGGATCAGGTAAGCGGCACAGCCGTATTTTTTTGCGTCGTTTTCCTTGTGGTCTGCTTTGAAAAATAGCCACAGTTACGCAAGCACGAATAATAGCATCAGCCTTTTTTCATCTATGCGCGGCCGCCAACTCCCGGACCAGACGCACGTCGGCGGCGATTCTCCGCTGGAGCGGTTCCGGACCTGAATAAGTCTGCTGTTCGCGAATCCACCGATGCAATTCCAGTTCAATGGTCCGATCGTATAAGTCGCCGCTGAAATCGAGCACGAACGCTTCCACGCTCGCTTCGCACCCGCCGAAAGTCGGGTTGGTTCCCACGCTGATGGCGGCGGGAAAACTTTGTGCGTCAAAAACAGCCCGGCCGGAATAAACGCCATGCGCGGGAAGGAGCTGGCGCAATTCCAGGTTCACCGTCGGAAAGCCCAGAATCTTTCCCCGTCCGCCGGCGTGTTTCACCCGCCCGCAAAGCGCGTAGGGACGCCCCAACACGCGCTGGGCATCGGCCACGCGGCCATGGCTTACCAGCCAGCGGGCCAGCGTGCTGCTCACGTCCGCCAGCGCCAGATCACAGAGTGTAGTTTGGGCGGTGGGAACAACCAGGGTTTTAAAGCCCAGCGCCTCGCCGAATTCGCCAAGCGTTTCGACCGTTCCGCGGGCGCCGCGGCCAAAGGTGAAATTAACCCCCTCAACGAGCTGGCGGGCGGCCAAAGTCTCACACACGATTTTGCGTAAAAATTCCTCCGCGGTTATCGCCAGAAATTCGCGGCTTGTTCGTATCAGCAGAAGCACGTCCGGCGAAAACTCCGCCAGGCGCTTGAGGCGTTGCTCCACGCGCATCAGCGGCGGGCGGGACAGGGCGGGTTGGAGAATCGATAGCGGGTGCGGGTCGAAGGTCATGATGACAAACGGCCGGCCCGCGGCGGCGGCAATGCGGCGGCCTTCCCCCAGCATCCGCGCGTGGCCCGTGTGAACTCCGTCGAAATTCCCGATGCACAGCACGCCTTGCCGGCTCCGGGCGGGAAAAGCGCAGAGGTTATCCACCAGAATCATGGTTCAAGTATAAGACTCGCCGGCCGGGTTCTCCACCGGCGTGGCGGTTTTTCCGGGCGGGGCGATCATGCTCTGATATGGCCGTTTCCCATGACGATGAATTTATACGTACATAAATCCGCCGCCCCCATCGGGCCGCGGGCGTGGAGTTTGTCCGTGCTGATGCCGATTTCCGCCCCCAAGCCATATTCGTATCCGTCCGCCCAGCGGGTGGAGGCGTTGACCATCACGCCGGCGGAATCCACCTGTTGAATAAACTTGTTGGCGGTCTGGATATTATTGGTGATGATCGCATCCGTGTGTTGCGAGCCGTAGCACGCGATATGGGCGATGGCTTCATCCAGCGAATTGACCTGCTTGATCGCCACGATCAAATCCAGGAACTCCCGTCCCCAGTCCGCGTCGGTCGCCAGTTGGGCGTCCTGCAAAAGACCCAGGCTTCGCGCATCGGCGCGCATCTGAACTTTCGCCTCCCGATACCGCGCCGCCAGACGGGGAAGCACCTTCTGGGCAATGTCTTTATGCACCAGGATACACTCGGCCGTATTGCACACGGCGCACCCGTCCACCTTCGCGCTGTAGGCCACGTGGATGGCCATATCCGGATCGGCGTCTTTGTCGATGTATACGTGGCATACGCCCTTGTAATGTTTGATGACCGGAACGGTGGCCTGTTCCACCACGGTTCGTATGAGCGATTCGCCGCCGCGCGGAATGACCAGATCGACCAATCCTTCGGCCCTGACCAGGGCGCCCACGGCGGAGCGGTCCGACGTATCGACAAGTTGCACCGCGTCCGGATCAAGTTGGGATTGATGGAGCGCCGCGCGCACGACGCCGGCAATCGCCCGGTTGCTTCTCAGGGCCTCCTTGCCGCCGCGCAGAATGCAGGCGTTGGCGCTCTTGAGACAAAGGGCGGCGGCGTCGCTGGTCACGTTGGGCCGGCTTTCGTAGATAATGGCGATAACGCCGATCGGCACGCGCCGCTTTTCAATGCGCAAGCCGTTGGGCCGGTCATACGCCGCAATCGTTTGTCCAACCGGATCCGTCTGCCCGGCGATTTCCCGCACGCTGCGGGCCATCGCCTCGATTTTTTTTTCATCCAACGTCAAGCGGCCCAGCAGGGGTGCCGCCAAGCCGTCGGTCCCGGCCTGATCCACGTCGGCGGCGTTGGCTGAAAGTATGGCTTCTTTCTGCGCCAGAAGGCCGTCCGCAATATTCAACAAGGCGGCGTTGCGCAGCGCGCCGTTTATCGTGACGAGCCGTTGTGCGGCTTCCCGCGCATGTTCCGCCATGACGCGAATTTTCATCGCCGCTGGCGAGTCTGCCGGGAGATGCTCCCGCCCGCCGGCTCCGCCGGATTCCTCTGTCGCTCGAATCGCGCTATGCGGCTTTTGTGCCATAAGCATCCATCTTATAAGAAATCGCGGCCGCGCCGTGCGCCGCCCGACCACGAACCAAGGATCCTCTGCCCAAGGCTATGTCGTACTTGGATCGCCCTGCCTGGTGCTCTGTCAGCCGTGTAATGACACGGCTGACAGAGCACTAGCGTCGTCATTATTGTAACCTCGCCGGTCGCGAAAGGCTCTCGCTTGTGCGGATGCCCACGCCGCTTGTCGCGCCGGGAGCCGGGACGATCGTTCGTTTGGTTTGACCGGTTGCCCGGCGCGCGTAGAATCGCCCGAAGATGTTGTGCCTTTGGGATGAAGCGATGAAACTAACCGGGTGTGGGGCAACCCCGCGACAACCCATTGCGGCATGCCGGGATGGCGGTTTCACCGCGCCGGGAACGCAATTCGTGGAAAGCCGGCTCTCAGCAAAACAGGAAAGGAGAGGCGAGCAACGCCGGCGTATCATTTTTCGAATCAGTCCGGCTTTGTTTCTGGTGAACCTGCTGACGCTTTTAACCGGCTGCGCCGGACCGCCCCAACATCCGCTGCGGCTGCCGCCTCCGCTGCCGGCGCGGGAAGTAATTCGACGTTTGAATCAACGAACAGCGGAATTGGTTCACCTTCGCCTCGTCGGAACGATGAAACTCGCCTATGTGGATCGCCTGGGCAATCGGCGGAATTATCAGGCGCATGGAGTGTTGCTGGTGGACCAGCGCGCCGCTTTAGCCGGCCGCGGATGGCCGTATATGCTGCTGGTGGGAACCTATCTTGGCCAGAATGTTTTCGAGATGGGAATGAACCGGCGGATTTATTGGCTGATCAATCACGATCGGAAAGAGGCCTATGTGGGGGCGGCGAATCCATCCCATCGCCCGCCGTCCAACGTCATGCCGCTGCGCCCGCGCCAGGTGCTCGCCATGCTCGCCATCACTCGTTTGCCACATTCAACCCGCCGCTACACCATGATGACAAGTTTCCCGGCGTCGTCGGAATATCATCTCTTTGTTGTTCGCACTCCCAGGGCGGGTCGGTCGTGGATAGAGCGCGAACTGATCGTGGACCGGTATACCGATCAAGTGGTGCGCGTGGCGCTGTTCAACCGGAATGGCCGGGCGGTGGCCGCCGCCGTTTTAAGCCGCTATCGGCCGGTCGCGGCGCGGGGGAAAAAACCAGGCCGATTCTCGCCCGTAGTCCCGCTGCGCATCGTGATCGGTTGCCCCGCCGCCCGTTCCAAACTGGTGTTGACCATTGCCCGGGCCTCTCTGACGCTCCGGGCGAAGCCGAAATTCCTTTTCGCTTCTCCGAGCTTCGCCGGCCTGCGTGTGATCAACATGGACAATCCGGCCAACTGGCCAAACCGGTGAAGAACCGCAATTACCAGGCGGTCGATGATAAGATTAGGAATAAACGCTATATAACCTCATGCTCTCCACTGTTGAAAGTTGTTAACTTCTCCCAGTCAATCGCCCCGTTCTTTCCGCAAAAATCGGTAGTAAACTCCCTGACAAAACGGTTCAAAGCATTGTTACGAGCTATGACAAACTGCTCTCGCGTTTTCAGCGGTTCTTCTTTCATTAGACGAATTAATTTTAAATAAAAATCGGGATCACCTGTGACATGACGCCAAAAGGCCTGCCCAGCCATTTTGCTGAAACGGCGGCGTGCAGATGAAGGACGCGGCGTACGCCCGTAACCACAACCCATAATCGGGATAAATTGTTTGCGCAGACTTCGCAAGGTGGCCTTGAGCGATTTTTCTATTTCATCAAACTCATCCTGCTGTTTTCTTGATTGACTGGCATTAAATATATTTGGGCCAGATTTCAAAGCTATGACTTCATATGTCGTGTCAGTTTCCAGAACAAAATCGGCGCCGGTTGCAGCCGCAATTGGTGCTTTGGTTACCGCTTTACATATAGGCTCAAAAAACAGATTGCCAAAAATGGTTTCATCGGATGATGATACATGCGCGTTAAGCAATTGTTCTACCATATCGGCAGCGTTGGATATGCCGGAAGCTCGAAACAGGTAGGGATTTTTACGCCTCAAAACCTTCTTTAGGTCGAGACTATCCAGGGCCGCTATGCGTGCTCTGCAAAAGCTGTTCAAACAATCCTGGATTATTCGTTCGAGCCGTTCCGTTTCCATTCACTCTTTTCTCCGGAGAATGCGCCTCGGCTCCATGCAAGCGTGCGGTGGCTATTCTGACGTGTTCCGACTTTAAGTCAATGCCCACGGAATTTCGGTCCAGGAGTTTGGCGGCTAAATTAGTTGTGCCAGAGCCAGTGAACGGATCAAGAACCCAGTCACCCGAATTTGTGAACAGCCTGATAAACCATTCTGGCAGCGCGAGCGGAAAGGCTGCGCTGTGATTTTTGTTGGAACATTCGGTGGCGAAATGCAATACATTATCAGGATAAGCCATGTCGCGGCCCACCCAGTGGGCGATATTCTTTCCAAACCCCGAACCCACGCGACTGTTGAATCGGATGGTATCATTCTTGCCAAGCGTCCTTAACCGCGCCTTCGCCCAATCACCCATACGGACCATGACCTGATCTTGGTACATCTTAAACTTTCTCGTCTTATTGAATTGAAGGCAACGCTCCCAAGCGTCCCGGAAACGATTAGGCCACTTACCGGGGTGAGAGTTCTTCTTATGCCAGATATATTCCTCTGTCCACAACCAGCCCTGTTTCCGAAGCGCCAGAATAAGTTCCAGCACATACACATGGCGCTCACCATGCTCTACCTTTTCCTTTATGTTGAGCACAAAGCTTCCGGTTGGCTTCAAGACACGCTGAAATTGCTCTGATCTCTCTAAGAACCATGCCACATAATTTTTTGGTTTGATGCCGCCATATGTAGTGCTGCGCTGATCCGCATAGGGAGGCGACGTGAAAATCAGGTCAAAAGTATTATTGGGAAAATCGCGCAGTACGTCACGGCAATCACCTAAGCATATTTTGCTTTCTCTGCACATGCGATCATCTTCCCTTACATAATTCCGTTTTTATTTCCCTGGGCGGCGTGAGCCCGCCACGGAGCCGCAATTCATGCAGCGCCTATTTCCGTCCCCGCGCCGGAACAGGCGTTCGGACATGATTGACACCATGCCGAGCTCCCCGACGGCCAAGTGCCATCCATGTTAACATAGTGGTGCTTTGTAGTGCAAAGGAAACGTTCGGCGGGCGTTATACCGCGTAGGCCGGTGAAAGAATCGGCGGCTTCATTGCCCGCGCCGCCCGTCTAATCTTGATCTGGTGCGGCAATCACTCTCAAACAACTTGTAGACGGCGCGGCGGGAAAGCTGGAGCCGCGTCTGGAGTTGATACACCGTCCATGTAACCGTTCACGCCCCGGATGTTTTTCGCGTACATCCCGGCGGGCACGGGTTTTCCCGGTGTGCCGGGACCGCCAATCACCGCGCCGCCCCAGCCACGCAGCCGCGTGGATC
>JAKBMM010000013.1 GCA_021831565.1 Planctomycetota bacterium
CGACATTCAAGAGGCGGTACTTGCGCCGGATCCGTCCGAGTGATGGTGCATCCATCTTCCCTATATCGACTGGAGTACGCGCATGTCATTAAAATTTGTTCAAGTTATTGTTGAGCGCGCCCTTACCTGGCTCAACCATCCCACGCCCTACTTATACGACAATGACAAAATTATCAAACAGCGGGGTTACAAAAAAGGCTGGTACCTCATCGGACCAATGACCCTCATGCATTGGTGGGGCGAGCCGCTGTTCGGCTACTATCGCAGCAGCGACCCGTGGGTTCTCAAGGAGCACGCAATCATGCTCGGCGATGCCGGGGTCAATACGCTTATTCTTGATAACACCAATGGTGCGACCTACTTCAATACGCAAAAGGCTCTGTTCAAGGTTTTCCAGCGTATGCGGGCCTTGGGCAACGCCACACCGGATTTTCTGTGTTTCACCCGCGACGGCGCATGGAACACCGATTA
The DNA here is from genome assembly GCA_021831565.1 of Planctomycetota bacterium. Classification (GTDB taxonomy): domain Bacteria; phylum Planctomycetota; class Phycisphaerae; order WQYP01; family WQYP01; genus JAKBMM01. Next base: position 472 of record JAKBMM010000013.1, read on the forward strand.
CAAGAACATCTACAAGCCCGGTTTGGCGAAAAAACTATGGTTCTACTGGGATGGCAAACCCCTGATGCTGGTAAACAACGGCGCTGCCAGGCAGGATGCCGCCCGAGGGCCGCGGCTTCCGGAAAATATCCGGAAATTCTTCACCTTGCGCCGCTGTTGGGAGTTGGATACACCGCAATCTCAGCCTTGGGTTGGGAACGGCAAAAACAGATGGTTCTGGAACCAACTCTATCCGCAGCGCTATGGCTGGCACACGAATCCCAAAACGCCGGAAGAAACCAGCGTTGGCGTCGGCGGGTGGGCGAATGTCAATATCGGGCGGGATTACCACGATGGCTACCAGCCGCCGCGAAAAGATCAGGACCCCGCGCTGGGCCTCTTCTTTGCCGAGCAATGGCGCGGCGCGCGGCGGATTGATCCACCATTCGTATTCGTCACCGGCTGGAACGAATGGATCGCCGCGCCGTGGCCCTCCCCGGTCCCGCCGAATGCGCGGCTGGGATTAGTCGGGCATCCCCTCCAGGAGGGCCAGCCGATGTTCATCGACGAATTTGATAAGGAATACTCCCGTGATGTTGAACCGATGAAAGGCGGCTTTGGGGATGACTATTACTACCAGCTTGTGGCCAACATCCGCCGTTATAAGGGCGTGCCTCCGCTGCCGTGTGTTTCCAGGGCCAGCGCCCCGTGGACCGGGCCGTTTTCACAGTGGGCCAAAATCGGCCCCTTGTTCATCAACAATGCCGGCATGACGGTTCACCGTGATTACCGCGGCTGGGGAAATCATGTTTACATTAACAACACCGGGCGCAACGACATCGTTGCCGGCAAGTTCTGCTACGACAAGAACAATCTCTACTTCTGGGTTAAGACGAGAAAACCCATTACCAGTTGGCATGGCTGGAGCTGGATGCTTTTGTTTCTTCATATTCCCCATCCCCTTCAGAAGACGTGGCTGGGGTATGATTATGTGATCGACCGCAAAGTGCTCAACAACCACACGGCGGAAATTGAGCGGAACGTCAACGGCTATTATGAATGGAAGCCGGTTGGGCGGGCGCATTTCCGCGTGCGGGGCGATCAGATGCAAATGACTGTACCGCGGAGTCTGGTGGGGCTTGAAAATCGGCTGCCGGCGGAAATTCACTTTAAGTGGGCGGATCACATCCAGCAGAATGGAAGCTGGACTGATTTTTACCTCAACGGCGATTGCGCCCCGCCATTTCGCTTTTATTACCGGGCGAAGATCAGAAATTGAGTGGTTCAAAAAAGAAGCAAGATGAAATAATCCAGCTACATGAAAAGAATTATCTTACGCAACGTCAACGAAACATCGGCGTTGCTTCTTCATCGTGGAACACTTCCCGCAGTTTCCGCCCCAGCAACTGCGGGTCCCTGCATACAATAAAATCCCATCGTCCCATTTGTCCCCAGTTGTTTACCGCCGCAATCCACTTGCGCGCCGCCTGGTGCTTGGCCCGGTCCTGTTCATCCTCCTGGCCTTTGATCTCCACGATGACCAAGCGGTCTTCGGCCACTTTCACCAGAAAATCCGGCAGGTAGGCGTGTTTCCGCCCCTGGAATTCATAAGGAATGGAAAATTCAAGATGGTCATTTTTCACATACGCCCGCACCACATCGCGCGCGGACTCCAATTGAAATGCCGCGGAGGATTCCCATCTCGCCGTGTCCAGAGCCACCTGATTGACCTGGCTTGTTCGCGTGGCTTGGCAGGGCTTGACCGTCTTAAAATCAACGCCCGCCGATGATCCGAAGGGTTTATACGGATTGAGAATCGGCAGCAGGGGCGGCTCGCCGCTCTGTTCATCGGGTTGAATCGCGTTGCCAAACCGCTCCACCATCCGCTGGATATATTTCTGTAAACCCAGTTCGCACGGGTTGCAGCCGCGAAAGTTTACCCGCGCCCGGACATATTGCTGAACATAATCAAGCACCTGCGGAAAAAGCTGATGGCGGGATTGTAGTCGGAAAACCCCCTGATGCCGGTCCGGGCCATCCGCGCGGGAACCGGCGCAAAGCCGCTCCACAACCATCCTGGCGATTTGAAATTCAATGGCCTGCGGATGGGTCCGGGCGTAGTAATTCTCTCGATTCTGCTCCTGAAACGGCGCCTCTCCCGCCTGCGACGGGCGGCCTTACTGATAGCCCATGGTCGGCAGGACAAATGTCGCCGTCGGCTCTTCGTCCGGCTCCAGTTCCAGCGTCTCCATGGCGGCTATATCGCATTGGATCAGGTTCTTATTCAGGGCGAAGGCATAGCCTTCCACAACCGGAAAGCGTATTTCCAGCGCCGCCCGTTCCGGCAGGGATTGGACGTGATTTTTGGGCCGGTCATCGGTGGAAGTATTGATCGGCCTGCCCTTGAAGGGAACAACTGAAAAAGGAATGCCATAAACATCGACATATTCTTCTGTCAGCAAACCGGTTACCGGATCCGGGGTGTAATCCATTCTCCTTAAGCCGCGGCCCACCACTTGTTCACAAAGCAACTGGCTGCCGAACGCTCGCAGGCCGATGATGTTGGTCACGTTGTTGGCGTCCCAGCCCTCCGTGAGCATGGCCACGGAAACCACGCATCGCACCCGCTCGCCCGGTTGGCCGGGTTTACCCACCGAAGCGACAATTCTCCGCAACTCCTCCGCCGCCGCATCGCGGCTTTGGGATGGGTCTTCGCTTTCCGCCGCCGCCAGCAATTTGCTGTCGATCCGCAGCGTATGGCGGGAGTTTGACGCGTTGGAAAATTCCGGCAGAATGTCGCTCTCCCCATACACAACTTTTACACGCCCGGCCTTTTTTTCCGGTTTAAACGCTGGAACCGCCGCGGCATTCTCTGCCGTTTCGAGCGGGTCGTTCGCATCGTTCGGTCCGGCGCCCGCGGCCAATTCTGCGGCCACGTCTTCGGCGGTGATGGGAGCCTCCACCGTCTCGCCGCTGATTTTCCGGTAAAAGAACTCGGCGATATCGGTGTTGTCACACACCACAATCAGCACCGGCGGCGTGGCGTCCTTGCCCGGCGTAGCACGCTGAATTTGCTCGAACCGTTCTTTCCATTGCCCGGCCAGTTGCCGCAGCGCTGCCTGCGCTTCGCGGTACACCACTTCCGGCTTGGGCTTGCCCTGCCGGCCGGGGAGTTTTTCACCCGGCTGAAGATTATCGGCGATCGACTTCCACAGGCGAAAATAGCGGGCTTCGGGCCGGCCGGTGGTGTCGCTGACCGGCAGGCGGGGAATTTTAACGATGCCGCTTTCAATGGCGTCCACCAGGCCAAAGTCGCTGACCAGCCAGGGAAAGGGGCTGCCTTCCGTATAGCCGCTGCCGGCCAGATAAAACGGTGTGGCCGAGAGGTCCACGCAAAAAGCCACGCCCGGTTTTCGGTCCGGCATGGCGTTGTTGATCCGGTCAAGGCCTTCCATCCAAATCGTCGCTTCTTCCGCATCCGCCTTCACCGCCTGGGCCTCTTCGCCGCCGAGTTTTTCCTCCAGTGGCTTGGGGCGATAGCAGTGATGCGCTTCGTCATTGAACACCATGATCGGCATGCGGTCGAACAGTTCGCCCAGCCGCGCGCGGGCGAAAGCGACATTGGTTTCGGAACCTTTGTTTACCACGGCGTAGGTTTTTTCGCCCTCGGCGTGTTCACTTTGGGGCGCAAAGGCGTGCCAGTTGGTTACCAGCACCCGCCCGCGATTCAACAGCGGCAGGAATTTTACCGGCACGATGTTAAATTCGGAGAAATAATTTTGTGGATGCTCCGGCCGCAGCACCTGCAGGCGTTCCTTGATCGTCAGATTCGGGCAGCAGACCAGCGCCGCATCCGGGAACCTTTCATCCGATGGATTGCGGCCGCGGTTGCAAAACGCCCAGGCGATCAGCATCGCCATCACCACGGTTTTGCCCGAGCCGGTGGCCATCTTGCAACCCAGGCGGGTCAGCCCAAGCCAATCGGGATTCGATGGCGAGTCGGTGAAATCCTTCAGCGCCGCGGGCGAAAACGCCGGCTTAAACCGCGGCCAGCGGCCGGCGGCGAGAATTTCCCGCAGATAAATGATGGTTTCCACCGCCTCCAACTGGCAGAAAAATAACCGCCGTTCGCGCTCGGGATTGTTCCAGAATTGCAGCAGTTCGCGCGTAACGGGGGTTACACCTTCCCATTGGGAAGTCCGCCAGCGCCGCACGTCATTGCGAATCTGGTTGATATTCACCAGGTCGGCCCGCCCCTCCTGGAGTTCCAGGGCCAATTGCCACTTTTCGGTCTGTTTGGTTTTGTACCAGTATTGGGCGGCTCGGCGGCCAGGCTCTCTGCTCGCTTCGCCCGTTTCGCGATTGTATTGCCAATGCGAGTCCGGCTCGGCATAAGGGTTGCAAAGTATCGGTGTGGGCACGGGCTGAATGGGAAGGGGTGGGGAAGTCATCAAGCCGGCCTTTCATCTTCAGATGGAAGCGACGTGAGCATGGACCTCATTTGGAGTTTCAGGGCGGCGACATCCTTGCGCGCCGTGTCGTACACGCGTTGCCAGTTGATACCGTGGTAAACATGGACAACAATGTTGCGCATGTCGATTATCTGTCGCCAAGGTATCTCCGACTGCGCATCCCGCAACGGTTGGGGAAGGCGCGATGCGGCTTCCCCGATGATTGCGATCTGACGTGCAATATGCGATTGCACCGGAGGGTTCGCGACAAACTCCGCTAAAGTTCCCGGCGTGTAACGCTCAATTTCAGTAATTGCATCCAGTATATCTTGCAATAAAAGACGCGGCGTTCTCATAGCGGCAGCGCCTCCCTTTCCACGACTGCCCGGAATCGCGGGCGCATTCCATCGGCATCAATCACGTCAACCCTGACGCCGAGCAGGTCTTCGAGTTGCCCGATCAACCCCGCGTGGTCCATCAGCGTGCGTCCGGGTTCAAAACGCACGATAATATCCACATCGGAAGCTTCGGTGCTTTCCCCACGCGCCACAGACCCGAAGAGGCGCACATGATGTGCTCCGTACCGCTGCGCGATTTCCAGGATCGCCTCGCGCTTCAGTATTAGATCTTCCCGCGCCATGGCCATACATCACCAACACTATTTCCAGCAGCGGTTCTTTTATCAACCTTTGGGTATTCGCTTGTTCGCCAGCGGGGTCATAGGGTTAATCCCTTTCTTGGCGGGACCACGGCCTCTGAATTAATTCCTGTTATTGAATTACCCCGGATTAATGATTGTCACCAACGCTGACAGTGGCCCAAAATCTCTGCTGTTAGACGTCATAATCGCTTCCATCTGATGGACCTGCATGGCCGCGACGATCCGTGCATCGTGGGCCTTTTTCCCGGATACATTGTAAGACTTAACCAGACCAATCCATTTCTGATAAATTCCACCTCCGTCGTCAACAAAGTCGAATGTTTGTAAGATGCCCTCCACTTTTCCGGCGACAGTTTCCGCCGGTAACCCCAAACCATTGCCATGTATCGGCCGGGTCGCTACAACCCAGAACTCGTAGATGACCTGTGGAATTACGTACATATTGTGGCCTTGCTCGCGGACGCCCCGGATTGCATGGGCAACCTGCGACCGGCGAGCCTTTTCAAACAGGCCAACAATGACGTTCGTATCCAGAAGAACTTTCATTTTTTCCCGGCTTTAATAAAGGCTGTCTCGGGAACTATCAACCGCGTGGTCCACTTGCGGAAGTCCGGCAAGAAACGTTTCAAATTTTGTTAGCCAATCCGCGGCGGTAGGGCTACTGGCAGGCATCGATGCCGAAAGCGTTGCGGCGTAGTCCGTCAGAATCTCGGAAAGCATGATGGAGTTGGCCTGATTGGACAGTGCCCGAGTCATACCATCCGTTATGACCATTTGCTCGGTATGTATGTAGCTCCGCACCAATGGTGCTTCCCACGCCGGCTGTGGTTCTGTCGAACGCACGGTGTAGGACCGAGGGAGCAGTGCGAGGGCCTGATTCCACGACGATCGGTCGTGCCCTTCAGAGATTGACTGTGTGTACCCCATCGCCTTAATCCTCGTAAATCGGTCCATGGGCCTGAAGCGTTTCTTCATTGAGCAGCCCGAAAAACAGTTCGTGGCAGGCTGTTTTCGCCCTGGCCAGCATCTCGGGGAAACCCTTCCAGAAATCACCGTCCGATTTCTTCTTCCATGTCACCTGTACATCCGTCACCAAGCCCTCTTTTGCCTGGCCTTCCACCGTAACCCGCGCTGGATTCATAATCTGGATAATACCATCAAAACGCCTTGCTTGAACCTTCATCTGGAGTCGAAGCTCGCCTGGTTCAGCTTGCCACTTGCCAATACGGATTTGTACCCGCAGTCTCTTGAATACCTCCTCGAGGCCGCACTCAAAGAAATCAAGGTATTTCAGCGTACATTGCTCCGGTGTTTTCACCATCTTAGAATCACGTAGCCACCCGGCCAGTTCCGATATCCGCCGCTCGTATTCCGCCCAGCCTGGGTATGGCCGGGTTACACTTAGAGCCGCAATGCGGTCGCCGGTTAACACTGCGTAGTTGCCAAACCTAAGCAGGGATGTGGGTGCAAAGCGAAATGCGTCTTGGGCGTTACGGGTCGCCGGTGGTATTAGCGCGGGTGGCAGAGTTTCAATTTTTGGTTCGCGGCCCGAAGCCCGGTACTGTTCGAAAAGAATTCCCGGCAACGCCCCACCGGCCGCGGGGTCGCCCTCGAACCGCAGTTCCCATACCGCTTCCAGCAGCGGCTCGATTTCCAGTCGCTTGGGAATACGTCTTTTTCGTTCTTTGGTCCTCTTTGGCATAACGCCTCCTTTTAGCTGCAGCTTCTCATTCTACCCCAGCTTCTCCACCTTCATCACTTCATTGCCCCGTGGATCGATCACCTTCACCGCCACGCGCTGGTGTTTGCCCAACGGAAACGGCAGGCTGATGGCACCACGCGCAGTTGGTTCGCACCGGTGGTTTCAAGCGTGTCATCCCTGCTTACCGCTCGGAACGCGATTCCGAAGCTTTTCGGCAAGCTTTATGCCGATATCGCGTATGTTGTCAGCTTCCTTATTTCGCTCGTCGGTGAGCGCTATCTGCGCCTGGCCGTCCACTCCTGGATAGCCTTGCACGCGATCAAACCACATGAACAGAGACACGTACCACCCGCTCACCTCAGACGCAAGATTCGTCGGAAGTAGGCCAAGCTTCGACGTATTGCCGCGGTAGACGACCGTAACCAATTTGACCGCCGACTGATGCTCAAGCGGCTCTCCCCGGTGGGCGCGTAATGCATGAAACGCCATCCAGTTATTGCAGGTATATGGCTGGCAAATTCCACCTATTTCCGCGGCCAAAGCGCCCCGCAGCGATTGTGCCTCGGATCGTCTGAGACGCCAGTCGCGGAACAACGTTAAAACGCCCGTTAGCAAAGCCCCGATCACAACACAAAGTAAGGCGAATATTCCGCTTTCCATTTTAGCCTCTAATTTTGTTCCGATACACCGATAGCGGGCCGCAGTCTTGGAGCCGAGCGGCTCGTCGAAAATAGTTGCTTGTTTTCGCTCGGCGGCTCTTGCGCTCTCGAGCAAGGCCTTCAGATATTCCGGCCTTCCAGATATTCCTTTACCCATAATAATTTATTGCGAATCTTTTCATCGGTCTGCCCTCCCGGCTTCAACTCCGATAGAATCCGATCGTAGCCTGTTTTCAGTTGGCAGCGGGTTTGGGCATAGCGCGGATCATTTCTTTTTTCCCCCATGATTCCATACAGATTCGCAAAATCCACCGCCCAAATATCGCCCGACTCGCTCTGACGGTACTTATTTTTGCTGTCAAGCCGCATCAGCGATTTACGGGCTTGCTGGGCGTTGGAAATCCATGCTCCTTCGAACCGGCCCTGGCCGCTCGCGGCCTCTTCGATCAGGCTTACCGCCGCCGATCCAACATAAACTCCCGGCGGCGAACCGGGCAAAGAAGCCAGATCATGTGCCGCGATATACGCCGGACCGCACAAATCACCCTCGAAAACCCGCGTATCGCTTGATCCCGCCGGCGCAGCGGCCCCCGCATTTTTAGGGAAATAATCGCTTACACGTTTGATCAACCGTGCTTTCCCCACTTCCACGCCGGCGCGGAATAATATGCCTTCTTTCAACAACCACGCCGCTAACGGGATCATAGCCATTAACATCATTGAAAGCGCCATCAGTTGAGGATTGTCATAGCGGTTTACAATCCGCGATGCTACAACCATGGTATCAGCGAAGCCGAATGTTACCAGTTCGCATTCGCGCGTCTTCTGAAGATTTGGCTCGTTCTGGTTACGTTTTTGGATGCTCTGATTAATGCCGTTAACCAAGTCTTTGATCTTTTGCCGGAAAATATCAAGTTTATTGATAGTACCGTCCGGGGCTGTCCATTTGCGCATCTCCGCTTTGATTCCCAGCAGGTCATAGTAGGCCACTATCCATTCCTGGTCATGGTTTTGCTTTTGCATTTTGTATTGTTCCGCCATGCTGGCCACTCCAGAGAGTAGTTCATCACTGCAACGATTCGCAGGTCGACCACCGCAACAGCCGGCGTTTAATTTGTTCGCGGGGGTGCATTGTCGCCCAACACATCTGCTCTTATGAATTGCTTAATCCGGTCGCGCTGCCCCAGCGATGAAAACTGCTTCCCGACCACATCGGATATCTGCGCCAGCGCCCGGCTCGTGATAGCTTCCTGATTTTCATATACCACCATCCCCGAAAACGCTCGCTTGAGCTTTTCAAAATGGTAGCAGGTGATGGTGGCATTCCGGCACTGATCGTCGTTGGACACGGCAAACACAAACCAGTCGCCCCTGGCCCCGGCTATCCGCGAATCAACTCTATATGTGCCGGGCGCTTCATAAAGAACCTGGCGTGTCCGTATTGTTCGCCTTCCAGTGCCGTCAGAGTCTTGTGCTCAATGTCACAATCATCGCCGAGTTTGCTTGTCCAGCCGCCGTTCGGCAATTGCCGCGCCACATGCTGGGGTTCGCCTTGATCGTCTGTATAGATGGCAATCTTCTGGATCCCGGATTCAGGATTCGCGGCCGAACAGGCTTCAAACCCGATTTTGGCCAGAGCATCCATCCATGACTCGACAGTGTTTTCCTGTTTAACGCCAGGCCAATACTCTTCGTATTGGCCGGCATATCCGCTGTCGCTCTGATCCCGCGGAATCGGAGACCAGTAACGGTCTGGATCACCAGCGGCCCAGGCAATGCAGTTGTAATATGATTCCGGCGGACTGGTGACCTGGTAACCTTCATTCTTCAAATTGGGGAAGGTCAACTCGATCTGGATTAAGTATGGCCGCGGCAACTGCCATCTCGTCATCGATAAGCCCCTTTTCGACGCCCCAGCGGAGCCAGTCCTCGCGCATCAGCCGCGGCAGCGAGCGATGTTCCGGCGGTACCGGATCCTCGCGCGCGATGGCGCGCAGCGCCACAAACCAGTGACCACCGCTCTGTCGCAGGTCCTTCAGTATCAGCGGAAGAACCTCTCGGCCCAAGGCGATGATGCGCAGGTACGCCGGATGAGATAACTTTGCCGCCAAGTTGGAACTAAATCGGGTGTCCGAACGCCATTCTTCCAGATCGCGGGCAAAATTCCGCTCGGTATCTTCCCCCACCAGATTCGGTTCGGTGGCGAAGGTTCCGGCATCGATATACGTGCCCCGGACCGGATCGAGAGCACGCCAAGCGGCAATGGCCTGGCGGTTGGAATCCGAAAACTTCCAATCGCCTGCTGAACTCTCGCGAACAAAACTATAATCGCTGCCTTTCCGGCGATTATCGCTTTCAGCGGTTCGCCCTGACATGGCATCAGTCTGTTCCAGACACATTGGCATCTTGTGCGTTCCTCATGGTTCCAGATAAGACAGCCCGCCGCGCTTTACAAATTCGGAAAGCTCGGCGGCCTTCGCCTTTGCGCGATTCAAAGCATCTATTAACGTTTGCAAATCCCGATTATCCATCGCCACATACAATTCCCGTTCAGATTCTTCCCCCTCCAGACGGAGTTTAAGATTATGGACCAGAACCGCCGCCTGTGGCTTGACAGCATCCGTACCCGCCACCGCGTCGCCGAATATCGGGCGGACATCCGTAAATATTCTAGCACTCTCAAATGGATGTTCGTGCGCTGTCAGGACACTGGCGGCCTTGGCGGTTATAAAAAGTGAATCAATCGCCAATATCCGCCCGAGCCGGTCCCGGCAGTTCTCCATCTTTTCAGGGGTCAGTTTTAATTCCCCGATGTTTTCAGAGGAAAATATAGCCGCAATGAACTCATCCGCGGTAACGCCCAGCCTGATTCGTGCCACCTGCATATTAAAGAATGTTTCCGCCATGGCGCCGGCATCTTTCCGTTTACCCTCCGGCAATGATTTTGTGACACCTCCAATGAACTTCCGCATGCTCAAGCACGGATTCGCAGCACGGCACGCCTCGGCCAATAAGGTGGCATCCCCGTCGTCTAAGTTTGAGAGCATCGACAGCCTGTCGAGGTCTCGGCGAGGAATTTCCCGTATCGTCAGCATAGCATTATTATCGGACAAAAAAGCCAGCGCCTTCAACAAAAGCTGGCTACACTGATCGCCATGCTCCCACAGGGAGAGGCGCTGGTCAAGAACGCCCTCGTCACGGTCGCAGCGAGCGGCCAGTCTCGATATTCAGATGTCGAATATTGGTAAGGAGCCGGTGTTTTTTCAGGGACGGCCAGGCAGACGCGGCCGAGCATTTCTTCGGCACTTTTCTCCGGGACCTGCTTGACTCGAAGCAGTAACTTAGCTAAGCTGAATTGACTAAGCATTGATGGGGAACGGCCGGCGGGAGTCCCCATAAATTTCCCCACCGGCCCCGCGGAGTGTTCTTATGCGGTTTGTAAGAGTCCATGAGGCTAAGACGCATCTCTCCCAACTCCTGGCTCGCGTGGAACAGGGCGAGGAAATCGTCATTAAACGCGGGCGCGAGCCGGTCGCACGCCTGGTGGCCATCAAAGACCGCAAGCGCCGCCGCCCCGGCTCGCTCAAAGGGCGGATCGCCATCAAGCCCGGGGCATTCGATCCGCTTCCGCTCAAGGAACTGGCGTTGTGGGAGCGGCCGGATTGAAGGTGCTTCTCGATACCCATGCCCTGCTATGGTGGCTGGCGGATCATCCGTCGCTCTCCCGCCGCGCATGGAGCGTGATCAGCCTGACCCGAAATCAGGTGATCGTGAGTGCCGCCTCGGTATGGGAAATCGCAATCAAGGCAAACGCGGGCAAGCTGGTGGTGCCGGACACGCTGCTGACCGATTTTATCGGCGTCCTGGCGCGCGAAGGTTTTGATCCGCTGTCCATTACCCCGGAGCACGCGATTCGGGCAGGCAACCTTCCCGGCCCGCATCACGATCACTTTGACCGAATGCTCATTGCCCAGGCCCAGATCGAATCTTTGGCGATTATCGGCAAGGACGCGTTTTTTGATAAATACGGCGTCAATCGCGTCTGGTAGCTTCTGAATGGCGGGATGAACCAGATGACACGGATCGCACGGATTCATCAGAGCGCGGGACTTGCCTACCTGCCTAACCACGCGCCGGGTGATTGATGCGGCGGGCGCGCGACGATGATGCCTCTTCGTGGCAGGCCCAGCCGGTGCGATCCGCGCCCAATATGTGCCTGCGAACTTATCGCCCTTTTTGCGTCGCCGTTAAGCTGGGGCTGAAGCGGTAGCGGTAAAGTTCCTTGCGCTCGGGGGCGTCCGGGCGCACACGCACGGACGCTTCGGTTTTCAGCAGCGGATAAAGACGGCGGGCGTAGTCGGTGTCCTCCCCGCAGTTGAGCGGCGCAAAACCCACGGCCAGGGCCAGTTCGCGTTTGACCGGGCACAAGTGATTCGGCGTGCGGTAATAGCGGTTGGCCGTCTGGTAATAGCGCCGGTGGGCGATGGAATAATCGAACGGGCCGACGTAGCGCCCATCGACTTCCAGCCGGCCGGCGAACACCACGCAATCGGCGTTCGGTTCGGCCTGGCCGGCGGCCAGAATATCATGGATATAGGTGGGCGCGATCATATCATCATCGTCGATGAAACAGACATATCGCCCCCGCGCCCGCCGCAGCAGGGCGTCGCGCTTGCCGCCCACGTTTTGCGCGCCGGCGTCGCGCGCGATGTGAATTTCCACGGCCCAGGGATCGGCGTGTTGAAAAATCTGCCGATGCAATTCGGCCAGCAACTCCGCCAGCGGCGCCGCACGGCATTCCAGCGAGGCGATGAGGATGCTCAACACCGGCGGCGACTGATCAAACTTCGCCGCCCGGCGCTTTTCGTAAACAGCCTGATCTTCGCTCCAGTACCGGGCGTTGCGCCGGTAAAGCGCGTCGGGCCGGCGGCCCACGTGCTGGTGGCGGAAAATGACCCGCGGATCGTAATGATACTTGCCGATCATCCGCACCACGTCGGTGAATTCGTTGTCGCAGTAAAACGAGCGGTACGCGGGGTGGTACACGTATCCGAAACGCCGATATAGATTCCAGCCCATGATGGAAAGCGTGATGAGTTTGTCCTGGCCGTGGTAGCCGTCGTTGAAATGCGTCGCGCCGTCCAGCGCGGGAAAATGCCGCGCCATTTCCTCGGCGACGATGGCGTCCCAATCATGGTGCTGGGGCAACATGTCGTCGCTGGCCAGCAGCAGCACGTCGGGCGCAAAATCCAGCCCGGCCGGGCGGTCGTTGGTCCGTCCGTCGGGCAGATCGGCGTTGCCGGCTTGAATTTTGGACCGCCCGGCCGGACCGGTGAACACCCGCACGTCCGGCATGGCGGCAAGGCCGGCGCGCGGAACCAGGCCCTGCATGGAGGCGTCGTCGGCGTCAACCGAAATGATGTAGCGAATCGTATTCCGGCGCGAAGCCAGGCGCCGCCACTGCGTCAGCGCCGCCAGGAACTCGCCCGGGCGCTGGCGTGTGGGCCATTTAACAAGCATGTTCATGTTTTGCTTTTCTGCCAACTGTTGCCGCTGGCCATGGTGTGGTTGTGTTTGCCGTAGTCGCCGAAACTCGCGGCGATGTTTCCCACCACCACGGTCTCGGGCGCGTCGCCCAGCCATATTGCGGCCACACCGCCCGTGGCCACGTTGCCCGCGAGCACATTTTTCATCCCCTCCCACAAGCCGATGGCGCCATAGTTATGGGCCGCGTTGAATATGCTGTTATGGGCGAAAATATTGCGACGGCACGGCATGTCGCCGGTACGCAATCCCAGTGTGCCGACCGGCTCGAGTATGTTGTTCATAATGTGATTGTCGGTGCAGCATTCTTCCAGCGTGATGGACCAGACGCTGCATTGCGCGATATGGCAGCAGCGGCAGGAGTTCATGGCGATCGCCGCTTTATGGAAACTGCGGACATTGCGCACGCTTGTGCCCATGCTGCCGACCACCACCACGCTGCCCCGCGCCCCGAGGAGCGACTCGGTAATAATGGTGATGTTTTCAATCCGGCAGGCGCGGGTGTAATAGGCCATGATGGAAGCATCGGCCTGCGGGTCCGGATGTTCAAAGGCCAGATCGGAAATCACCATTCCATCGGCGGGCGCGTTAAGCTTGCGAACATGCAGCCAGGCTTCGCCGGGCGGCTGGCCCGCCGGACGCACGTTGGCGTAATCGCCTATGCCGATCACCGGCCGCTTGAGCAGCACCGTCGTCACGCCGTGTGCGTAGGACGACGAGGCCACATCGACATATTCGCAGGGGGCCAGTTCGTGGAAATTCGTTCGCGGGAGGCTGCCGCCCAGGGCCTTCTCCAGAATTCCGGTGGATCCGCGCCCATTGCACAAAAAAAGTGGTTCTCCGGCGGCCAGCGGCACTTCGCCGGCAAGGGTGAGTGTGTCCCAGGTAACCGGATGTACCAGAGAGTACAGTCCGCCGAATTCCGGCTCGATCCAGAGAGCTTCCCCGCCGCCGGGCTGGCCGTGAAAATGGAAATCGGCCAGCAGAACGGTTTGTTCGCCGTCTCCGCTTACCCGCACGCCGGCGCCGCCCGCATAAAGGGCGCTCGTAAGCCGGTAGCGGCCGGCGGGCAAATATACATGCCCGCCGGTCGCGGCCGCCAGCGCGCCGCCGCGCGTTCCCGACCAGCCGCTGCGCGCCTTGTTCAGCGCCGTCTGGATCGCCACCGTATCGTCGGTAACGCCATCGCCCCGAGCGTTGTAGTCGCGCACATTAACGACACCGCCATTCATATTCGATATTACGCCTCCAAGGCCCGCTTGCCGGCGGGCCGGTCCATCTGATGCTCCCCGGTTATTGGGAAGTATAGCCGCAACGTCCCGCCCCGATAGCCGGCGGGATCGGGAAGCACCAGGGGCGCCAATGCCGGCCGGCATGACGGGGTATGCAAGGTGGAGGAAGTTTTCATGAAATCGTCGCCGCGCCGATCTCCATGCCCAAAGCGCCGCCGGCATTCGACCCGGCCCATATTTGCATATCACCCACGCCGGTCATGTCGATCAGAAGTTGAAACGACGTGCCCGCCGGCTGCGGGACGGAATAGTTGATCGTTTCCGGCTGCTGGCTGGTGGGAGTGAGAAAATCGGTTCCCGATTTCCATTTCACCAGCGTGCCGCCCGGCGCCGCCGCGCGGGTGATAAAAAACGTATCCAGCTCACCGCCGGCGCCGACGTTGAATGTCGCCAGCAGTTTGCCTTTGCGGCCGGGATTCTGGATGTCGAAAAGCGCCACCGGCGCGCCGCCGGCGGGGATCGGCTGCGGCGGTGGAAGAAAACTCTCGAAATTGCCCGCCTGGTCCAGGGTAATGATGTACGCGCTCACGTTGCGACTCCCGTAAAAATGCCCTGACTGCCGGAGATGTTGCCGGCGACTCCGAACGCGCCGCCGGTAAGTTTCGCTGTTCGTATGCTCAAGCCGGGCCTTCGCGACCGCGGTCCGACGTCATCCGGCGTCCCGCGCGGATTTCCGTCGATGTCGTACTCCGGGGCGATTCCATCCGGCAAAGGGCCCGCCGCCCGGTAAAGTTCGCTCAATACATCCGGCACATATCCGGCGATGTGCGGGCCGGTGGCGACTATCGCCGCCGCGTCGCCGGCGCAGATCCAGGAGGTGTCGTAACAGCAGTTGCTCCGTACGCTTACATCGGCGGAATATTGACACCAACCCGTCATCGGCACATTGGCCGCATGGACAAAATCGCAGTTGGTAAACTCGATTTGACTGCTGGAACTCATGGATCCCCAGAAATAAAACTGCGCCGGATTCCAGCTTCCCAGCAGGCGAATCGTCGAATGCCACGCGCGAAGGTTGTGCGCAGGCGAGTTGGTCGCCGCCGCCAGCGCGTTCGCTTCGCCCGGTCCTATACAGGTGAAATCCGCCTGGCAGTTGATCATCCAGCCGCCGGCGATTCCCGCACTCGGATAACCATAGAAATTCCCGCTCGGTACGCTGAAGTTTGTGAACCACCGGCAGCCGATCCAGGCGTTGTTGGGCATATTGTCTTCAATTGGCGCGACGCCCGGCATGAAAATCGCCCCATCCGCGGCGGCGTCATTCGTTTGCCCGATGATAAAGCCCCGAACCTGTCCCAGTGTCGCCGCGGGCGGCAAAACGCCCCAGTACCCGGCGGCAGCCGGATAATTGCACGCGAACCGCTGGCGGAAATCCACCGCCAGAGCCAGCGCCAGCCAGGGTGTGACATTTCCCGATGTATGGCTGTAAAACGTTTGACCGTTATTGTTGTTGGTCAATGTGGATACAATCGGCCAAGCGGCTGCCGCAGGCAGATTCCCGGCGAGGGATTCGCAATTGACCAGGTAAATCTCGTGTCCCCCATCTTCGCCAAAGCCGATGAACGTGCTGGCGCTCAAGCTTGGATAACCCACGGTGAAACCGCCCCGGCAATGGGCGAACACCCCGAATCCGGCGCCGGCCCCCACGCCGATATTCTGGCCGAAAATGTGATCGCCGCCGTAATAGGCTTCGCAATCATAAAAGACGCTCGCGCCGTCATTGCCGACCTGCGTGTTCATGATCACGCCGACTCCGCCGGTTCCGTTGATCCCGCTGCGGCCAAAGCCGTCCCCGCGAAGTCCCCGCACCAGGCAACCGTCCGCGGCGATATTCAGACCATAAACACTGTTGTTGATCACCGCCTCGCAAGGGGGTGGGGCGGATGGGGAGCCGAGATTGCAATACAGCGTCGGGACGCCGGAGCTGTTCGGATCGCTTCCGGCGGAATCATAAAACCATGTGCCGGCGTTGCTTCCCACCGCGCTGCTGCTGGTCAACGGAATCAGCGGGTAAAGATTAGCCGGTAACTTGGTGGTGTTGGGCAGCCCCGCGGTTCCGCCCAGGAGGCCACTGCCCCAGCCCACACCGGCAAGCGTCTGCGGATTGGCCGGACCGGTGAGGCGAAACCAACTGATGGCGTTGGATTCCGCCCGCTTCCAGAGATTGCCGGAAACAGAAATCCAGCCGGTGGTGTATTTCAGGGAAAAACAGTTGAAGAACGGTTTGGCGCCGCCGCCGTAAGCGCCCAGCGTCACGTTGGGCGCGGTGCTTTGCAAGCCCGTCGTTTCATTCCATTCATCACCCTGTTTGAAAAGAATCGCGTAATCGCCGCCGGGATTGGCGGTGATGAAGGATTGCGCCTTGGCTATGGTTTTCCAGGGCGCCGGGAGCGTCCCGGCGTTTGTGTCGGCGCCGCTGGAATGGCTCACGTAATACGTCGCCGCCCGCGAACGCGCGCAATATTCCAGCAGGTAATTGATCCGCCGCGTGTACCAGTCGCGGAACTGAAATGTGCGCGGATCGGGCGGTGGCCCCACCTGTTGCACATACGTCAAAGCCATATCACCACTCCTATAACCCGATGCGGAAGCGTCGGGCGGGCGCCTGCGGAAGCGTGCGGCGTATTACAGTTTCGCGGTCAGCTTGCGCACCTCCGCGAGCACCTGGCCGATGAGTTGGCGCGTCTGATCGCCCAGCGCCCGCATATCTTCACCGGCCACGGCGCCATAGCGCTTGCGCTCCACCAGCGCCTGTACGGCCAACACGCCGGCCACTCCGGCGCACAAACCCAGTGCGATTCCAACGATGAACATAAGATGCTCCTGAAAAAGTAAGAAAGATCATGAAACGCCGTGGCGCCCTAATGGTGCGCCGCCTGGGCCACGCGACCCAGGCCGAAAAGCCATTCCAGCGGATTGAAACCCACCCCCAGAAAGGCCGAAGCCAGAAAATCGAGCACCAGCAGCAGTGCCCCGATACCGATGATCCAATCAATGAGCCGATGCGCCTTGCCGCCCAGCCAGGCGCCGCGGTAACGCCGGCGGGCTTGGTCGCGGGCGATTTGCGCCGCCCGCAACTGGCCATGCAGCGCGGCGATCCGGGAGCGGCTCTCGGCCAGGGCGGTTTGCAGGGCCGCGCCCGCCCGCTGGTTCCGGGCCGCTTGCGCCGAAAGTTCCCGCACCGAAGATTGCGCCTCGGCCAGTACGCTCTTTTGCCGACGCAGTGCGACGTGCAGGGCCGGCACGGTGGAACGCAGCGTGCCCGGCCGCAACTGGCCGGCAAGGCGGAGCGCCTTCTGATTGAGCCGGCAAGCGCCGGCGATATGGACCGCCAAACGGTGGGTGGTCGGGGCCAGGTTGGTCAGGGGCACAAGCCGCGGCGGCGTCCGGACGCAGCCGGCCGGAACGAGGCCCAATCCGATTCCCACAATACATCTGAATAATGACATCTCTGTATATCCTGTGTTGTGATAAAAGTCTCGCCGGCCGACCGTGGACCCGGCTCGGCCCCCCGCGTTCCTGGTGCTCTCTCACACCTGCATTTGCGGGTTGATTGGCCTCAAACCGGCCGGATGCCAGGAGTCACCGGCGAAAGCCGGGTTCGTAAACCCATTGAGCCGGTGCGACGCCGCGGATGGCTGGTTTCAGGCCAATCCCGCGGGCGGGGCCGGCGCGCTATTCCCGGCCAGATGCCGGGTCCGTTCCAGCAGCGTCGCGATGCCGCGTTCCATCCGCTCCATTTTCAGGGCCGTCTCGCCCTGGGCTTGTTCCAGTTGCGCCAGCCGCCGGGCGTGATCGTGCTGCGTCACCTGGAGTGTCGCCACAAAGCCGATTGCCGTGACCGCGCTGCCGCCCAGGGCCAGGCAGAATCCGCCGATGACGGCCCAGTCGATCAGCAGGTTCAGCCATCCGTCGGCGTGCAGGTGCGGGGCCATGGCCAGCGCATGCGGCATGAGTTGCTCTCCGTGGCGATATGGTTTGCTTCCGTTGGCCCACGCCCGCGCCGAGGGGGCGCGGCTATCCCTTGGCGCCACGCCCGCCCCGGCTTTGGACCGAATCAACTGATGGTGGTGCGCGCCGCCAGCGTCACAAAACCACTGCGTGTGGCCGTGGAGTTGGGAACCGTCAGCGGCGTGGTGCGGGCCACTTTGCCATCGATGCGGTAAATGATGCGGTACGCCACTTCCGCCGCGTCGAAATACAGGTGCATCGACATCGCCGTTTCCACGGCGCCGTTGGCCTTGGTGGAAACAAAATACTGACTCAAGTCCGCCAGGATCACGTCGCCCACGCTTCCCAGCGGCGGGCAGTGGTAGCTGTACACCACCGGCAGGCCGAAGAGACGCGGTTCCGGCGATTGTTGAATGGTGCCCGCGGCGTAATACAGGTTGCGGCCGGAAGCGTCCTTGAGTTGCTCCAATTGCGCCTCGGCGTCGGGATTGGCGATCCACACCACACAGCTCATGTCGCCGGGGCGCGCGGTCCACAGGCGGGCTTTCATGTTCACCAGGTTGGCGTAACTGATGGTGTAACCCGCCTGGCCGGGGTCGGCGGCCGCGGTCACCAGCGCGCCGCTGGCGAGAATCCCCTGCGGTTGCCCCGCGCCCGTGCCGTTGACAAACGCGCTGTTGAGGTCCCAGGCCAGCGCGACGCCGCCTTCGTCGAAAATGAAATTCGACAAGGCCACGTTGTTGTCCTGGAGCAATTCATCGGTCACCGGCAACAGCGTGCCCCAGCGGTTGAGCGTCATCTGAATACGCTTGTAGACGGGTTTCTGCGGCGTGATCGCCACGCCGTCGGCGTTGAGCCACGCGCCCAGCGAGCCGCCGGAGGCCGCCGTAACACCGAGCGTTTCCATGTCGCGCACCGGGATGAACAGCGAATTACCCAGGTTGATCGGATATTTGCGGGCCTTGTCAAACAACACCGACTCTTCCAGCACGTCGCGGTAAAGTTGATCGGCGTATTCGGTGGGAACCAGTGCGCCGCCGTCGGCCGGAACGGATTCGTCCATGCCGTCGGCCTTGGTGATCACGCGCTTCATGCGCTCGTCGGGCGCGGCGCCCAGGGAATGCTTGCGCACGGCCTGGGCGAACTCGCCGAGATTCTTGAAGCCGCCGCGGGGATCCAGATCTTCGCGATCCGGGCCGATGACCACGCTCGGCCGGACGTTCTTCAGCCCGCGCGAGACCTGCTCAATCACGCGGCCCGTGATTTTCTGGACCGCCGATTCGAGCTGTTCGTTCATCGACTTCTGAATCGCGGCCACAGCCTGATCGAGTTCCGCGGGCCCGACGGTCACCGCCTCGGCGGCCTGGGATTCCACCACCAGGCGGGCCTGCTCGTCGGGCAGGTCGATCACGGCGTCTTTTTTATGCCCGACATAATCTTTCAGGAATTTCACTTTCATTATTCGTCCTCGAAAGGGGTTTATTCAAATCCGAATCGTCGATGGGTTGCCATGGGTCGCGTGTTCTCGCCGGGGTCGTTCTTCGCCGCCGGTCGCGGTTCGCGCCGCATGTTGCAAGTTGTAGCATTGGAATATCGTGGATAATGGCGTATAGCCCGATGCGGAAGCGTCGGGCAAGCGCCTGCGGCAGCGTGAGGCGGGCGCATAGCCCCATGGCGGGAGCCTGGGGCGGGCATGCGGTCGGGCGGGCGCCTGCGGCGGCGTGGGGCGTTATATTTGTCGGGAGCCAATTGGAAAATTACGTATGCCGGTATATCACTTCGTGCTGCACGCCTATCGGTCTTGGAATGCGGATCATCCCCAGGGATACTGCCGTAAAGGCGAACCTGGCGTTTTCGCTCCCGACTCAGGTTTGGCCGCGCATCGGAATACCATCGCACTCTGCCCCGCCGTGGTTTGGGACCGCGCCGACCAGGAGTTGCTTATGGCGTTCGCACATGAGGTTTGCGCCCGGCGGTGCTGGCGCATACACGGCATTGCGGTCACGGAAACGCACGCCCATCTGGTCGTGAGTTGGCGTGGAAAAACACCCGCTATGCAAGTGCAGCGCACCATGAAGCAGATTATGGCGCTACAACTGGGCCGAAGACACAACGCCGCGGGCCGGCGCTGGTTTTCCCGCGGAGGAAAACCCCTGCGGGTACATAATCCCGGCCATTTGAGGACGTTGATAATGGCCTACTTGCCATCACAGGGCGGCGTGTGCCGGTGCGAAAAAATAGGTTAGCCCGATACGGCAGCGTCGGGCGGGCGTATAGCCCCATGGCGGGAGCCTGGGGCGGACATGCCGGTGGGGCGGGCGTATGCGGCAGCGTGAGGCGTTTTGTCTTTCGCCATGCTTCGCCCCAGGCTCCCGCCATGGGGCTAATCCCCCGATCGTCACGTTTCACGGTTTATTGTTTTGCGCCCAGTTGACGGGAAATACCTCATTCGTCGCATTCGGTAGAGAATTGACCCGGCTCCACTCCAACGTTAGCTTCAAGCTCAAAGACATCGGAGTCGAAACATAATGGGCGGATTTCCCCAATCGGATGAAGAGGTATCCTCTGCGGAAGACTTCATTAAGAGGTTGCTGGATAGGCCACAGGGAATAAGCGAGCCAGATTTTCGCAGCCCATGGGTGTATCGCGGCCATGGGGACGCGAATTGGGAGCTTAAACCGCCCGCATGGCGGCCAGATGGCCGGCAGAAGCTCAAGCCGGTGTTGGATTACTTCCGCCCAAAGTTTACTTCCATTTATAATCAAGGGGAGGGGAACCTGAACCGGGTCGAAACGTACCGGGAATCAGAGATCGGGAGATGCACACAGATTGTTGCCGAAGTCTTCGCCGTCTATCAATTCTGCCAACTTGCCGACGAATTGGGACTGTCAATCCCCGGGGGTGAGATTATCTTGGAATTGGAACTCGAAGATTTAGTCGGGCGCGTATTTTCAGGATACCAGTCAATGCCTCAAATATCTAGCACGATAACAAGCACGATAACAGAATTATTTCCTCCTCCGCCATTTGCCTTCGCGCAGCACCATGGGATTCCCACTCGGTTTCTGGATTGGACACGAGATCCTTTGGTGGCGGCCTGGTTTGCCGCTGACAGCGCTTGCAACAATTCGGAGGGGAAGATTTGTGTCTGGGCTACCAATTCGAAGGTGAAACCTCCAAATACCCAATGGGTCACTGTGCCGCGCCATGCCCATAGCTATCTCCACGCACAACACGGGATTTTCTCACTGACCGGGGGCGACTTCACAGAAACCGTAGGACAGCAAGACGTTTGGCCCACTTTTAACGATTGCGGAAATGAGGCGCATAGGTTGTCGTTGCCGCAGAGTGAGGTACCCAAACTTTTGCGTCTGCTTTATGAGAAGCGCATTTCCAAGGCCCATCTGATGCCGACATTCGATAGCGTTGGCGCGACGGTGCAGAGCCTTTGGCGCTGGCTTCCAAGTTCTCCCAAGTTGTAGGAAAGCTTTGGCGCCGCAATAAAAAATGTCGCGGCATACTGCACCCGGGTCTGGAAATACGGGTCTGGATATACTGGTGGGCGGCCAAACCGCCCTGTGATAAATTTCCGGGGTATGTCTTGCGGGATGGACCGGCGATGAATCTGACGGATCAGGAAAAAGAACAGATCAAGGCGATGATCGACCGGGGCGAAAAGCTGCCGGCCAAATATAAGAGCCTGCTGTTTGCCGACGCCCCGGAAGTGGAACTGGTCTGGCAGGGCAAAACCAGCGAAATCACCGGGGTGGTGCTGCCGTTTCAATCCATTGAGCAGATTGACGAACCGCGGAAAAAAGATGGCGAACAGGTTGCCGACCTGTTCGCGGTGGACAGCGCCACGGGCCGCCAGAGCGGCGGCTGGACGAACAAGTTGATCTGGGGCGACAACAAGCTGGTTCTTTCGAGCCTGAAGAACGGCCCGCTGCGCCGGCAGATAGAAGAGGCCGGGGGGCTGAAACTTATCTACATCGACCCGCCGTTTGACGTGGGCGCGGATTTTTCGGTGAATCTGGAAGTGGGTGAGGGGGAAATTCTCACCAAAGAGCCGAGCGTGATTGAGGAACTCGCGTACCGTGACACGTGGGGACGCGGAACCGATTCCTATCTCACGATGTTATATGAGCGATTGAACCTCATGCGGGATCTGCTGGCACTAGATGGTTCGATATACATTCATTTGGCATATCAGGTCGGTCATAGCACAAAGGTGGTACTGGATGAGGTTTTTGGAGCAGGCAATTTTCGCAATGAAATTATCGCCAAGCGACCCATTACAAAAAACCTTCAGCAGCAGTTCGACACGATTCAGGCTCTGAACTGGGCCCACGACAACATATTTTGGTATTCGCGAAGCGCCGATCATCGTTTCAAGCTTCAGTTGGTTCCCTATGAATCCTCAAAGCCTGATGGGTACTGGCACCATTTTTGGAGCAACGCTGACCGACCGACGATGCGATACCCACTGCTGGGCGTTACACCCAGCAAAGGTCAGTGGAAATGGGCAAAAGAAAGAGCGGAACGCGCTGTTGAAAACTACAAGGTTTATTTGCGAGAAGGAAAGGCTCTTTCGCTTATCGATTACTGGCGACGCACAGGAGAAAAGTTGGAGTTCATTCGGCTTGGGGAAAGCCGAAAAGTTGAAAACTGGTTCCCCCCTTCCGACGAACGAATAGCCGACACTCTTTGGCTAGATGTACATGCGTATGAAAACGAAAAAGAATATGCGACGCAGAAGCACGAGGAGCTACTTGACCGAATAATTAGTTTCGCCTCCAATGAAGGCGACCTCGTCGCCGATTTTTTCTGCGGTTCCGGCACGACCTTGGCTGTCGCCGAAAAGCTTGGCCGCAAATGGATCGGCTGCGATCTGGGCCGCTTCGCCATTCACACCACGCGCAAACGCCTCATCGGCGTGCAACGGGAATTAAAAGCCGCCGGCAAGTCCTACCGCAGTTTTGAAATCCTCAACCTGGGCAAATACGAACGCCAATATTTTGTCGGCATTGATCCGACGCTGCCGGATGCCGAACGCCGGGCACAAACGCGGCAAAGAGAAGAGCATTATTTGACCCTGATTTTAACGGCGTACCAGGCCCAGCGGCTCTTTCAAATGCCGCCGTTCCACGGCAAAAAAGGCCCGGCGCTGGTGGTGGTGGGGCCGGTGGACGCGCCGGTGACGCAAACGCAGGTGCGGGAACTGGTGCAGGAGTGCCAGCGGCGCGAAATCAGCAAAGTGGATGTATTGGGCTTTGAATTTGAAATGGGCCTGAAGCCCTACGTGGCCGATGAAGCGCGGCAAAAGGGCGTGGGAATCAGCCTGAAATACATTCCCAAGGACGTGTTTGACAAGCGGGCCGTCGAACGCGGGCAGGTGAAATTTTATGATGTGGCCTACGTGGAGCTTAAACCCGTCGTGGATAAGCTTAAAGCGCATGTGGAATTGACAGATTTCGGTGTGTTCTATCGGCAGGATGATCTGGAATTGCTCGGTGAAACCCTCAAGCCCGGCGGCGGCAAGGTCACGGTGGAAAACGGACAGGTGGTGAAAATAAGCAAGGACAAAAACGGCGTGGTGAGCCGCGAAGTGCTGACGAAAAAATGGACCGATTGGATCGACTATTGGGCGGTGGATTTCGACTTCGGCCGCCGGCCGGAGGTGGTGCGGGTCCAAGGCCCGCCTGCCGGCAGGCAAGGCGAAAACGGTGTGGAAACGGAAATGCGCACGGGGAATTTTATTTTTGAAAATGAGTGGCAGAGCTTTCGCACGCGCAAAGACCGCAAACTGGAATTGTCCAGTGCGCCGCATGAGTATGAAAAGAAGGGCCGGTACAAAATCGCGGTCAAAGTGATCGACATCTTCGGCAACGACACAACGAAAGTGGTGGAGGTGAAAATATGAGGCAGGTAACCGAGCTGCGCGTCATTCCGATGGAGATGATCCGCCGGATGGGAAAACTGATTGGGGAGCGGTTCCATCCCGAAAAGGTGATTCTCTTCGGCAGCTATGCGCGGGGTGAGGCGAACGTCAACAGCGACGTGGACATCATGGTGGTGATGGAGTCGGACGCGCCATGGTTCAAACGCAGCGGCCCCATTCGTTCGGCGCTGTCCGAGCACTGGATCGAGCCGATGGACATTATCGTGCGCGCCCCCGAGGTTTTTCAGCAGCGAATAAAACAGCCGTATACGTTGGAACACGAAGCCATAAAGAATGGGGTGGTGCTGTATGAAAAGAAAAGCATCCGAAGATCCAAAGGCGTGGTTCGCAAAGGCGGAACAGGATTGGCGCATGGCGGAAACCGCAATCGCCATGAGTGACCCTTTCTTCGAGCCGTGTTGTTATCATGCGCAGCAGTGCGCGGAAAAATATCTCAAAGGATATCTCACGTCACAAAAGATCCCCTTTCGCTGGGTGCATGATCTGAAGTATCTGGTCGGGTTATGCGGGGCATCTGATCCGGGATTCACAAAATTGGAGCCGGACGCGGAGACATTGACGCGTTTGGCCGAACCAAGCCGGTATCCCGTGCCGGATGAGATGGAAATAACCGCGCCCCAGGCGCGGGCGGCGATGGAGATAGCCGGTCGGATACGATCCTTTGTGCTCTCGAGAAGCGGGGGCTGACCGTGGCCTTGAATCCCGCTTTTCCAACCGACCCCCACGCGATTCTGGACCCCGAGATGCGGTGGTTTCCGGGGGAATCGGAACTGGCCGAGCGCGGCTATGGCAAACTGCTGCCGCCGCTGGTGTACAAGGTGCGCCAGGGGGTCAAAACGTGGCGCGACGGCGGCTACGCGGGGGCCTGCCCCACCACGCGGGCGCTGCTGAACTGGTGGTTTAACCGCGAACATTTATTACTCAACCCTGACAACACCGAGCGGCCATTCCGTTATTATTTCGCCCAGCGCGAAGCGGTGGAATCGGCGATCTGGCTTTATGAAGTGAAAAAGGCCCGCGATCCGATTTCCTTGATTGAATTTGACTCGTCCGAGGCGATTTCCCCCGGCATGTTCGCCGGCGATTGGACGCGCTACGTGATGAAGATGGCCACCGGCACGGGCAAGACCAAGGTGATGAGCCTGCTGATAGCCTGGGCCTATTTCCACAAGCGTTATGAATCAGACTCCGATTTATCGACGAATTTTCTATTGATTGCGCCGAATATCATCGTGCTGGATCGCCTGCGGACGGACTTCGACTCTTTGCGCATTTTTCACCACGATCCGGTATTGCCGGAGAATGGCTACGAAGGGCGCAATTGGAAAGATGATTTTCAGATGAGCCTGCACGTGCAGGATCAGATCGGGGCGATGGGCGATACCGGGAACATCTTTCTGAGCAATATTCACCGGGTGTTTGATAATGAACATGTCGCGAGTTTTGAAGACGCGGACACGACGGATTATTTCCTGGGGCCGCGGCCGCCGGGGCGGACCGGAGAATCGCGCCTGGACCTGGGCGCGGTCATTCGCGGCGTGCCGGATCTGGTCGTGCTCAATGATGAAGCGCATCACATTCATGACGAGCGTCTGGCCTGGTTCCAAAGCATCCGGGATATTTCCGACCGGTTGCGGCTCAAGGGAAGCCGGCTGGCGGCGCAGTTTGACCTGACGGCCACGCCGAAGCATGACGATGGGGCTATATTCGTGCAGACCATCAGCGATTATCCGCTGGTGGAAGCGATTCGGCAGGGAGTGGTCAAGCACCCCGTATTGCCGGACGCGGCCTCACGGGCCAAATTGCGGGAGCAGCGCAGCGCCAAATACAGCGAGCAATATCGGGATTATCTGCACCTGGGCTACCTGGAATGGAAAAAGGTGTATGACGAACTGGCGCCGGCGGGAAAGAAATCGGTGTTGTTCGTGATGACCGACGACACGCGCAACTGCGATGAGGTGGCCGAGTGGCTGGAAGGGACTTACCCGGAACTTTCCGGTGCGGTGCTGGTGATCCATACCAAGAATAATGGGGAAATATCGGAAGCTTCCGGAAGCAAAAGTCAGGAAGAGTTGGAAAAGCTGCGTAAACTCAGCCGGACCATTGATGATCCGGATAATCCTTACAAGGCGATTGTATCGGTGATGGTGCTGCGCGAGGGATGGGACGTGCAGAACGTGGTTTCCATAGTAGGCTTACGACCCTACCAAGCCAAGAGCCGGATTCTACCGGAGCAGACGCTGGGGCGCGGACTGCGACCGATGTTTCGCGGGCGGAACGTCCAAGAAAGAGTCAGCGTGATAGGCACGGAAGCGTTTATTGATTTTGTGGAGTCCATCAAGGCCGAAGGCGTGGAGCTGGAGCACGTGCGGATGGATCAGCACACGCGGGCCAAATCGCCGATCGTGGTGGAAGTGGATAGGGCCAATCCGAAAAAGAACATCGAGGAATTGGATATTGATTTGCCGGTGCTGGCGCCCCGTATTCGGCGGGAATACAAAAATCTCGAAGCGCTGACGCCGGCGAAGTTGCCGCACGAAAAGATTCCGCTGCGGATGTTCACGCCCGAACAGCAGCGGGAAATCACGTTTAAGCATATCGACACCGACGGCATCAGCCATATCACCGTGATGGATGGCGCGCTGGAGCCGACCTACCGGAATGTCGTGGGGTTTTTCGCCAAGGAGATCATGCGCGATCTGCGGCTGGTGGGTGGATTTGATGTTTTATTCGGAAAGCTCAAGACATTTGTCGAACGCGAACTGTTTGAAACGCCGGTGCGGCTTGAGGATTCCAACGTGCTGCGAAATCTTTCCGAACCGGCGGCGGTCGAAACCATTCGCCAGGCATTCAAGAAAGCGATCAACGAATTGACCGTGCAGGATACCGGCACAACGCGGGTGGTGGATCACATCAAGATCAGCGCCACTCGCCCGGCGGTGGTGGATGAGCAACCTTACCTGATTCCGCGTCAGTCCATCTTTAACAAGGTGCTGGGAAACCATTTCGAATTGAAGTTTGCCAAGTTTCTGGATGACTGCCAGGACATCATCTCTTTTGTGCGCGGTTCTCAACAGATTCGCTATAAAATTGAATACCAGGGTGCGGATGGCTCCATCGCCAATTATTACCCGGATTTCGTGGTTAAAAAGACGCCGGATTCTTTCTGGATCATCGAAACCAAGGGGCGCGAGGATTTGGATGATCCGAAAAAATTCGAGCGGCTCAGGCAATGGTGCGCGGATGCCTCCCAAATGGATGCGCCGCGAAAGTATCAGGCGATTTTTGTGCGGGAGGAAACGTGGAACGTGTTGCGGCCGCGAACATTTCAACAGCTCGTGGACGCCCTGGGCGGAAAATAAACTCCCCGAGCTGGCGCGGCGTCCGACGGTGGGAAGACGTAGACCGCCGGTCGGAAGTACGCGTTTGTGTTACTCTATTTTTCTGGTAATATTGGAACTTACAATACAACACTGCTATGCAGCCGACCCCAGAGAGGGCTTTCCCAAATGAACCATGAACAGGAACACCGGCGGACGGGAATATTGCTGGATGCGATTGATCCCGCCACCGGTCAAGTCATCAAAGTGCAATTGTCCCACCAGAGGCTTCAATCTGTGGCGAGTCGCAGCAAAGGCCAGGTGCTGGAAGCCGGTTATATTGTTCCGGAGATACTCCAACACCCCACCGCGATTTTCGAGGGCCTTACCCAGGAAGAAGATGAAGACCGCCGCGGCGTGGGTTGGCGGTGCTATTGTGGGGCTCCTTCGGTGAGTTACCGGACGGATGGTACGGAACAGAACCCGTTCCCGAGACAAGTTTATCTGGTCTTTGTCAACCACGAGGGCATTGCCTACAATTGGCGATGGGAGCGGAGTGATCCAGAGGATAACCGGTTGCCGGAAAACCACAAACGGCGTTTTAAGCGGAAGGTCCTGTGACTGCGGCACCCAATCAGCCGAATTTTGCGGCTAATTGCTCCGCGAGCGAATATAGTGTATCATACTATATAGTATGACCGCGATACCCAATAGCGAATTCGGCGACTATATGCGGAAGCTTGCGACCAAGGCGCCGCCTTTTGCCCCCACGGCCGTTTATGACCCGGACGGCGACTGCATCGAATTTCTGGCAAGCCCCGAGGTGTTCCGCGCCGAGCGTTTGGACGATCTGGTGACCGTTTATTACGGACAAGAAACCGGGAAAATCGTCGGCTCGCTGATCAAGGGTGTCCGGCGCTTCCGCCGGCAAACCCTCAAGAAGATTCCCGGTTTCGTCATCGAGATCGAGGACGGCCCGGTCAAGCTGGTGCATATTTTTCTCGCCAAGCTGTGGACCACCAAGCCGGACGCCGGCAAGCTTGTCGGCGTCACGTACAAAAAGCTCATCGAGATTGCACAATCAGTCGACGTAAAAGCGGAATTGTCCGCCGTCTAAGGCTGGACGGCAAGACGCCGCCCCCGGTTCTAAAGTGAAACCCGGGGGACGCGTTATACCACTATTCCACTCTTCCCGCGTGGCGGGCCAAGGCAAGCTCCAGCAGCGCGTCCATATCCGGCTGCTTTATCCGCCGGGCAATAAACCCGGCGATTTCGCCCACCGTAAGCTTACGCGGCGGGACGGGCGGCGGAATGGCGTTGCCAGCCGCCGGCGCAGCGGGCGGTAACTGCTTGCGAATCATCGCCAGCGTTTCCGGCGACACTTTCTTGGCGATCGCCAGCATGGTCGCCTCCGGGTTGGCCGGTATGCCCACCAGGCTGAATTCCAGCAATTCCCACCGCCGGTAAATGCGGCGAACGCCGGCCAGTTCCGGGCGCCGGGCGATTTCCGCCGGCGTGGGTGGCGAATGTTCCCGCGGCGCAAAGCCCACGCTGTAACTGTTCAGAACGCCATCCTGGGCCAGGGCGAACATGTCGCGGGCGAATTGCGTTTTGTCGGTGCAGCGGTACTTGGCCAGCACGCGCCCGCCGCCGGCTTTGACCCACTGGGCCACGCCCACCGGCAGCGTGGTGTCGTGATTGTAGAACACGGTCATACCGGCGTAATTCTTTTTCTCCAGCCCGGCGGGCAGAACCACTTCGCCGTCGCGGTCCACCGCCGCGGTGGAAATGCAGGCGACGATTTGCCGGCTGCCCGGCTGAACCTCAACCACTTCGCCATCAAAGGCTTTCCGCAATGGGTTCATATTTTTTCACCTCTGGCCGATTATTTTTCAGGTACGGTCAGCCATGCCTATCGGCAGGCGGACCTGTGGCGGCGACGATTGACGCCGTTGGCCGCGTTGTCGGCAAGGAGAGCGTTTCCGGCGCCGTCGGCTTATTTTCCTTCGGATGCCCCACCAAAGAGCGTGCCTGCGTTTGAGGTATACCCAGTTGGCGGCTTACCACACTGATGGCCACCGCCCGCTCCATATCGCCGCGGCCGACCGCCTTGTTGATTGCCAGTAATAATTTGGCCTCCTGTCCGGCCTGGGGATGGACCGGTGTGCCCGCCGGCGGCGCCAATGCCGGTTTGCACTCCGGCGAATTGGCGCCGGCCGGCGGCGGGCTGATGGGATTGACCGGTCCCTCGCTGATCGCTTCCGCGGCGCGGTTGGGGTTCCCGTAACCGGCGTCGTCCGGGCGGGCGGAATAACCGGTCGCCGCGCGGATTTCATCGGCGGAAAGAACGCCGGCGTTGATGGCGATTTGTGTTTTCTGCAACTCGAATGCTTCGTCCGCCGGGACGGGATTTTCCGCCGCCAGGAACAACCGATCGCCGTAACGCGGCGCCAGCATTTCGTTGAGTTTCTGTTCCAGGATCATCACCCGCGGCAAAATGGTCTGGCGGGCGTAAAGCGTGAGGCTGGCCTGCATGTTGGCGTAGGTGGCGTCTTTGCTCAAGAGCGCCTCGGGCACGCCGAAGGCGTTGGCCAGTCGGCGCAGCGTCTGGCGGCTGATTTCCAAAGGCCCCAAATCCGTCGGCGGATATTTGGTCGGAACAAACGTGCCGGATTGCTCGGCGATAAGAATGCGCCCGTTGCCGTGGCGCTGAAATTTTTCGTTCCACAACTGTTCGGCCCGCTCGGCCTCCTTTCGCGTGAGCTGTTCCCGGGGAATGAACGTGCCGTCGATGCGGGCGCGATTGTCCATCAGGCTGTTTTCATACAAGGCGTATTTGGCGCTTAATTCAGCCTGCATAAAGGCGGAGCGCAGCGGCGCGTGCCGCCCGCCGTAGGGATCTTCCACGGCGGGAAAACGGAAATCGACCACGTCATTCTTGGCCAGTTGCATCCACGCGCCGCGCAACGCGGGCATGTACTTGTACGCCACCACGGCCAGATCGGTGTCGCGCAACGGCAGAACGCGCTGCGTGGGCAGCACCTTGATTTGCCGCACCGGTTCAAACGGCCCTTGTTCCAGCAGCCAATACGCTCCACCGAACACTTCCATGTAAATGTCGGTCATGTAACGCAGTTGGAAGCCATTGAGGCCATCGTTGTCTTTTTCCAAAAGGTCCAGCAGGGGATGATCAGTGATTTCCTCCACTTCGTTGGCGCCGGCGAGCGTGCGGGCCAGGTTGGGATTTCCTTTGAAGCGGTCAAAGGCGGACTTTTCCACCGGTGCGGTGGGGTGCGAAACAATCGATTTTTCACCGGCGCGCCGCCGGGCGTACAGGCGAAATGGCACGCGGGCTACGGCGGCGGCGTTCCAGTTGGCGCAGGTATAAACCAGGTCGTTGGTGAGATATTCCAGCAGAAGCTGGGCGTCGGTGGGGATGGGCCGGCCGCCGGTGTTCGTAAGCGGCGGCGAGCCCAGGGTGATCCAGAAATCCCCGGCCGACTTGCGGACTTGATCCATGCGGTAGCTATAGGCGCTCCCATGGATGGATAAGAAACTATCTCCAAAGATGGCGCAAGCGTCGTAGCCCCGATCTCTCTTGAGATAGGTTCCAAATGGGGGAACGGATGCCGCGCCATCACCGGTCCTTCGCTATACTATCTTGTTTGTTGCTGTGACAGAGCACTAGGGCGTTTCGCTTGGAAATTCCGTAACCATTCCCGGCGGCGCGGAAAACGGCCGCGGTTTCCACCGCGCGGCTGCGTGGCTGGGATATCGCGGTGATTGGCGGTCCCGGCGCACCGGGAAAACCCGTGCCGTCGGGACGTACGCGGAAAACACCCGGGGCGTGGACAGATACGAAATGCCGCGCCGGCCGCCATGACCGGCCGCCGCCGGCGCCGCGGCGGTCTCTCTGGAGAGATATTGCAGTGGACGGTGACATCCAGTTTATGAACGCGGCGCTCGATTTAGCCCGGCAAGCCGCCGCAAACGGTGAGATCCCGGTAGGCGCGCTGGTGGTGCAGTATGGCCCGCGGGGGCCGGTGGTGATCGGCGCCGGCGGCAACCGCCGGCGGTGCGATGCCGATCCCACCGCCCATGCCGAGATAGTAGCTTTGCGCAAGGCCGGGGCCGCCCTGGGCCGCTGGCAACTGACCGATTGCGACCTGTTCGTCACCCTCGAGCCATGCCCGATGTGCGCCGGTGCGCTGGTGAACGCCCGGATTCGGCGGCTGGTTTTCGGGTGCCGCGATCCCAAAGCGGGCGCGGTTGAAACGCTCTATCGAATCACGGCCGATCCGCGCTTGAATCATCACGTTCGGGTAGTGGAGGGGATCGGCGCGGAAGAAGCGGCGGTCCTGCTGCGAGCCTTTTTCGTCCGAAGGCGCGAATCAACCGCCCGCGCCACCGGCGCTTCCTGATCCTTTACCGGCGCATGGTTCCGGAAGGGCTTGTTTTGGAAATGGGCGCGGGTTCCGGAGCTGCCGGGAACAACACGCCATCGATGGGATAAATCACCGCGTTGCGGGTGATGATCGGCCGGCCGACGACCTTGGCTTTATCTATAGACAGAAAAATTTTTCCATTGGAAACAATCCGCGCTTTGCCCTGGTTGCCCATGATCTGGTTCGGCTCCTGCCTGGCCATGGCCGGCGTGAGCCGGAACAGAACGATGTGATACCAGAGAAGGTTGCGCAGCGCCTGGCGATTGCGCCTTTGGGCGAGTTTTTGCAAGGTGGCGTACGGCACACGGTTAAACGCGGCGTTGGTGGGGGCGAAGATGGTGTAGTCGCCCGGCATCGCCAGCGTATACGTCAGGCCGGCTTTCTCAATCGCGTGCCGGAAGATTGAGAACCGCCGCCGGCAGCGCAGCACGGCGAATGCCGTATGCGCGGACATCTGGGCGAGCGTCATTCGGCAGGACGCCACTCCCTCCGGCCGGCAACCGGCCAGTCCGAGCGTCAACACGGCCAGAACCGTCCACAATGTCCATCGTTGTGATTTAATCATGATCGCGTCCTTGTTTACACACGAATCAACCTGGGGAGATTATAACGGTGTTGGACAAAAAAAGCATGCTCCATTTGAGCCCTGAAAGTTGAAGGTACAGAATATTCCGGGCGACGTTTTCTGCTATTTACCGGGGGCCAACGAAGCCGTCTGAAAGGCAGCCCTTCAGTGGGCAGGCGGCATTCGCCGCCCAGCCGACCATACCGTATGCGACACTCGAACGACCCTTCGCCTCGCATCGCGCCTAACGAGCATTTGGTTTACGACGGGCCGACGCTTCGATCTATATTATCCCTTTTCGTATTCGTATACTTCATGTAGTTGTATTCGTCGATTAATTTGAGGAAACTCTTATCCGATGGTGGGACGTACCCTTGAACTTGAAGTTGTTGCGCCAGCGTCTTCATTTTTTGGACGAAATCCACATACTTTTGCTCGGGGGGCGGATTGGAGTAATAGCACTTATATGCTGTGGCAATCTTGTAGTCCCAGATCGGAAAGAACTTTGGCGCGAGGAGGTGCAATGCCTTCGCCACTGAGACAGGGCTCTTGATCTCCTTCTTGCCTTTTGTGATCTTGAGGGCGGTCAGAAAATCCTGAAAAAGACACATGATATCCGCCTCATAATCTTTCAACTCGATATCCGTCTTGACGAGGTCTAGGGTCCTGAACTTCTCGATGGTGGGCATGTTCTTCTGAAGGGCCGCCTCTAGGTTGGCAAAATCGAACAGCCCATAGCGATAGAACGATGCATTCCACGTCAAGAGCAGCACGCCCATGCCATCCGCCATCTGCGACTTGCCCCAGAAGTTATCGACCCAAAACCTCGCCACTTTATACGCAGCGTCCCTGGTGAGGTCATTCTCCTGGTATGCCTTATACCCACGTTCGAATTCGGACGGCGACACGTCGTATGCCATGATTTGTTCCACTTAAATTAAGACAACCCGTTTGAGCCGCGGAAAGATCGAATCGTCGGGTCCTCTTTTACAAAATGTCCTGGTCGCGGTTCCGCAGCGCCAGCGGCTTGTTAAGAATTTCAGAAAGGACCATCATCGCCCGCATCCCCTCGCGATTGCCAAGCACATTGCGCACCACCTGGCGGAGGGGGCGCGGCGCCGGACGAGCGGCGGGGGGGGGCGCCGCGGGGTTTACCGCAACGCCGGCGGATGGACCGGCCGGGGTGGCGCCGGCGCGAGTGGGCGCGGAGGCTGAACGCGGCCGGCTCGCCTGCGCCGGCCGGCGCGCCTCGGGCGATGGCGCCGGCGGGCCGCGGAATGTTTGCGCGACGACGCGCCCCGGCTGAACCCGCGCCGCGGCCGGGGCGGATCGCGGTGGCGCGGGCGCCTGACCAGCCGCCTGGGCGGCGCGGCGGCGGGCCTGTTCGCGGGCAAGCTGTCCGATGGTGATTCGGCCCGAGAGAATTTCTCGGGCCAGTTCATTCGGATCGCGTGGAATATCTTCCATCAACATCCCCTATTTATCGGCTTGCCGGCGCCTCACCGCCGCCGATGGTTTCGCGCATCTGCGTATCGGCCTGAATGTTTTTCATGCGGTAATAATCCATGACGCCCAGGCGTCCATTGCGGAACGCCTCGGCCATGGCCAGCGGAATCTGGATCTCCGCCTCAATGACTTTGGCGCTGTTAAACTGGGCCAGCGCCTTGTTTTCCTGTTCCAGGGCCACGGCCAGCGCCCGGCGTTTTTCCGCTTCGGCCTGGGCGATTTGTTTAGTGGCTTCGGCCTGGGCGGTCTGGAGTTTGGCGCCGAGGTTCTCGTTGACATTGATGTCGGCGATGTCGATGGAGAGAATCTGGAACGCCGTGCCGGCATCCAGGCCTTTGGCCAGCACGGTTTTGCTGATCATGTCCGGCTGTTCAAGAACGTGTTTGTAGGTCTCGGCGGAACCGATGGCCGCGACAATCCCTTCGCCGACGCGGGCGACAACGGTTTCCTCGCCGGCGCCGCTGATGAGCTGCCGCATGTTGGTGCGCACCGTTACGCGGGCCTTGACGCTAAGCTGAATCCCGTCTTTGGCGACACCCTCGTGCGTTTGCCGGCCGCTGTTGGCGTTGGGCACGTCAATGACGCGCGGATTCACGCTGGTTTGCACCGCCTCAAGCACGTCGCGACCAGCCAGGTCAATCGCCGCGGCCTGGTCCCAGGACAATTCGATGGCCGCCCGATGGGCGGCAATCATGGCCCGCGTTACATTGGGAACGCGCCCCCCGGCCATAAAGTGCGATTCGAGTTGCGGCGTGGTAATTTTCAAACCGGCCTGCACCAGGGATACTTTCGCCTTGGTGATCACGTTGGCGTCGACCCGCCGCAGGCGCATGCCGATGAGGTTCCACATGCTGATATCCGCGCCGGCCGAAAGCGCTTGCAGCCAGAGTTTGAATACCTGGGCGACGGTGATAAACACCACGAAAACGACAATCGCGATGATTACCAGCAGCACGATCAACCCGACGCTTACGCCGGCGGCGGCCAGCGGTGCGCCAGCGCCCTGAACAAGCATTTGTTCCATCATGTTTTCCCCTTTACATAAGAGCGCCGATGTGGCCTTCCGCCAGCGCTTGCGAGATACCAAAAAAAGAATAGGCCGGGCGCGGCACACTGTCAATCAGAACGCCGCCCCGGAAAGACGCCCCCGCGGTCCGTCAGGCGCCGGGGCTGAAAGTTTTTTCGGAATCCATCAACCGGTGATTATCAATCGGGATCGTAATCCGAAAAGTGGTGCCGCCGCCGAGTTTGGAAGTGGCGCTGATCCGGCCGCCATGCTCTTGAACAATTTTTCTGGTGACCGCCAGCCCCAAACCGGTTCCCCGCTGGCCTTTGGTGGAATAAAACGGCTCAAAGAGACGCTTGAGGTTCTCCGGCGAAATACCCACGCCGTTGTCCTGCACTTCAATGACCGCGCACTGGTTGATGGCGTCCACGTCGCTGGTGAGCGTAATGACGCCATGCTCCGGCGCCACCGCATCCAGAGCGTTGGTCAGCAGGTTCAACACGGCCTGGTGCAGACCATCCGGATCGGCCGGTACGGGCGGCTGGTCTTTGTCGATCTCGTTGAGCAGGGTGACTTTTTTGTCGGCCGCCTGCGCCTGGATAAGGTCCAGGCACTCGCCCAGAACGTAGGGAATGTTGGTCAACTCGTAATTGGGACTGCGGGGCTTGCTGTAGGCCAGCATGTTCATGGTAAGACCGTGAACTTTGTCGAGGTTTCGCTGGAGGATATTCCAGCCGACGCCGATCTGCTTGATGTCGTTGTTTTTTATGCCCAGATCCA
Source organism: Planctomycetota bacterium (assembly GCA_021831565.1). Lineage (GTDB taxonomy): Bacteria > Planctomycetota > Phycisphaerae > WQYP01 > WQYP01 > JAKBMM01. The sequence goes on from JAKBMM010000013.1 coordinate 36,292, forward strand.
CCACATCGGCGCCGCCGCGAATTCCCTGAAGAATATTTTTGATGGAATGGGACAGCGAAGCGACGGTTTGACCCGTGGCGGCCAGCCGTTCCCGGCTGACGCTTTCCTGATGGAGCCGGGCCACTTCAATCGCCAGGCCGGTCTGAAGACCGATGGCGGTAAGCAGGCGGAGTTGATCCGGCGTGTAGGAATAATTGGCGACGCTCGAATCGATGTGCAATACGCCGAGATTGTTTTCCCGCCCCTTGATCGGCACACAGATGGCGCTGCGAATGGCCAGATTGTGAACCGACTTGCCTTTGAGGAAACGCTGATCGGTCATGGCGTTGCTGGAAAGAACGCCCTCGTTTTTGGCCAGTACGTGGCGGATGATGGTCTGACTTACGGCGATCTTGCCGACCTGTTCATCGTTGCGGTAGCGCACCACCACGGGAACCACCCGTCCCTCCGACTCATCCAGCAGGCCGATAAACCCGCGATCGGCCCGGAGCTGCTCGAAAACCAGGTCCATCACCTTGTTCAGAAGCTGTTCCTGGTCGAACACGCTGGCTATGGCCGTGGATATCTGCAAGAGCACGCGAAAGTGGGCCATCGCCACCTGGGACGGTTCCGGCGCAGCGAGTACAACCGAATCGTCGCTGCTGGGAGCGGTGCTGATAATCGCCGAATCGGTGGGGGCGCTTTCGGGCGCGACCGCATCGCTTTCGGAAAGGCTTACGTTGGGACCAGGCGCTCCGAACACCAGCAGAGTGGAGCCAAGCCGAATCTGATCACCCACCTTGAGCTTGGTCGACTTGTTGACGCGCACGCCGTTGACGAACACGCCGTTGGCGCTGCCTTCGTCAAAGAGCGTCCAGGATGCATCGACCCATTCCAGACGCGCATGCTGGCGCGAAACGGTCGGATCGGTCAACGGGACATGTTCGCTGGTGCGGCCCAGGAGAACCGGCTCGCTGCTGACGAATTCGAATCTTCGCCCTTTGTCAGGTCCTTGCAACACATAGATAAAAAGCGCTGGCACGTTGGGAGCACCTTCGCCAAGAATTCGTTGATCAGCGCGGAATCCCGACCGCGGCCGGGGCTCCGTTACGGCATTCCGCACTAAAACGGCGGCGCCATGACCGCAAGGATACACCCCGCATCCCTATGATAATTGTACGCGCTGCGGCGTATTGCCGATAGTCCGCCGCGCCGCGGGAGAGCAAGACTCGCCCTATTGAAGGGGACACGATTCCACGATCTGCTTGCCGGACGCCTTGAATAACTCCCGCAACTGCCGCACGCGCTGGAGTCCCGCCTCGGTCAAGGTCAGGAAAAGTTCCCGGACTTCGGCGATTTTAGCGACGGCGGCATAACGGCTGTAGAAACTAATCGCCCTTTTTTCGCTGGCGATAATCAATTTCATCGCCTCATCAAAACGCTCGTTATTCCGAGCGTCCACCAGTCGCGGACCCACGCAAACAAGTCTTTTATCTTCGGCGGCCAGAAAAAAACAGACGTCCGGAAAGAGTCGCTCCAGAAGATCGCGCAGGCGGTCGCGCTGGGAGTTCTCCTGCTGCGCCATGTTCTGGAACGATCGGCGTAAATTTTCGTCGCGCGCCTTTTCCGCCAGTACAATGTAACGATAGGCGGCGACCGCTTCGCCATAAGCCGCTATCGCCAGGGCCTTATCATCACCGAGGCGGGCAATGTCAACGGGATGGAATTTTTTCGCCATCATCTATGTATTCTACCCTGATTTGACCGGCGATACCCGCAGTGATAACCTTATGAGTTCGCCGTGGTTGCCGCAGCCGGCGGGCGAGTGACCCGCGGGCTCGGGCAGGGCTCTTTTTCGGCTTTCGGGCCGCGGGAAGCGCTGTTAGGAAACCGGGTCACGGCGGGTTTCTCAAAGCGCTGTTTCGGGAGAACTTCTTTATGGCCAATCCTCAATATGTGCGCGATCTCATTGACGCCGGCATCCATTTTGGCCACCGCACCAGCCGGTGGAATCCCAAAATGAAACCATACATTTATGGCAAACGAAACCTGATTCATATCATCGACGTTCGGGAAACACTCAAGGGTCTCCTGGCGGCCCAGCGATTTTTAAGCCGGCTTGTGGCCAATGGGCGCGATGTATTGTTTGTCGGAACCAAGCGGCAGGCGCAGCCGGTGATCGACGAAGCGGGCAAGCAAACCGGAATGCCGGTGGTAACGGAGCGGTGGCTGGGGGGGACGTTGACGAACTACCGCACCATCCGTTCGCGTTTGCAGCGGCTGGAGGAACTGGAAAAAATCCTCGGCTCCCCGGACCTGGGTAAAAATTACTCCAAAAAAATGGAATCCAACCTGAATCGCGAATACCGGAAAATCCTGCGCAACCTGGCGGGTATCCGCAACATGGATCGGCTGCCCGGGGCGCTGGTGGTGGTGGATGTGCGGCGGGAGAACATCGCCATCCAGGAGGCCCGCAAGCTGGGTATTGCGGTGGTGGCGATCATCGACACCGACAGCGATCCCGACTTGGTGGATATAGCCATTCCCGCCAACGACGACGCTCTTCGCGGCATCGATCTGCTGCTCAAAGAGATCGTCGCGGCGGTGCTGGAAGGCAAATCCGGCCGTGTCGCCCGGGAGGAGCAGGACAAGGCGCAACAGCGCAACACCCGCAATGAGCGGTCGGATCGCCGTCGCCGGCCGACATCCGCACAAATGGAAGAGCCGGCGGCCGATAAGCCCGCCGTGGAAGAAACTATCGCGCCGCCGCCGGCGCCGCTGGATAGCGCTGCGGTTCCGGCCAACGGCGCCGGCGCCCCGGCGCCCAATGTCTAAGGAACTAACTTTGCCGATGAAGCCGCCGCCCCATACGACCGATGCCTGGTCCCAACGGCATCCGGTTCTCAAAAAAAACCTGATAATTCTAGCGCTGATAGCTGTAGCCGAAATCGCCCTGCTGAGTTTCAACGCGCGCCTGGACACATTTTTCTGGCGGGCCACGCGTTGGGTCATGGGCAACCAGCAGCCGTACAAGTGGCAGGCGGTGCGGGTCAATACGGCCACGCATCCCCACGCGCCATGGTGGCGGACGCTTACGCCGCCGTTTCATTCCGAACTTTATCATCACACGGAAAGCACGTGGCGGATTCTGCGCGACGTGGGCGAGCCGGGCGAGATTCTCTTTATCTGCGTTTTGCTGTGGGTATATGATCCCGCCGGCTGGAAAGCCGCGGTATTGACGCTCGGCGGCGTATTGGGGGCGGGCAGTGTTTCCGAAGCCTTCAAGTGCGTCTGTGGCCGGTTGCGACCGATTTCCATGTTGCCCGACGGCCGCCTCAACGACGGTCTGAACGTGTGGGAGTGGGGGCGCGGTTTTCATACCCAGACAAACCTCTCCTTTCCCAGCGGCCATGCGATGGTGGGGTTCGCCCTGGCGGCGGCTCTGACGTATTTATCCCCCCGGGGGAGGCGTCTGTTCCTGGTGCTGGCGTGGCTGGTGGCGTTTTCCCGGGTGGTGATGCAGGCGCATTTTTATTCCGACGTGATCGCCGGCGGAACCATCGGCTGGTTCTGCGGCTTCGGCGTGATCATTTGGCTGGGAGAGCGACTGGGTCTTCCGCAGCGGCAATTGGCGCCGGCAACTGCAACTGCCGCCGCCTGTGAAATATCGCCGCCGTGACGAGCAGGCACAAGATAGCCGAGAGGTAATACGGCATGGCGGGAAACACGTACTGAAAAAGCAGGCCGGCCAGAATCGGCCCCAATGCCCGGGCCAGGCTGGCCATGCCCTGATTGGCGCCCAGCACGTCACCCTGCTCATCCGCGTTGCAATGCCGGCTGATCAGAGACTGCATGCTGGGGCTGAATAACCCGCTACCCACCGCCAGCAAAATGCCGCCAACAAGAAAGCCGGTCCAACGCCACGCCCAATGAATCGGCAGGCCGATGATAATTAACCCCGCCGAGATAATCACCGGTCCGAGCATCGTGAGTTTCAATTCGCCATATTTTCTGGTTAACCGCCCGATCAATCCGCCCTGAATCAGCACCATGACAATTCCGATGGCGCCAAACAACCACCCGGAGGCGTAACTGGAGCGGTCATCCTGCTTTTTGCGGAAGGCCCTGAGCGCTGGCGGCGCAGTGGAGATGGCCGGCTTTTCCGCGCTGGCATTGGCCCGGGCTGGGATGAGCTTGCCGTCACCGGTTTGGCGGATCATGGCGGATTTGGTCATGGGATACATGCGATGCTGAATCAGCAGGCTGAACGTTTGTTCCATGCCCGCAAAAGCAAAACCATTGACAAAGAACAGCAGGATCAGCGGACCAACAATGGGCCGCACCAGCGCGTGTTCCAGGCCGCGAAAACTGAAACGCCGGGCGGCGGCATCGTTGCGCTGATTATTCGGCGTGCGTGATTCCGCCAGTTGGGTAAATGTCAGCGTCAGTGCGGTGAAGGAAAATACCGCCGCCACCAGCGGGACGTATTGCAATCCCAGAAAATGCGATACCAATCCGCCGATCACCGGCCCGAAGATAAAACCCAACCCAAACGCCGCGCCGATTACGCCCATCCCTTTGGCCCGGTTTTCCGGCGTGGTGATGTCGGCGATATAGGCATTGGCCGTGGAAATATTGCCGCCACTGATGCCATCGAGAATGCGCGAGGCAAAAATCAGCACAATGCCGAATGCTCCACCCTGGAAAAAATTGGCCGAGAAAAGCATAAGGAAGCCGACAATCGTCCCGATCTGGCTGATAATCAGCACCGGCCGCCGGCCAATATGATCCGACCAGCGGCCCAGAATTGGCGCAAAGAGAAACTGAAAAAAAGAATAGGTCGCGCCAATCAGCGTGAGGTAGAAATAATTACTGATGCCAAACTGCTGGCCATACAGTTGCAGGTTCGGCAGCACGATACCGAAGCCGACAAGATCGACAAACACGATGAGAAAAATAGTCAGAAGGCTCACCCTTCGCATGAAAACTCCTTATTCTGTTTGGCGCCGTGGTGCGGCTCGCGGGCCGCTGCGCCGGCGCGCGTAACATCATCCTGCACGGCCAACGGGGTTGTAAAACGCCGCCAGTACGTCGGCCAGAATCGTATCGGAAACCGCCACGGCGGCGTCGGTCAAGACCAGCGATTGCGGCGTATCCGCCAGAACGCCCAGACCTTCATATTTGCGGCGCACGGGAGCGAGAATTTTCCACGCATCGACGCCGGTTTTCTCCGCAAACCGCGCGTAGTCAAGACCCTCGCGCAACCGCAGTTGGAGCATCGCCAACTCGCCCCAGCGCGCCAAGCCGGTCAGCCGCTCCATTTGCACAATGGGCAGGCGCGGCGCCGGGGCCGCCAGAGCGTCGCGGTAGCGCGCCAGACTGGCCACGTTTTTCCAGCGAAAACCGCTATGGTGGCTGGCCGCGGACGGCCCCCAGCCCAGGTACGCACCGCCGCGCCAGCAATGGATATTGTGCCGGCATTCGCCGCCGGGCCGGGCGTAATTGGATATTTCATAACGGTAATAGCCCTGTTCGCACAGGCGGTTTCGCACCTGTTCAAACAGGGCCAGTTCCAGAGCTTCGGGGACCGGTTGAATCCGCCCGCGGAAGCGCGCGGCGGTCAGCGGCGTGTTCGGTTCGTATACCAGATTGTAGCATGATACATGTTCCGGCTCCAGTGCCAGCGTGCGGCGCAAACTCAGATCCAGCGTGGCCGGCGTTTGGCCGGGAATGCCGAATATCAAATCCACGTTGATGCGTGCGATTCCGGCGGCGCGAGCCGTGTCCACCGCCGCCGGCACGCTGGAGGGATGATGATCGCGCTGGAGCATTTGCAACTCGGCCGGCACAAAGCTCTGCGCGCCGAAACTGATCCGGTTGACACCGGCGGCCCGCAGCGCCCGCGCCCGCGGACGGTCAAACGTGTTGGGATTGGCTTCGACGGTGAATTCGCTCAGCCGGCTGGTGTCCACGGCGTCAAGAAGAATCTCCAGGAGACTCGCCAGGTGGGCCGGGGAAAGCAGCGTGGGCGTGCCGCCGCCGACAAAAATAGTTTCCGGCGCCGGCGCCCCGAAATACTCGCGCTGCATCCGGGCTTCCCGCCGTAGAACGTGCAGATAGGCCGCGGCCTCATGCCGGTGGCCGGCGAGCGAATAGAAATCGCAATAATGGCACTTGGTCGTGCAGAAGGGTACATGCACATACACTGCGTCAACCGCCCCGGACGATTCCAACTCCCGCCGCGGCGGCGGGGGAAAAAAACGCGGCGCCAGATTTACACGCGGCGTGCGGATATTCAGCGGATGCGGCGGCATTTTTTTCGAACTTCCGTTACCTTCAACGTCCGTAATACGTTATAATAGGCGCGCCAATGCACCGAAGATGAAGATCCGCCAGGTGGTGCGTGGAGGCTCAACGGACGGGAAGATTCCAACAGGAGGCCGGGATGGATTTGATGCTAGTCGTCTTCAAGGAAGATGGTCAGCGCCGCGAGTTTCCGCTTCTGAGAAAAACGACCACGATCGGTCGCGGTGAGGAGTGCAAACTGCAAGTCCCCCTGGCTGCTGTTTCGCGCCGCCATTGCCGGATCGTCATGGAAGGAAATACGGCGCTGCTCTCGGACCTTCAGAGCACCAATGGAACCTACCTCAACGAAAAACGCGTCACCTCCGAAGAAACTTTAACGGCCGGCGATCAAATTCGCGTCGGACCGGTGATTTTTATAGTGTTAATCGACGGCGAACCGCGCCAGATCAAGCCGGTTCGGACGATCCTCGGCGAAGAGGGGATGGAAGCGGGCTCGGAGCAGGGGGATACTGCCAATGGAGGAACGGTGGGTACGGCGTCGAGCGAACAGGACATTCCCGTCGCCGAATTGGTGGAGGATGTCCCGGACTCATCGTCCCAGTCGGCGGTTGATTCTCCGGCGACGCGCCCCTCTCCGGACCGATCCTCACCCGCTAGATAAAACCCGATCGTAGAGAACGACGTGTGAATATTGGGGTAAAGCCGTGGCTTGGAATCATCGCGCTGGTCCCGCTGGCTATCGGGGCGCCGCGTGCTGACCAGTGCGAAACTCATTGCGCCAAGCCGGGCGGCCGCGCCGGCTCGCGTAACGGCATCCCGCCGGCGATCGGGGTTGCGCCGCCGTCGCCGGCGGTCGGTTCTCATCCCCGGCTCCCGTCGATTCGTCGGGCCGTTGCTGAAATTGGCTCATCCCGCTGGCGCGTTCGCAGCCGCGCCCAGCGCTGGTTATTCAGAAGAGGACCGCGCGCTCTGCCCGCTGTCCTGGCGCGCCTGCGCTGCGCGCGGAGTCCGGAAGTCATCAATCGTCTTGTGCATGTGGGAATACAGCTTTACCTGGAGAAATTTAACGCCGCCATTTCCGGCCGGCGGCCTTTTTTGGGCATTACTTTTGCGGTGCGCCCGCTGACCATCCGAAGGGGCGGACGTAAAAAGCGGATCACCGCCGCCGTCGTCCGGCAGGTCTGGCCGGGATTCCCCTGCGGGCGATTTCTACATGGCGGCGATCTGATTATCGCCGTAAATTCCGCTTATCTGCCGAAGAATGCGACAGTCCGGGATTTCCGCAATATCATCCTCCATTTTCACCCCGGGGCGCAAGTTGCTCTGACGGTCCGCCGCGCCGGCCGAGAGCATGTATACTGGGTGCGGTTGCTGGGCGTACCAAGCAACCGCATTTCCTTGGCGGGTATGCTCCAACAACGTTCAATCCGTATGGCGCGTTTTCTGCGGAAATATCTCTCTGGTGTACCGCCGGATCGATAGGCTCGGGGTAGGAAACCGGCGGATCCGTCAGTTCAGGCAATGGGGCGGTTAGACCGATAAAGAGGAAGGTTGGGCGTTGACCCTTAAGCCGCTCGACGATATAAGGACTTGGACGGGCGATCGACAATCGAGCGTTGCCCGCCATCTCCCGATCGCTATCGGGAACATCGGGACCGGCGCATCCCGGTGAGCTGGGGTTCGTCCGAATCCAGGTCGGCTTCCAACCGTATCCGCTTGCGAGGAACGCTCCATGATCCGGAAATTCTCTCCCTATCACTATATGGTTCCGGCATTGATCGGTCTGGCGAGTATTTTTCCGGCGGGTTTGCCCGCCGCGGCGCAGGCGACGCCCAGCACGGGTGCGCTATGGGCATATCAGCTTGTGAATGACGCCCGGTCGGCGGGTCGTAACCTGCGCATACCGCCGGCCCTGGCCGCGCGGGAATCACTGGTGTTGTTGCAGGAAGCGCGGCGGATCGATCCCCATTCAACGAGAGTGTTGCGCCTTCTGGCCGAGGCCGCCGCGGTATTGCACCGGACAAGCCTGGAGCGCTCGACGCTGTTGGAACTGATTCGGCTCGAGCCGCATAATCTCGTCGCCCAGGTCCGTTTCATCGACGCCTTGGCCGCCCGGTACCAGACGGTTGCCCGGCGTATCCATGTTTACCTTGGAATCCTCAATAACGGGAAGATCAATCCGCAGATACGCAGCGCGGCGGCCCTGCGCATCGGGCAGTTGCGGCTCGCCCAGGAGCATCACCGTCAGGCGGCGGCAATGTTCATCAAGGCGGTGCATCTGAATACCGCTAATCTGGCGGCTTGGCGGGAACTTTCTCTGCTTCTGGCGCGCCGGCGCGCGCCCCGCCGAGAGCGCCTCTATACGCTGATCCGGCAGCTTCGCTGCAATCCCTTTGATCCCCGGGTGATGGCGTCCATAGCCCGTATTCTGGCCTCTGCCAACGACTATTCCGCCGCCGCCCGCTGGGCCAATGCCGCGGTCCAGCAGTTCCAGCGAGTTGCGGCGCCACTGGACCCGCGCCTCACAGCGGACCTGGCGGCGTGGTGGGCGATAGCCGATCGGCAGGCGGAACTTCGTCCCTACCTGCGGGAACTTCTGGCGCTCAAACATCCCCCGACCAAAGTTCTCATGATCGCCCTGGCGCAAGCGAGCAAAGGCGGCTTGGCCCGTGGTTCGAGCGCTGCGGCCATCCTGGCTCGCCTGCACCGGCGGCTGGCGGCCGCCAGCAAGGCCCGGCCCAACGACCCGATTCTCCAATCCGACGATCTGTGGCTTGATTTTCTATACCAACCCGAACTGGCCCATGACATTGCGGCCCGTGTGGCGGCGTTGCGCAAACCGCTCGCCGGCGACAACCCCACTTACCTTCGCCTGCGCGGCTGGCAGCTTCTTCGGCAGGGATACCTTCCGGCGGCGCGCCAGCGCTTCCAGGCGGCCGGTAACGATCCCTACGCGCAGCTCGGATTGGCGCGAATCGACGCGCAGGAACATAACAAAAGCGCCGCCGCCGCCATTCTTCGGCGACTCTGGCTCTCCCATCTGCGCTCCCTGCCGGCGCTGGCCGTCGCCCGGGCGGCTCGCTCCTGGAAAGTGAAGCTCCCTGTCGGTAAGAAAGATAAGGCGATCATAGCCATGGCCGCCGGCTATCCGTCCCGGGAATTGGACGCGATCTATCATCCCTCCGACGCGGTGCTGGTGTACGTGCATTGGCCCGCTCGCTTTTGCTCTTTGGGTGAACCGATTGATATCGACGTGCGCTATTTCAACTCGACGCCCTGGAGTCTGGCGGTGGGACCCAATACCGCTCTGACCACAAATGTGGGGCTGGCCGCCACGCTCGAAGGCATCACCCACACCAGCTTGGGCGCCTATGCCGTGGATTCCAACGCCCAGGTTCTGCGCCTGGATTCGCAACACTCGCTGCGCGTACGTTACCGCGTGGACCAGGGAACGCTGGCCGACATCATTTGGGATTCTCCCACGTCGCTGCTGGGCGGCCAACTACGGTTGATCACCAACCCCAGCGCGATCGGCGCCCGACTTTTTCCCGGCTTGGGCGGCCAGGAAATTAATGCCGGCTATTTTAATCTTTCCGGATTCTGTTCCGGCTCCCGGGATTCGCTGCTGCAAGTCGCCAAAAAATTACCTTCCATGAGCGCCGCTAAACGGATGCTCGCCGCCGGTGTCCTGGTCTGCTCGCTGCCGGCGATTACAGCCCGGCAACAGGCCTTGGCCAGCGGCGCCACAACCTCTTCCGCCAAACCGACTCTCTCCTCCGTTCGCAGGAAGCTCACCGCGACGCTGTTGCAATTGCTTGGCGATTCCCAAGAGAGCTACACCCAGGCCTGGATCGTCCGCCGCGCCCCTTACAAGGGATTGTCGCGGCGGCTCGAATCGGCCATTCATCAACTGGTCGCTTCTCCCGTCGCGCTGGTGCGCATCATGAGCTACCGCCGGCTGCTGAACATGGCCATGCTAAGCGGCGATCCGACGGAATTGGCCGCCGTCGCACGCCGCCTGGCCGCTCTGGCGCATTCGGACAAAAATACCCTCGCCGCCCGCTGGGCCGCCGATCTTGCCGTCCAAGCCGCGATCCCGCCGCCGAAACGGACGACAACCCGCCCCGCGCTCGCCCCGGATTAAGAAACTATCTTTATGTTGATTTGGTTTCTGACTCCCCTTCAGCGGCGCGACGAGAGAACAATCGCCGCGTGATAAGTTTTCTCCATGTCCACGCGCGGCCGGATGCGCAGGGACCAGCGCCAACTGGTGCGGTCCGATGGCCGTACGCGACGGACCACTCCGATGACCGCACCGTTGATGGCGGCGGGCCACTCATGATCGTGCAGCAGCACCAGGTCGCCGGGTCGCGGCGGTATGGAATTAATGGATTCATCCAACTGGCAGGTCATTCGTCCCCGGCCGCGCCCTTCAACAAGGGCTTGTTTTGAAATGGTGATCTGCCCATTCGGCGTGGGGCGGACAATCCAGGCGTTTTCCTTCATGCGCGGATCAGTAAGAAGCCGCACACTGGACGTTTCCGGTCCCACGGATATGACCCGTCCGACCAGCGCCAGCCGGGCCAGAACCGCATCGCCGACTTGAATGCTCCCATCATCGCGCCGCCCCTGGTCGAGCGTACATGTATCAACGCCGCCGCTGGAAAAACCGACCACGTCGGCAATCCGCAAAGCGGTGCCGGACATTCCGGGAAAATTGCGGCTGATTATCCGCGACTCGCGAAGAATATGCTCCAGCGCGGTTGTGCGCGCCAAGAGTATGGCGATTTCATTCCGGTAGCGCTGGCGAACGGCGCGCAGATGGCTTTCCCCCCCGGGGTGGGCGTGCAGAAAACGATTGAAGGTCGTCTGCAGGCTGGTTAGCGCCAGAGAGACGGGCGTAAGTACGGCGCGAATCACCTGCGAGACCAGCACACGGGGCGGACGCATCACCTGTGGCTGGCGGGCGGATACAAGCACGCAAACCACCGCCGCGGCGATCAACAGCCAGAACCGGCGGTAGGGAGTCATTCGTAACACAGATTGGCGGCTCACATTTCATCCTGGTCCGATTCCAGCGCATCCTTGAGATTCTCGATATTTTCCAGAACCAGTCCCGTTCCGCGCGCCACACAGGTTAGCGGATCATCCGCCAGCCGCACGGGCAAGCCCGTCGCCTGCTGAATGACCTTGTCGATGCCGCGGAGCAGACTGCCGCCGCCGGCGAGTGTAATACCGGTTTCCACCAGGTCCGCGGCCAGTTCCGGTTCGGCGTGTTCCAGAGTATGGGTGACGGCATCGATGATCTTTCCGGTCGGTTCCTGCAGTGCTTCGCGAATTTCCTCGCTGGTGACAATGCACTTGCGCGGCAACCCGCTGATCATATCGCGCCCGCGAACCTCCATCGTCGTTTCCGGTCCAACCGGACTCGCCGAGCCGATCTCGATCTTGATCTTCTCGGCCGAAAGCACGCCGATCATCAGGTTATACGTTTTTTTCATGTGATTGGTGATGGCTTCGTCGAAATTGTCGCCGGCGATGCGGATGGATTCGGAAACCGCTATATCGCCCAGGCTGATGATGGCCACCTCGGTGGTTCCGCCTCCGATATCGACGATCATGCTGCCCACGGCCTCGTTGATCGGCAGATTGGCCCCGATGGCCGCCGCCATCGGTTCGAGCACCAGGTATACGTGTCGCGCCTGCGCCTGCATCGCCGAATGGAAAACAGCCTGTTTTTCCACCGCGGTAATACCGGACGGAATGGCGATCACCACGCGCGGTTTGATGAAGCGCCGCCGGCCGTGCACTTTGCGGATGAAATAGGCCAGCATGGCCTCGGTGATCTCAAAATCGCTTATGACGCCGTCCTTGAGCGGCCGGATGGCCGTAATGCTGCCTGGTGTTTTGCCCAGCATTTCCTTGGCCGTCAGCCCGACGGCGTTGCCGTTCTGGAGAACAATGTTGGTGCCCTTGCGAACCGCCACCACGGATGGTTCGTTCAGGACAATACCCTGGCCGCGTACGCAAACCAGCGTATTGCATGTCCCCAGATCGATACCCATGTCCAGGGAAAACCAGCCCAGAGCCCAGTCAAAAAACACGCCTGTATTGCTCCGTTCTGAGAATCTCTCTAGAATCCCACGAGCACCTTGTACTGGTATACCACGTAGATCAGGGCGGCCAAGGTGGCCAACATGCCGATGAGCGCCAAGGCGGTGTATACGTTCGGCTGCGGCTTAACGCTTATTCGGCTTCGCGGACTTCCGCTTGACATGGGAACTCCCAGGGATCGAATCCCTTACAGCACCGCTCCGGCCGGCTTACAAGCCTGGTCCACTCATGACCAGATCGGCGGTGTCAATTTTCGCGCCAGGCGCCTGGAGCGTTACCACGCCGACCGATTCCGTGGTGTCCACTCGCTGGACAATCGCGTCCCCGATGTACTTGTGATCGCGATAGATGGTCAAACGGGTCCCCTTGTGGATTCCATCGCGACGGCCCAGGGAAGTGCTCACGTAAGTCCGGCCGTCGAATGTCCGCACGCGGCGGATGATTCCGTTGACCCGCACCGGTGTGGGCGTGCCAATCATGGTGCGCAGATTGACGGCGCGTTGCGGCGAAACGGTTGTTTTGGCCGCCGCCAGGACCAGCTTGTGATTCAGAGCGACAATGCTTTCCTGAAGCGTCTGGATGGTCTTCCGCGCCGCGTCGCGCTCGTCGGTAAGTTGATCCACGCGCCGGTTCAACTGTGCGTTTTCATTAATGTATCGCAGCAGCGACGGGCGCAGTGTGTTCAACTGCGCCGTTTCGTCGGCCACCTGTTTGTTGAGGGAATGGACGGTATTCGTCAGCAGGGAGACGTTCGTGCCCATCTGGCCCTTGGCGGCCTTAATCTGGGCGATCTCGGTCTGATCGCCCGCCACCTGGCCTTCCAGATTGATGATCTGGGATTGCAGCGCCCCCGCCTGTCGCGCCGCGGCCCGCCGGGCGGCGGCCAATTTTCGCAGCAGAGCGGTGTTTTGCGTCTCCTGCTGCGCTAACGCCGCCGCCGCCGCGATCCGCGACTTCTGTTCAACCTGCAATTGTTCTTTGTAATTCGGTTGTTTATAGGCGAACAGCACCACCAGAACCGCCAGCACCAGCGCCAGCACAAGCTGAAGCACAACGAAAATTTTTGTCAACGTATTCAAAGGCGACTCCCGTTGGCCGAATCTTCACCTGCGATCTTCGTTCGCCCGTCTACGGTGCCGGTTTGCAACCGCTGATTTTATTCCGGCATTGCCGTGAACGCTTGCTTTCGCCCGGGCGTCAGGCCCATCCCCAACGCGTATACGCCGCAAGCCCCGCTTCCCACTCCTCTCTGTATGCCGAAAGTTTAGTAGCCCCGCAACGTCTGTCAAGGGAAATGGTGGGGATATTTTTTTCTGCGGGATCCCGAATGTCGGGCCACGGGGTGTATGGCGCGCCGGCGCCGGCGCGCCGCGTCGCATGGATTTGCGGTGCTTATGTCACCAAGAGCCTGTCCGGACAGGCTCTAAATTATTCCCCGGAAAATTGGTGCGATCTTATGACGATACGCTTCCCGCCGGGACGGCGATCTCCGCCGGCAACGGAGCCGCGGCTTCGCCATTGGCCGTCTCTTTGAGAAAAGTGATCCAGCGCCCTTCCAGTGAAAGCAATGCGCTGCGCAAGCGGTTCGGATTGATCGGCTTGTGCAGCACCAGCTCCGCATCCAATCCGAATGTTTCTTCCATCACATCGGTGGTTGGGCCGTCGATTATCACGATCACGGGCAATCCTGAAATCCTGGTGTCGGCCCGAATTTCCTCGAGCAGTTTCCCGCCGTCCACGTCCCGCAGCGGCAGCTTAAGAAAAATAGCGTCCGGCCGGCGCTTCGATTCAAACGGCGGCTCGCGCCGCAGAAACGGCAATACGTCCATTCCCCGCCGCAGCACCATCAGTTTGTTATAAATCCGGGCGGTATTAAAGGTCTCGGCCAGAGCAAACACTTCGCTGGGACTGTCTTCAACGAGCAGAAACGCCAGCGGCTCGAATGGGTAGTGCTCAGACTCCATACTCGTCCTTTCCATATCCATTTTTCCGGACCGCCGCCTTGCCTGTTTTTCCGCCTTCGCATCCGGCGTAAAAAAATTGATCTTCCACAGATCGTTATCGGTTTGCCGTCCCGACTTGCTTGAACACCCGTGCAGGCATAAGTTGCGGCAATGGCGGACTGTTTGTCTATGCGAATAACCGTTCTGGGTTCGGGCACCTCGACCGGTGTGCCGATGATCGGGTGTCACTGTCCGGTTTGTTCCAGCGACGATCTTCGGGATCGCCGTTCGCGCTGCAGTATTGTGGTGCATTATCAGAACCACCATATCCTGGTGGATACCACTCCGGAACTGCGCTTGCAGGCTATTGCGGCCCGGCTCGACCGCATCGATGCCGTGGTGTTCACACACGCCCATGCGGATCATATTTTCGGACTTGACGATGTGCGACGGTACAACACGATCCTGGGTTCCCCGCTGCCCATTTACGCCGCCGAGGATACCCTCGTCGCGTTGGAACGCATATTTCCCTATGCCTTCATCCAACAACAAGACGCGGGCTTTTTTCGCCCTACGCTGGCGCCCAACAGGATTAGTGGACCTTTCGATCTTTTCGGCGTATCGTGGCGGCCCATACCCCTCCTGCACGCCCGCGGCGCGGTGCTGGGATTCCGTATTGGCGATTTCGCCTACTGTACCGACTGCTCTGATTTTCCCGAATCGTCGCTGGATCAACTCCGGAATCTCCAGACGCTGATTATCGACGCTCTGCGGCCCCGCCCGCACCCGGCCCACCTTTCCTTCGCACAGGCGCTGGCTCTCATCGACCGCCTCCAACCCCAACAGGCTTATTTCACTCATCTTTCTCACGATGTGTCGCATGCCCAGGCCGAGGCCGGCCTGCCGCCGCGCGTGCGGCTCTGTTATGACGGATTAACGATACCCATCCCGCACGGATGAAACCCGTTCGCCGCGCGAACCAGCGTCGCGCCAATCGCATCACGCCAATCGCGCCGCGCGAAGACGGGCCGCTGCGACGGACCGTGTCACAAAGTCCGGTGCGCAAATTCATGTACCGTTCAACAACCTCTGCGATCGCGCGACTCGGCGGTGAAATGTTCGGGCTATCGGGACTCCAGGCCGATAATCCATTCCGGTGTTTCGGCCAAATATGCCTGAAGCTGTTGATCGCGCCACGTGTAATACAGAAACATGCCGCCCTGCGCGATCAGACCGAATGCGGCGATGCTGCCGTAGGCGACGTAAAGACACAGATGCGCTAACTGCATGAACCGGGCGGTTGAGATTCCCATGTCCGCTCCGCTCAGCGAGCCGACCATCCGGCGGAGGGAGGCGTCCTGCCGGCCCAGTTTCACCTCCAGCATCCACCAGCAACCGATCAGAATGAACATAATGCCCAGCAGCAGTTGGTTCATGCGAAGAATTCGCAAGGCATTTTTCCGCAACCGCCGGATACGCTCGGCCCCCACATATTCGATGATCCCGGCCACAATCATCCACGCGCCCATCACAAACGCCCAGAAATGAAATCCTCCCCACACCGCCAGCAGAGTGGTAATCACGCCGGACAGAAGCAGGCCCACAAAAGCGCGGTGCGCCGCGTGCGCGGCGCGTAATATGCGTCCGAACCGCAGCCGCGCCTCGCCCAACGCCACAAGCTGCTCCTGCGTCAGCGGCGCATGGGCCGGATCAACTTTCGGATCCACATCGCGAAAGACCGTCTTTGCGCCCCGGCGCTGTTCCGGTTGTAACGCCATGCCATCTCGCTTCAGGAGCCACGCCATACCGACGCCTGGCGCCGGTGCGGACCATGCGCCTCAACAAGTGGAACAGGTCAGCAATTGCTTGATTTTACAGGGAAAAGTGTGTGTTGTAAAATGTGCCCCGGTGGTGGGACAGTTGGACGAGCTTCCAACGCCGGGGTGTTTACGGAGGCGCGTATGATGGGCGTCAGGATTCAAGTGCCGAAAGCAAAAGTCGAAGAGTTGTGCCACCGCCATCACATCCGCCGTCTGGCTTTCTTTGGTTCGGTGCTGCGGGACGATTTCTCCGCCGCAAGCGATGTGGATGTGCTGGTGGACTTTGAGCCGGGCGCGGGGGTGGGGCTGATCGCCCTGGCGGGAATCGAAATCGAGCTAAGCCGTATTCTGGGCCGCCGTGCCGAGATGCACACGATCAAAGGCTTGAACCCGTACTTCCGTGATGAAGTGTTAGGTTTGGCGGAGGTACAGTATGAGCGTGCGTGACGACCAGGTAAGCCTCAAGGACATGCTCAGGCACGCCGAGGAAGCCATCCAACTGCTTGGTTGTCAACTTCCTAAAATTCACCGGCTCTATTTTGGTCCTTGTGACAGAGCACTTGGCCAAAACGCGCCCGCCGGGACTCGAACCCGGAACATTCCGCTTAGAAGGCGGATGCTCTATCCAATTGAGCTACGGGCGCTCACGTTTGCTTATTGTATGGCAGCGCCTCTTTCCGCCCAAGTTACGCATTGGGAACCCCGTTCACATGCGTCCATCCGTGGTTATCGCCGCGGCGCGCCGCCTATAGCCCCGTTATGCCCATCCGCATCAAGGAAGACCTGCTCCTGGCCGAGCCGGTGCAGTGGACCGCCACCGGTTATCGGATTATCCGGAAATTTCAGATCACCGGCCTGTCGGAATACTCGCCCACGCTCCGTCCCATCATGGCCGTGGCCGCGGTGGATTCCACCACCGGCCTGGCCATTCCCGGCATCGGTGTTCCGCACCCGGATCGCCCCGCCGCCGTTGTGCGCCACGTCCGCGCCGTCTGCCAGGGCTTCGACTGTTTCGACGTGTTCTGCGAATATCAGTGGGACCAGTATCCCGGCAACTATCTCAAGAGCTTCAACGGCGGTCTGACGCAGGTTCTGGGCCATTATGACGCCGCCAACAATCTCGCCACCGTTACCTACACGCCGGCCGGCGGCAACGCGCAGAGCGAGGTGGCCGATCTGCACCGCCTGATTTTGACCGCCACGCTTTCGTTTCATTTTCTGGAAACCGCCGATCCCGAAACGCTTACGCTTTCCTATGCCGGCCTGGTCAATTCCGTCGCCTGGCGGAATTATCCGCCGCGAACCTGGCTGTGCCTGCCCATCACCGGCGGCACGCAGGA
Organism: Planctomycetota bacterium; assembly: GCA_021831565.1. Classification (GTDB taxonomy): domain Bacteria; phylum Planctomycetota; class Phycisphaerae; order WQYP01; family WQYP01; genus JAKBMM01. The sequence continues at coordinate 53,794 of JAKBMM010000013.1, forward strand.
TGGTGTCTGGTACCGCAACACCTACAGCTTTTCCTACAATCCGCAAACCTGGGATCAATACGCGGTGTTCAAAAATGTCGATGGAACCATTCCTCCGGGCGTGGCCGGCGCCATCGTTACCGACGGCTCCGTCATGAGCGGCAACGGCTGGGGAAGGTTTCTGGTGTTCGGCCAGACCGATTTCAACGCCGCCT